>NZ_OV100765.1:606352-607503 GCF_920984865.1 Candidatus Nanopusillus massiliensis | reverse complement strand
CAATCTATTTAAAAATTGCTAAAATGCCATTTTTATATTTAAAATAGTTAATTTTACTTGGGTTTTTAAAAAATTGCCCCNAAATTTCTTCCATGATTGATTTTTTCTTCTAAATATATCTATAGACTTTCTGTTTAAAAATATTGATTATCAAAAATCTTATAAAAGATATTTATAAAATATTTCATACACCAGTATCAAAATGTAAGTCTATTTTATTGTATTTGCCAATTTTTGATATATTACTAATTAGTAATTAATTATTTTATGTATACTTNNNNAGGAATTATTGTAGTAGATTTTGAAGGCGGTGTTCCCTATAATTTTTTAAAATTTTCTTCAGCCTTTCTTCATCAACATCTTTTTCTGTTATATTAGATTTTTCTTCATGNNNCTTTTCGATAATAATAAAATTCTTTAATTCTTTAAATTCATCAATAGCATAAAATCTCGGAAGAATATTTTTAACTTCCATTAAATCTTCTTTTTTTACAAAAAATTTTACATCTTTATTTTTGTAATATATAATATATTCTTCTTTAAACTCATCTATAAATATTTTATTATAATAAAGTTTGTTTAAATATAAAAAAGAAATTTTTGGTATAATATTATCATCAATTTTTAATCTTTCCGTCAACATCTTAGATAAGATATTATAATCATTTAATAATTCAATATATTTTTTATTTATTTCTTCTTTTTCTTTTTCTTTTTCTTTCTTTTCTTTTTTTTTCTTTATTATTTCCTTTTCTTTTTCTTTTTCTTTTTTCTCTTTCTTTCTTCTTTTTCTTTTCTTTTCTTTCTTTTTCTCTTTTTCCTTTTCTCTCAAATTATTTTTTGCTGCTACAACTTCTACTTTTCTATTTTTTAATATATATCTTAATATTTTAATATATTCTTCCTGTGCTTTCAAGAAACTTTTTTTGCCTTTTCAAAAATTTCTTTTAATTTTTTTAATGCTTCTATTGCCGATATATATGCATCAAATTCATGATTATTTTCAAATATATTCTTTAAATTTTCATCTTGATAATATTTATTTTTTATTTCTAAANTAATACTTGTTTTGGATTATATACACCAATATATTAATTTTGATGCTATATCTAATATTGTCTTTGGTATTTCCTTTTTATCTGTAGTAATAA
>NZ_OV100765.1:606113-606347 GCF_920984865.1 Candidatus Nanopusillus massiliensis | reverse complement strand
ACATATTTTAAATCACTTATATATTTGATTATATCCTCGTTTTGTATATTTTTTCCACTTAATTTATCAATAATATTTCCATTATCATCTATAACANNNAATCCTAAATTTGTANNTGGGTCTATCCCAACAATTAGGGATTTTAACATTATTATATTTATTTTAATTTTTTCCTTAAAAATCTATATTTCTTTTAAATCTTACTAATATATTATTAATAAATGCCAAATGATT
>NZ_OV100765.1:605878-606108 GCF_920984865.1 Candidatus Nanopusillus massiliensis | reverse complement strand
TATTTAGTAGAATTACAGAAAAACAAATCAGGTACTTTAGCAAAGATACTCAAAAATAATGCACCAAAATATATAAAGGAAGAAGTAAGAAGACTAGTTAAAGAAGGTAAGATTAAGTATATACAAGAATTAATACAAAAAGCNNNAAGGAAAATAAAAGTTTAATAAAAGTATTTGAAGAATATGGAATTAAAAATAAGGAAAGAAAATTTGGAAAAGGAAGTATAAGA
>NZ_OV100765.1:605779-605869 GCF_920984865.1 Candidatus Nanopusillus massiliensis | reverse complement strand
TGCTGTTCTCATGATAGAGTTCTTAGGAGATATAATATATTACATATGCGGAAGATGCTTTATAGAAATGGCAAAAGAATTAGGATTTAA
>NZ_OV100765.1:605474-605708 GCF_920984865.1 Candidatus Nanopusillus massiliensis | reverse complement strand
GGAGAAGAGATGTAGAGTTTAATTATTATAATAAATTATTATTGAATATTTTAGAAAAATTAAAGGTATATAGATTTGTTGAAGAATATAATACTGAAGGGAAAAAGATAATTGCCAGGTTTTCNNAATATTTTAATTTTGGAAAAGCAATTCATCCCAGGTTTCCTGTATCATATAGAGAATTAGAAAGTTATGAAAAAAGATATTTAGCTGCAAGTGGTTTTGGAATATTAT
>NZ_OV100765.1:605280-605468 GCF_920984865.1 Candidatus Nanopusillus massiliensis | reverse complement strand
CTACTAATAAAGGAGTTAAAACAAATGAAGAATGTAAAAGAGAAAAAATAGGAGGGGTTTTGGTTGCTGTTGTTTATTAAAGTTTTCTCAAATATTCTTCTAATTTTTCTCTTAATTCCTTATTATTTATTTAAGATTTTATTTCTGATAATTTTCCTCTCTATAGATAGTAATTTTCTATATAATAT
>NZ_OV100765.1:604982-605275 GCF_920984865.1 Candidatus Nanopusillus massiliensis | reverse complement strand
GTACAATCCACATTTGTATTTTTGATGGATTATCAGAATTTTCATATACATCCTTATACTTTTTTGTTTCTTCTATTAATGATTTTATAAAATCTCTAAACACGGGATCTAAGCTATCTTTCCAATCAGATGCCATATTCTTTTAATATTTTATTTTTTACCTCTTCAAAATGCTCTACTATTTTTTCAGGTTCTAATCCATTTTTTAAATATCTTGAAANTTGCTTATTATATTTTTCAGGATTTTTTTCTTTTAACATTAATGCATAATTTTTTATATGTTCACCTTTTAT
>NZ_OV100765.1:604430-604976 GCF_920984865.1 Candidatus Nanopusillus massiliensis | reverse complement strand
TTCAGAAGGTAAAATNNCCTCATTATATGGAATCTTTAATCCAGCATCAATTGCACCTTTTATGTGCAGCATATAATGAATTTCCTTTTGTAGATCTATATCTTCCAATATCTAATATTGCTTCTTCAATTCCTCTTTTCTTTGCTTCTAGACCTGCTAATAAACGGACTAAATATGCTGTTGGTAAATTTCCTCTATGTCCTTTCCATCCATATTTCTTTTCTAATATTTTTGAATGGACTGTTAGTAATGTTTTATCTCCATTTTCATTATATAATGTTATTTGTGCTAATATATTATTTAAAAATCTTCTAACAACAAATATTGGTTTCTTTGATTTTAATAACTTTAGTCTCCTTCTATAATCTGTAATATTTTCCTCTTCTCCTTCTAAATTTTACTACGTANNTAGGACCTGTAGCCATTAAAGATATTTTTATAAGTAATTTTTTAA
This sequence comes from Candidatus Nanopusillus massiliensis, assembly GCF_920984865.1. NCBI lineage: Archaea > Nanobdellati > Nanobdellota > Candidatus Nanoarchaeia > Nanoarchaeales > Nanopusillaceae > Candidatus Nanopusillus > Candidatus Nanopusillus massiliensis. The sequence goes on along the minus strand of NZ_OV100765.1, from coordinate 604,522 downwards.
ATTTAATTGTGATTGACAATTTTAACTATTTGTTTTTTGAAATTTAAAATTATAAAGATATTATATTATTTTATTTAATTCCTTTACACTCC
>NZ_OV100765.1:603738-604422 GCF_920984865.1 Candidatus Nanopusillus massiliensis | reverse complement strand
AAATCTTTTAATATTATTTGATATAGGTTACCATTTTCATCAATAAATAAAACCTTATCTTCAAAAATAAAAAGATTTTCTGGAGAAATTATTTTTATCTCCAATTCTTTATTATTTATAAGAGCATTTCATNNNNTAGATCCTCCTTCAATATCTATCTTCTTTATTTTTTCTATTTTATATATTATAGAATTATATTTTATTGCATTTTCTAATATTTTTTTAGAATCTTTGTCTAAAATTTATAATCTTCTAATAAAAATATTTCATTGAAATTATCATCGTAAAATCCTACAAATTTTGGATTTGATATTGGGAATAAAAGTTTTGGCATAAGGTTTTCATGTTTTTTACCATTATATATAATATTTACTGTGGTAGGTTTATTAGAAGGTTCTATTATTATATTTTTATCTTTTATTATATTTAAATTGAGTAATTCTGATTTTTGATTAACATTTTCTATTTTTTCTAAATTTTCTATTTGATTTTTAAATAATTCATAGAATTTTCCCTTTTTCTTAATTAAATCANCAGGTTTTTCCTTCTTCAACAATTTTTCCGTCTTCTATAACAATAACTCTATCCATATTTAATACTTCCGCTAAATTATGTGAAATATATATTAAAGTTTTATCTTTTGAAATATTTAATATAGCAGAAAAANNNTGTTCTCTGCTCTTT
>NZ_OV100765.1:603399-603725 GCF_920984865.1 Candidatus Nanopusillus massiliensis | reverse complement strand
GATGTTAATTCATCAGGTATAAACATNNNAGGATTTTTTATTATATTTCTTGCAATTGTTATTTTTTGTTTTTGGCCGCTAGATAGTTTTGTTCCCTCTTCTCCTGCTGGGGTATCATATGCAAAAGGTAATTTAATTATATCATCATGTATATTTACAATTTTGCAAACTCTAATTATTTCTATTTCATTTGCATTTTGATTTCCATAAGATATATTGTATGTAAGTAGTATTATTAAAAATTTCAGGTTCTTGTGATAAATATGAAATTTTTTCCCTAAGATATTTTAAATCTATATCTTTTATATTTGTATTTCCCTTTAATA
>NZ_OV100765.1:602952-603393 GCF_920984865.1 Candidatus Nanopusillus massiliensis | reverse complement strand
CATTATTTATGTCATAAAATCTTTATAATAATTTAGCAATTGTTGTCTTTCCAGCTCCATTTTTTCCAACAATTGCAACCTTTTCTTTAGGTTTTATTGTAAAAGAAATATTTTTTAATACAGGAAAACCTGTTTATAATCCAAAAGTAACATTAACAAATTTTATTTCATCAATCATATTTGGTTTTAAAGCATTTTCTTTATTTAATATTTTTGGCTTATCTTCTAATAATTCTAATATTCTTTCAGCAGAAACTAAAGCTTTTGGAATACCCCCAAAAAACCTTTCATATGTGCTGGAGTGGGCTATAAATATATAAAATATAAGTTATAAAANCAACCAATATACCCAATTTAATTAGATTATTAATTACAAAAATTCCACCCATATACCATATAAAAACAGTAATCAAATCTATTATTAAAAATAATAGTTCACCT
>NZ_OV100765.1:602356-602946 GCF_920984865.1 Candidatus Nanopusillus massiliensis | reverse complement strand
GTAATAAGTTTTCCTACCTGAGTATCTGTCNAATACCAAGTGTTTATTATATTTTTTGTTTTTTCATATTCTTCTTTTTCTTTTGAGAATAACTTAATGCTATAAAAGTTCCTTAGAACATTATTTACTTGAGTTTCGGCATCTACAGACTTTATTCTTGCTTTTTTATCAATTCTTCTAATTTTTCTTTCATAAATTATGAAAAGAACAAAAATAACAAATGCTGGCAATTATTATAGGTATTGCTAAAAATGGTAATAATAAAAAAAGTATAATAAGGGTCCCAACAAGCATTAAAGTATCTATAATTATAAAAGGCAGNTCAAATGCAATAAAACCATCTATTTCTTCTATATCCGTTTGATATCTTGCTATTAATGTAGAAGGAGAGTATTTTTCTATAAAAGAAACATCATTAAAAATTATATGTTCTAATATATAACTCTCTTATTCCCTTTCTGATTTTTGTCTGTGTAATATTTAATAAAGAATTACCTATTAAATANNNAAATCTAGAAATAATAGAAGATATTAGCATTAAGAAAATTATTGTAAGAAATACTTCCATTGATTGTATTTTTGATATAAGA
>NZ_OV100765.1:602050-602349 GCF_920984865.1 Candidatus Nanopusillus massiliensis | reverse complement strand
TTATTAATAAAGCTGTTAAATAAGGAGGAATTAGACTTATTATATGACCTATAATAAAGATAATAGTAATTAAGATAAGTTCTTTCTTATATTTTTTAATAATTTGTATTAAAAATCCATATATTTCTTTTTTAGATCTTTTCTTTTCTTCTTTTTCAATTATTTCCGTTTTTACTTTTAAATTAAATTCATCTACGAATTTTTTGTATATTCTCTGCTTTTTTCTTTGTAAAATATGCAACTTCAAATATTTTTCCATCTTTGTTATATTGCAATTAATTTACATATACTTATTCCAT
>NZ_OV100765.1:601795-602015 GCF_920984865.1 Candidatus Nanopusillus massiliensis | reverse complement strand
TATTATTTTGTTTTTATTATCATCATATATGGAAATTTTATTATCTAAAATTTCAATAGTTTCTTCAGTAAAATTGAGATTTCTATTAAGATCTGTTTTAAATATTGCTTTAAAATGATCTGTCATAAAATATATATAATCTATAAAATTATTAAAAAATAAAAATTATAGCAAAGTATTTAATAAAACAATTTAGATTTAATTAAAGAAGAAGATTATA
>NZ_OV100765.1:601624-601788 GCF_920984865.1 Candidatus Nanopusillus massiliensis | reverse complement strand
ACAATATTTTAAGAAATTAAAAAATTTTTATCTGAAATACTGAAAAAGTTGTTTCTGATTTCTAAAGATTCTTTATGATATTTTAAGTAATNNAATACGGAATTTCTTCTACCNNAAAAAATCTATATAAGGAGAACTANNNNGCCGAAGAGCTTGGCCGGCAT
>NZ_OV100765.1:601427-601533 GCF_920984865.1 Candidatus Nanopusillus massiliensis | reverse complement strand
AGGTATTATTGATTCTTTTCCTTTAATATTGTTTAGCTCATAAAGTAAATAACCTACTATAGCTGGGGGTATATAGGATGTATGAATGAAAATTCTTATGTGATTC
>NZ_OV100765.1:600198-601410 GCF_920984865.1 Candidatus Nanopusillus massiliensis | reverse complement strand
CATATAATATTGTATTGGAAAGTTGTCAGTTCCGTTATAATAAGATATAGGATAACCTCTAGCTCCGACGTTTCATATTAGCTTTTTTAATATATCAAGTAAAGTTCCTTTTTGATCTTTTGGATTTCCATCTATGTCAAATGCGATTTCCATATTATAGTTGTTTGGTTTTACTACATTATTTTATTTGGGTAAAGAATTGAAGAAACCTTTATCTATTTCTTCTATTATTTTATCAAGGTTTTCTAGCATATCAAAATACTGAGATATANNNNGTAGATCTATAGAAGATCCTTTAAGACGTGCAAATTGTTCAATAGCATCTAGTACTTTATCACTATTATTCTTATTGATAGTATAAAAGTAACGTTCTATTATATCTTTCTTATCTGCTATATATCTTGCTATTTCTCTTCTATCGTCATCTGAAAGATACAGCCATCTATCATCTATTGCAGTTGACGAAATGGATTCGTAGCCTTTTGAAATGTATCTTTTATTGTTGTCATGACCATATAATAATAATAATAATAAACATTTATAAATTTTACTTTATCACCTTTAAGATAGATTGCCTATAGTGTATGGTTTTAACTAAAGATTTACGTAATTAATAATTTACTTACAGATGAAAATAGTTTAAGCAAAATCCGCCGCGTGTGGGATTTGAACCCACGTCCCCTTTCGGGGATATGGTCTCCAGCCATACCCCTTGGTCCGCTCGGGCACCGCGGCATAAATGTCCCCCGCCCATCGTTACCAATACTCATCTTTTCATATTGGTTCGTCTAAGCGGGAGATACATATTTAATATAATTTAATATAAAAATATTTTTATGTTAACAAAAAATTTATTAGAAAAGATAAATCAAAAAATCAATCAAATAAAAAAAGATGAAGAAAATAATAAGGAAGAAAAAATTAATATTGAAAAATTAGATTTGGATAATATTGAGATAAAAGAAAAGAAAAAATATGGATTTATAGACTCTTCTCTTGTAAATGGTATTGTCGGACCTTATAGTTATGTATATTCAAGAGCAGTAATTGTTTCTGATGATATATATGAAAGTATAGAAGATATAGAATTTTTCGAAACATCTTTTTAAGATCGATGAATAATGAAAATTTCGACATTCAAGATATTTCAGAATTATTATCAAAAAATTTAGAATATAGATTGGCAAGAAAATATTCTGATGGATATAATAT
>NZ_OV100765.1:599869-600159 GCF_920984865.1 Candidatus Nanopusillus massiliensis | reverse complement strand
TCAAAATTTCTGTATAATTTTTATGATGAGAATGTTGAAAATAGAAGAAAAGAATTTTTAGAAAACTTTGAATATTTTATAAATAATAGGCAATTTATTGGCAGTTGCAAAGAGAATATTAAATTTCGATATAATAAAAACAGGTNNNTCAGATTTACTATCATTGATGCGAATTTTTCCATCAGAAATATTTTATACAGATATTAAAGAAAAACAAATAAAAGAATTTTTAGGTTCAAAAATNNNNAATTGTCCATTTTGTAACAAAAATTTATATTTAATATACTTTA
>NZ_OV100765.1:599779-599860 GCF_920984865.1 Candidatus Nanopusillus massiliensis | reverse complement strand
ATGATGATCATATATATATATTAGAAGGAATGGAAAAAATTGGAAAAGAAAAATTTAAAGAAATAATAAAAGAAGTTATTT
>NZ_OV100765.1:599659-599772 GCF_920984865.1 Candidatus Nanopusillus massiliensis | reverse complement strand
GATATTTTACCAAGAGGATTAAAAATGGCCCATAATTTATGTAAAATAACAAATAAAGAAAAATTATTGTTTCAAAGTTATATTAAGAAAATTTTAGGATTTGAAAAAACTGT
>NZ_OV100765.1:598982-599651 GCF_920984865.1 Candidatus Nanopusillus massiliensis | reverse complement strand
AAACTCATTAGGGTCNNGGGCGGGATTCGAACCCGCGATCTTCGGGTTGACAGGCCGACGCNTTACCACTAGGCTACCCGGACCATAAAAATTCTTTATCATTTATATTTTTAACCATTTATAANTTGAAGGCATTACACCATTTGGAGGATATGCTCTAGCAACAACCCATTCTTCATATTGGTATGAAGCAGCTCCACCAGTTCCTGCACCAATTTCTAATGTACCTTATTGGAAAGGATTATAATTAAATTATAATATGTACTACAAATATAATTTATATTATATGTATCTAATAGGTGTTAAAGGAGCCCATACTTGATTAGAATTATAAATATAATATCCTGTTTGTGCATATGTAGAATTAACTATTAAATATGAATAAACAGTTCCACCAGATGTTGGGAAAGATGTATAACTTAAATATTGATCTGTTACTGCAGATTTTAACATAACATATGGTTGTCCACCATAATATTTAAATTGTACAAATGTAGATGAACTAGTATGCTGGTGTGGAACCACCGTCTGTACCTCCTATATTAGTTACATCTACCTGACTANNTGTATTTCCAAATAAGGATATAGTATTTGCATCTGCACTTTGAGTATGATACCAGGCTTCTTCAACGATTTAAGGTATTTCTGGAATATTTTCATTATTTGGAG
>NZ_OV100765.1:598703-598969 GCF_920984865.1 Candidatus Nanopusillus massiliensis | reverse complement strand
TACCTTCACCACCATTATTATTTATCATTTCAATNNNNTTTGAAGTTGCTGTTGGAGAAAATGATCCTGAATAAACATATCTACTCCATCCATCAAATGTATTGTTAAAATATCCATATGCTATAAATACATCATGACCATTATCATATCCTGAAATTACTTGAGGAGAAGTAACCAACATATGGATAATAGTGGGAATAATAATTATCACTACTATTTCCTATATACATATATATTGTAATATTTGAATTAGCAGGAATTCCATT
>NZ_OV100765.1:598558-598641 GCF_920984865.1 Candidatus Nanopusillus massiliensis | reverse complement strand
CATTAATATATATTTGGGGTACTATTATATTTTATGTACAGTATACAATANNTCCATTTCTATTTATTTCATTAAATAATGTT
>NZ_OV100765.1:598474-598549 GCF_920984865.1 Candidatus Nanopusillus massiliensis | reverse complement strand
ACATATGCAAAACTATTACCAATATTAATTGTTCCATTTCATCTTGCAATATCCTGTTGAAAACGGAGAAGGAGT
>NZ_OV100765.1:598199-598467 GCF_920984865.1 Candidatus Nanopusillus massiliensis | reverse complement strand
GATTGACTATTGTATAATATTAAATTGTAAATATGGTAATTGGACATGTAANNNAGATTGATATGACCGATATCCTAAAAACAATTGGAGGTTGAAAATAATTAATTAATGAATTAGAAATATATTTTATATCAAATACTCTAATTANATCATTTTCTAATCCAACTTCTAATTTATAATTTCCATTTTGATCTGGAGGAATTTGAGATAAATTTGACAACAAGAATTAATAAACCATATATTATATGGATTTACAATTGATCCATTT
>NZ_OV100765.1:597245-598182 GCF_920984865.1 Candidatus Nanopusillus massiliensis | reverse complement strand
CATTAACTAATCTATCATTTAAAATTGCAAATACTTGAGAATAATTAACTGGTTCTGAGGGTTTTACATATGCATATAATGTATTATTTACTATAAAATAATCTAATAATTGGAAATTTAATTCTAAAGATCTTGAAATTTCCTGTCCAGAAGGTTTTATTATATATAAATTTGGAGATATTATATTGTATATTATTACAGTAGCAAGAGCTCCTACTATTAACAATATTAATGCTATAATCATTTCAGATTGTAATCTCATATTATATTAATTAATTAGCATATATTAAAGTTTGAAATCTTAACCCCATAACAAGATACCAATATTATATAATTCCTATGAATTATTTACTAAATAATTATTATTAAAATATATTGTTGCATTTTCTCCNNNCAATAAATATTTGATGAATATAAATAATTTATAGAATAATTAAATGGAGAGAAATATCCATTAACATATAATTGAAAACATGATAAATCCAATGCCTTATTTCCATTATTATATATAATTAAATAAGGATTTGAATAGTTTGTTTGATTATTTAAAAATTTTATACTTTCTCCAACAATATTTTTTATTTGATTATCTATTGTATTTGCCGTATAATAAAAGTTTTTTATAATAATTATTTAAAATTAAATATAAAACTGATGAAGAAACAATAAAAATAACGAATCCAATAATTGCTCCAATAATTGATCCTAAATCAGATCTCATTCTATTGTACATGTACTTGCAGTTGTATTATTATATATTGTATTCTCTGTANNNGCCCCAGTAAATGCTAACAATTCTTACTTGATAAAAGTTTGTTACTATAGAAATATTTGGACCATTTGCAATTGTATCATATGGACCCCAAGCAGAAGTACCAGTATAACTATTTGTAATATATATTTTGAGTATTATTTATTAGTTCTCCATTAATAAATA
>NZ_OV100765.1:596709-597236 GCF_920984865.1 Candidatus Nanopusillus massiliensis | reverse complement strand
GATTTTGATTTAATACAAACAATCTTCCTCTATTTGTTACATAGAAATATAATAGATTTGTAGTATTATTATATGCACATGAATCTAATGTAATATATGTATTTAATTGATTTTGTAATGATTTAGAATTTGCAACTGCAGCATTGCTTATTCCATTTAAATTATTATATGGAGTAGAAACAAATATATAAGCAGCAATACCAGCAACTATAAATAATATAATTTCTACAAGAAATTGTTCCAAATTGAGTTTTCATTAAGAATTATGATCTATTAAAAAATATAAATCTATTCTATTAATTCGTATCNNNCAATACCTCTTTCATTCATAATTTTTTTCCATTCTATCATTCTTTCTTGTCTTTTTACTTCAAGTTCGCAAATTTGATCTATTATTTTTAAATTCTGTACGCCCTTTATTTCAATTTTTTCTCCTCCTTCTATTGATATATTTACATCCTGTCTAANNNTTCCCAATCCTCTTTTTACTTTTTCAGTTAATTTTAGATATTAATCCAATATATTCA
>NZ_OV100765.1:596453-596703 GCF_920984865.1 Candidatus Nanopusillus massiliensis | reverse complement strand
TCCTATTACTTCTTTTGGATCTTTTAAATCAGGACNTGGAGATATTTCTATTAATGGTATTCCCAATCTATCCAATCTATAAATTNNNTAATCTTCTCCTTCTTCATTTTTTCTTNCAGCATCTTCTTCAATACAAATTGTTCCAATACTTATTTTTTTATCTTTATATTTTAATTTCCATTTAATGATAATAATAATGTTCTTTGAAAACCAGATGTATTTGATCCATCTACAACAATTTTTCTCATAA
>NZ_OV100765.1:596278-596442 GCF_920984865.1 Candidatus Nanopusillus massiliensis | reverse complement strand
CTTTGGAATATACATATTAAAAAAAGTTGAAATTAATATTCCAAATTTAAGTGCTTCAATATTAATTAAATGTGGAGGTTCTTCATCAAGTTCAACTAAACAAGAATAATCTTTAGAATATTCATATATATATTTTTTATCCTTCATAGTCTCATATTCTGCAG
>NZ_OV100765.1:595989-596273 GCF_920984865.1 Candidatus Nanopusillus massiliensis | reverse complement strand
TCCTTTTTCCCAATTTCACTCAATGTGCTCTCAATTTTCTTTCAATTCTATAATCATATTTATCACTTAAGTTCGTAGGACAATTACAAAATAGTTTTTCTTTTGTATCAATTTGTTGATGTATATCTAATCCAGCAATCATAACAATAAAAATGCTAAAAAAATTAATAAATTATAATTTCAAAATAAAATTATGCAATTTATGAAAGCAAAGGGATTTTATTCATTTGATTCTTCTGATTTACTTTCTCAAATCGAACAATACTTTATGGATAAAAGATATG
>NZ_OV100765.1:595624-595984 GCF_920984865.1 Candidatus Nanopusillus massiliensis | reverse complement strand
GGGTATATTCCAAAAAATATAAAAAAGGAAAAAAATATAATTTCTGGTATTGTTCCACATGCAAGTTATGAATACTTTTTACCTGTTTCTATAAAATTATATAAAGAATTATATGAGAATTTTGATTTTGATACAATAATAATTATTGGTCCAAATAATAATAATTTTGGTCAAAAAATAAATTTGATAATTGACGATTGGTATACTCCTTTTGGTTTAATTAGAACAGATGTAGAATTTGCTAGAAAAATATTAAATAATTATGATTCATATGAAAATCCAATATTATCTAGATATGAATATTCAATTGTAGTTCAATTACCCATATTAAGATATTTATTTAAAGATAAAGTAAAGATT
>NZ_OV100765.1:595138-595613 GCF_920984865.1 Candidatus Nanopusillus massiliensis | reverse complement strand
TTGTAAAAGATATTGAATTAGAAATGATAAAAGATTTTGTTAAATTATTAAAAGAATTATCAAAAGAATTAGATAGATAAATAATATTAATATCCNCTGGAAATTTATATCATCATGGAGAATTTTATGGAAATATTATATATAAAGAGAATATATCTAAAAATGTAAAAAAAGAATCTGAAAAAATAATAAAATATACATTAAATTTAGATTCTGAAAAATTATATAAATTGGAAGTAGATAGTAAAATATTTTGCGGTAAATATCCATTTTTATTCTTTATAGAATATACAAAATTATATACAGGAAAGATAGATCTAATAAATCATATTTTATCATCTGAAATAAATAATGATGAAAAGAATGTTGTTGATAATGCGTCTTTATTATCTTATGAAACCATTAAAGAAAAAATAATATTATGGACACAGATGACTTTAATGACATATATGACGAAATTAGGAGAGAATTTGCT
>NZ_OV100765.1:595007-595132 GCF_920984865.1 Candidatus Nanopusillus massiliensis | reverse complement strand
ATGATATTTTGGAGAAAAATATTCAATAGAGCAAGAAAGGGATTAAGATTTATCTTTGAATATGAAGTACCTGCATTCTGTGAGTTAGATAAAGGAGATAAATATTTAGTAGAAATTGATTTACC
>NZ_OV100765.1:594511-595000 GCF_920984865.1 Candidatus Nanopusillus massiliensis | reverse complement strand
GATAAGAAGGATATAGATGTTACCTTAGTAGATCATCATCTAAAAATTGTAGCATCAAGAAAAATTGAAAAGGAAGAAAAAGATGAGAACTATATAATGTCGGAAAGTGTATTTTCAGGATATAGAAGGATAATTCCATTACCAGAAGATGCAGATGAGAATTCTATAAAGGCAAAATATGAAAATGGAGTATTAAGGATTTAAATAGGGAAAAAACCAGGCCATGAAGGAAAGAAAATTAATTTAGAATAGTTTTTTAATTTTTTATAATATAAATTTTTATGAAATATAAATTTGTAGAAGAATTATTATCATCTGCATTTATAATGAGCAAAGAATAATGGTAATCAATTTTATGATATAAAAGAAAGAAATATTGTAAAATTACAAACAATATATCAATATATTGATGATAAATTAGAAAAAATATATAATGATATATTTTTACCTGAAAACAAATTCTATAAAGAATTATATAAATTGTTATTT
>NZ_OV100765.1:593968-594504 GCF_920984865.1 Candidatus Nanopusillus massiliensis | reverse complement strand
TAAATATAAAGAAATTAAGAGAAAGGATAAAATATATAAGAAAAATAATAAAACAAGTTTATTTATAGTTTAAAGATGATATAAAGTTAACAAAAGATAAAAAATTAATAGAAAAATATAGAAGGGAATTTTATGGAAGAATATCTAGTAGATNNNGAAGCAAATTGGATAATATTTAAATATTATAATATTTATTTAAATAGAAGAAGAAAAATTCCGAATATTAAAAATTTGCCTACAGTTGTTATTTCAGGNNTACCAAATGTTGGAAAGTGTACATTATTTAAAAANNTGACAGGATCAAATGTTAAAATTGAGCCATATCCATTTACAACAAAAGATTTAATGATAGGATATATTAAAACACCATATNTTTGATATACAGGTAATTGATACACCAGGAATTTTAGATAGACCAATAGAAGAAATGAATGAAATAGAGAAAAAATCAATATTGGCATTAAATTATCTTGCAAATTTGATTATATATATTTTTGATTTGACTGAAACATGTGGATATATATTGAAGAACAGGT
>NZ_OV100765.1:593740-593962 GCF_920984865.1 Candidatus Nanopusillus massiliensis | reverse complement strand
ATTAAATATGATAAAAAAGATATTTAATAAAGAAATAATATTCTGTTTCTCTTAAAAAGATCTTTTTACAGAAAGAGAAGAAAAAATACTTAATGAATTTATTAAAAATTATAATTATAATAATATGAATATTTTTTATGATTATAATAAATTAAAAGAATTTTTGATATCCTATATAAAAAATAAAAAAGAATGGTATATATAAATATATTATGAAGTTAA
>NZ_OV100765.1:593546-593735 GCF_920984865.1 Candidatus Nanopusillus massiliensis | reverse complement strand
TCACTGATATACATAATGATTTCCGAGATGNNNNATAAAATAATAGAATGATATAAAAAGGAAAGACNNGATTATATAGTAATTTTGGGATATATAGCAGAATTAGGAGAAATANAAAGAGGACTAATAAAAAAGTTAACAGAATATATAGATCCAAACAAAATTTTAATACTACCAGGAAACCATGAA
>NZ_OV100765.1:593469-593538 GCF_920984865.1 Candidatus Nanopusillus massiliensis | reverse complement strand
AGATATAAAATTATTAGAAAAAATATATAAAATAAGAAATTTAGATAAAAAATATATAATAAACGATAA
>NZ_OV100765.1:593111-593440 GCF_920984865.1 Candidatus Nanopusillus massiliensis | reverse complement strand
GATGTTATTGTATAGAATGATTGATGAAAAAGAATTTGAAAGCTTTTTAAATGAATTAAAAGAGAAATTCAATGATAGATATATTATTTTATTCACCCATATTCCTCCAAAAGATTCTATGTCATCTTTAGGTATTTCTGGTAGTTATGAATTAAGAAAATTCATTGAAAATAATGATAGAGTTATTTTAAATATACATGGACATATACATGAANNNNGAGTTTTAGAGGATATAATAAATAAAGCAAAAGTTCTATATGTNGCAAGAGAAGTAAAATTAATTGAAATTTATGATAAAAAGGCAAAAATAAAGTGAAAAATAAGTAATT
>NZ_OV100765.1:592059-593106 GCF_920984865.1 Candidatus Nanopusillus massiliensis | reverse complement strand
TTAAGAAGAGAAAATAAAAGAAAGGACACAATGATATTATATTTATAAAGTTATGTTATTGATTATCGATGAAATAAATATTTATAACCAATATTTTTAAACATCTCATAGAAAAAGATTTTAAAATTTTTTATAAAAAATTTAAATGGGTGATGAAGAGATTATAAATAGCTATTCTCATGAAAAAAAAGAAAAAGAAGTTGTTTTGGGACAAAATAATTATAAAATAAAAAAAGTTATTAAAAGAGATGGAAGAATTGTGGAGTTTGATCGAGATAGGATAAAATATGCTATTAGAAAGGGCAATGAAAGCTGTTGGAGCTTATGATAAAGAAAAATTAGAAAAAGTTGTTGGCTATATAATAAAAGTATTAGAAGAAAAATATGATGATATAAAATATCCAACTGTTGANNAGATTCAAGATATTGTCGAATTATCNNTATTGAAATTTGATTTATATGATGTTGCTAAGGCATATATTTTCTATAGAAAGGAAAAAGAAAAAATAAGAGAAGAAAAGAAAAATTTATTGGGAAAATTCTATGAGGAAGAAGTTGCAAAAAGATTTTCTGNNNNTTCAATTAGATTAATGGTAAATAGATATTTATTAAGAAATGAATATAAGGGAACTGAGTAGCACTTCCAAAGCAAATGTTTGAAAGGGTTGCTGCATTAATTGTAATACCAGTAATTATNNTATGATGAAAGAATTTATGATAAAGATGGAAAACAAAAANNNNATACAAAAGAAGAATTTGATTTTGTAAAAAACGAAAATAAATATGGATTACCAATAAAAGATCNTAAATTTAGATGGAATAGATATCATTTAGAAAGAATGAAATATTTGTATGATTATTTAAATGGAAGAGGCAATATGAAGGTTTCATGGTCATAATTTATAAAAATGCTAGAAAATGGCGAATTTGACAAATATTNNNNAGATTTCTATCAATATTATGATCTAATTGCAAGTAAAAGATTTATGCCAAATTCTCCTACATTATTTAATGCTGGTGCTGTTTTNNGACAATTATCTGCATTTT
>NZ_OV100765.1:591922-592052 GCF_920984865.1 Candidatus Nanopusillus massiliensis | reverse complement strand
GATATTGATGATAGTATGGAATCTATAATGAAATCTGCAACAGAAGCAGCTTTAATATTTANNNNTGGAGGTGGAATTGGAATAAATTATTCAAAACTAAGTCCTGGACGTGATGTTGTTGCATCTACTG
>NZ_OV100765.1:591554-591863 GCF_920984865.1 Candidatus Nanopusillus massiliensis | reverse complement strand
AGTAAAACAAGGAGGAAAGAGAAGAGGGGCAAACATGGGAATTTTGGAATCCTGGCATCCAGAAATATTTAAATTTATTCATTTAAAGGAAAAAGAAGGTGTATTTGTAAACTTCAATATATCTATAATGTTCGAGCTTCTTTTTGGGAATATTTNGAAAATAAAAAAGAATATCCATTAATNNNTCCAAGATTATTAAGGAAATATAATTTGCCTTTGCCAGGGGATCTAAATTTTTTTGTAAATAAAATACCAAAAGAAACAATTACAGGATATGTAAATCNNNAAAGAATATTACAGGAAGCTTCA
>NZ_OV100765.1:591461-591547 GCF_920984865.1 Candidatus Nanopusillus massiliensis | reverse complement strand
CATGGGAAAAAGGAGATCCAGGATGTTTATTTATGGATAATATAAATAGAAGAAATGTTCAATAATAAAAATAGAGGACCAATTAG
>NZ_OV100765.1:591281-591452 GCF_920984865.1 Candidatus Nanopusillus massiliensis | reverse complement strand
CCCTTGCGGAGAACAGCCTCTATATCCTTATGAATCATGTAATTTGNNATCAATTAATCTATATGCTTTGGTTGAATTTAAAGATGGAAAAGCAGAATTTAATTGGAATAAATATATTGAAACAATAAAATGGGCATATACATTCTTAGATAATGTACTAGACGTAAATAA
>NZ_OV100765.1:590464-591276 GCF_920984865.1 Candidatus Nanopusillus massiliensis | reverse complement strand
CAATAAAGGAAATTGAAGAAGCTTCAAAATTGGTAAGAAGAGTTGGTCTTGGATTTATGGGATTAGCAGATTTATTCCATGAATTGGGAATTCCATATTCACTCTGAAGAAGGATATAAATTATTAATGAAAATAACAGAATATTTAACATCTTATTCAATGTTAGANNNTGTTGGAAAGAGCAAAAACAANNNGTAAATTTGATAGATATGATGAGAACAANATATTAAGATGGAGTATTACCTGTAGAAGGATATTATCATAAAGAATTATGGACATTAGATTGGGAATATTTGAAAGAACAAATAATAAAATATGTAATAAGAAATGTTGAAGTAACATCAATTGCTCCAACNNGTTCTATATCCATGTAGTCAGATACATCTTCAGGTATTGAACCACAATATTCTTTAGTATATGAAAAAAGAGTAACTGCTGGCGTATATTATTATGTAGATCAGGAATTGGCAAGAAATTAAGGGAAAGAGGTTTATATAATAATGATATATTAAAGAAAATATCCGATAATGGGGGAAGTTTATTGGGAATAAAAGAAATACCAGATGCATTTGAAAGCAATATTCTTAACAGCATTAGANNTACCATGGTGGGATCNNATAAGAGCACAGGCAGTTGCTCAAATATGGATAACTACTATCAATATCAAAGACAATAAATATGCCAAATTGGGTTCAACCAGATGATGTATATTATTCAATTTATTGGCATATAAGATGGGATGCAAAGGAATTACAATATATAGAGATGGATCAAAATCTGTACAAGTATATGTAGCTCCTGCAGAGGCGAGT
>NZ_OV100765.1:590123-590459 GCF_920984865.1 Candidatus Nanopusillus massiliensis | reverse complement strand
AAGATTTATGGATTACTTTAGATTAATTAAAGAAGGTAAAATAAATAATAGAAGGATTTAAATATTAAAGCAATATGGAATAAAGTTACCAAATTGGTATTATGAATTAACTACTAATGTTGAAGTACCAAAAGTAAAATTAAATGCAAACATCAATAATACATTAAGAGCTGAAGATAATACATTAAAAGTTGAAGAAAATGGAAATAATAAAGTTGAAAAATGTCCTGTATGTGGATCTACAAGATTAAAACATGAAGCTGGTTGTGTTGTATGTATGGATTGTGGATGGTCGGAATGTATAATTGCTTAATTTTTTATAATTTTTATAAAAGT
>NZ_OV100765.1:589971-590115 GCF_920984865.1 Candidatus Nanopusillus massiliensis | reverse complement strand
CGGGATTTGAACCCGTGATCTTCGGCTTGCAAGGCCGACATCCTACGACTAGACTACGGGCCCGATTATTAAATTTCTTATATTTATATATATAAATTTGTTTCAGGGTTATGATAAAATATCATGNTAGAAGAAAGAAGTGGG
>NZ_OV100765.1:589210-589906 GCF_920984865.1 Candidatus Nanopusillus massiliensis | reverse complement strand
CCTGACGGATCTACTCGACTGGGTCTTGAGCCCAGCCCCTTTGTCCGCTCGGGCACCGCCGCTTAATAATTATATTTAGAAATTTTAATAATTTAAATAATATGGATAAGGGGGTATTTATTATATTAGATGAATTAGGTGATAATTTAATTAAAGAATTAAGATATNNAACACCATTGGAAGATGCTAAAAAACAAAATATTGATAAGTTGGTAAGATATTCTGAATGNGGATTATTATATACAAAAGAAAGAGGGCATGTTCCAAAATGTATTGAATCAAATCTATCATTACTAGGTTATGATTTTAAATATAATGAATTAATATTTAAAGCATTAATATATAAAGAATTAAAAGAAAATCAGTTTTTAATTGAAATAGAATCAAAAGAAGATCCAAAAATAAAAGAAGAATATGATATAATAAAATATAAAGATAATGATTATATATTAATTTTTGATAATTATGATAAGGAAATAATTGAAAAATTAAAGAAATATAAGATAAAAAATAAAACAATATATAAAGATTTAAATAAAAAGAATTTTTTTGAAAATAAATATAAAATAAAGGCATTATATTTATCTTCAAGTCCTATTTATTTATCAATTGCAAAATATTTGAAAATTGATTATTAAAAACCNNNAGGAACTACTGGAAAGATTGATGAAAATTTATTTTCATTTTCAGAATATG
>NZ_OV100765.1:589010-589162 GCF_920984865.1 Candidatus Nanopusillus massiliensis | reverse complement strand
ACTCCAGATATTTTATCTCACTTAAAAGAACCATTTAAAAAGAAAAAGGTAATTGAAGAAATTGATGAATATTTAGTAAAAAGAATAAAAGAATACTTTGATGCAATATTAATTACTGGAGATCATTCTACATCATCAATTAAAGGAAGACA
>NZ_OV100765.1:588860-588998 GCF_920984865.1 Candidatus Nanopusillus massiliensis | reverse complement strand
CTGTACCAGTTATGATATATTCAAAATATTCAAGATATGGATTTATGGACAATTTCTCTGAAAGAAAATGTATAAAAGGAATTTTNGGAATATTGAATTCAAAAGATATTATAAAAATATTTATTGATTGATTAAAAT
>NZ_OV100765.1:588710-588848 GCF_920984865.1 Candidatus Nanopusillus massiliensis | reverse complement strand
TTGTTTAGTTAATTTTTCTAATAAAGAAGGGTCTATCTTTTCTAATTCATCAGGTTTTATTTCTGATAAATCTTTTATTTTTATTCTATCAGGTAACTTGTCTGTTGGTCTTAAAATTCTAACCTGTACTCCAATTAC
>NZ_OV100765.1:588059-588703 GCF_920984865.1 Candidatus Nanopusillus massiliensis | reverse complement strand
GGTAATTTTGCATGTTTAGTACTTTTTCCAATTATTTTGTTTACTTCTCCTGATTTTTTAATATATCCCTTTTGTTCTCTTATTGTAGATGNNCTATCTCCAATTATTTTTCCAGTAACTCTTACTTCAATACCTAAAGCTCCAGCTTGCATTACCTGTTCCATTGCTCTTTGCATAATTCTTCTTATTGCTCTGTTTCCATATCTTTCAATTTGAGATGCAATTAAATCTGCAACAATTTCAGAATCTAATAATGGATTTTCAACTCCTACAACTTCTATATTTGGACCTTTAACATTTGCAATATTTTCTACAATTCTCTTAATTTCCTCTAAATTTTCATTTGCTCTTCCCAGAACTAATCTGGGTCTTGCGCAATATATAATNAAACTTTGTACCCATTGAAACCTTGAAATATTCAACTTTACTAATTAATTTACCTTTAAATCTATTTTTTAAAGTTTTATCTAATATTGCCTGTATTTTTTGTTCTTTTATAAGTTCTTCTATATTTTTTGACGCCATTCTTCTAATATTTGTTTAACAATTTGTTTTAAGCTTTTTCTTTTCAATTTTTTAGATGTATCTAGAGATTCTAAATATAATCCATATATTTTAATATGGGATGTTTTCTTATGAGCAAC
>NZ_OV100765.1:587955-588052 GCF_920984865.1 Candidatus Nanopusillus massiliensis | reverse complement strand
GTTCTCTTTACTCCAGCAGGACCTGTTTTTATCTTTACTACCCTTAACCTTCCAGGAAACCTATTTCCCTTAGAAACATTAACAGAAACAATTACAA
>NZ_OV100765.1:587678-587949 GCF_920984865.1 Candidatus Nanopusillus massiliensis | reverse complement strand
TAGGATCTAATCCTATATTTTTTGCATTATTTTCTAAAGAATTTAATAGCTTAATAAAATATTTTGAAACCTTAATTGCATATCTTCCATATGGTACATTTCCCATTACATTTTTATGATGCGCTTGTTTTTTATGATACCTATAATATGTAACTGCAACTTTCTTTTCAATAAGCATTTCTAAATATTTCTTTGCATATGGTATTGTTAAATATTTAATAAATCTACCAACCATTTCAGANNCTTTTCTATATATTGGTAAATTATTAGA
>NZ_OV100765.1:587573-587672 GCF_920984865.1 Candidatus Nanopusillus massiliensis | reverse complement strand
AGTAACAATTTTTTTATTTTCTTTTAATAATGATACCNGTTTTGAATCCATTTTGACATCTATATATAAAAATGTTTATAAAATATATAATATATGCTA
>NZ_OV100765.1:587407-587568 GCF_920984865.1 Candidatus Nanopusillus massiliensis | reverse complement strand
GTTTTTTGAGCTATTTGTAATTGTTTTAGTAATATTTTTTATTACATTATTCATTAATGGAGAAAGTTTCTTATATTTATAATATTAATGAAAAATATCAAATTATATATAATCAAATTTCATGNNNNGAAGAGTTTTGATTAAGGAAATTACAGAACAGT
>NZ_OV100765.1:587310-587400 GCF_920984865.1 Candidatus Nanopusillus massiliensis | reverse complement strand
CAATATTTGTAATTTAACATCAAATAATTTTAATCCATAATATANNNNATAATTTAGCAAGTTTTCCAAATGAAATAATATATGAAAATT
>NZ_OV100765.1:587095-587302 GCF_920984865.1 Candidatus Nanopusillus massiliensis | reverse complement strand
ACTAGTCAAGAATATATATTTAGTAATGATAATATAACAAATATGCAAAATAATTATATAGAATTTAATAGAGTTTGCTATTATAATGGCTCATTATNTTTGGTTAGTGTATTAGTTCAATGAAATCTTTTAGTATATCAATATTTATTGAATTAGTAGTTGTAATAATTGTTTTATATTTTATTTTAACTTCAACATATTATTGTA
>NZ_OV100765.1:586906-587053 GCF_920984865.1 Candidatus Nanopusillus massiliensis | reverse complement strand
ATCATTAATATCAATAAATTATATGTATCTAAATAATACACAACAGCTAAACAGTAGTTTATATCAAATTGTTAGAAATATTTTACCATATTATTATGTTGAAATAAATGGACAAGTTGCATTTAATAATACGAATTTAAATGAATC
>NZ_OV100765.1:586347-586839 GCF_920984865.1 Candidatus Nanopusillus massiliensis | reverse complement strand
ATCAAATCCCAATTTATTTTATTATATTTAGTTTTAATATTATTTATTACATTATTTTTTATTTCAAATTTACAAAATAATTTCTATTATCAACCAAATATTGGTAAATATATTGCAGAAGATTTTTATGTTAAATTATTATTATATCCAAATTATTCTTCTACTANNNNTCAAACATATTACAANNNNTGTTTAGAAGAGAATATGATATGTTATGATAATGGAACAAATATAATAGTTATAANNNAAAATTCTGAATATATATTAAATAATCCATAGCCCCCGTCGTCTAGTCAGGTCCAGGATACGGGGTCCTCATCCCCGAGACCCGGGTTCAAATCCCGGTGGGGGCACTTGAAGAATATTTTCAATTATTTTTTGAAATAATAAATTTTCATTAAAATATTGTTAAATTAAAAATTATTATCTTTTTTATAAAATATAAATGAAGAAAAAACTTTACTGACCAGCCCAAACATATTTTCCTCCTTG
>NZ_OV100765.1:586260-586333 GCF_920984865.1 Candidatus Nanopusillus massiliensis | reverse complement strand
CCTTTATTCATGTATCTTGTAATTNNTGCTTTTACAACTGCTGGTTTCTTTCCTAATTTACTTGCTATTTGTT
>NZ_OV100765.1:586051-586255 GCF_920984865.1 Candidatus Nanopusillus massiliensis | reverse complement strand
AAGTTATCTATTTCTTCCTTTGATACACCCTTTTTAAATGCAGATTCTATTTCTGTTCTTAANNNNGATGGTGTTGCCATAAAAAATATATAGGTGAAATTATTATAAACTTTAAATAAAAAATCTTATAAACTATTTATTTAAAACTTCTTTTTCATTCTTTAATATTCCTAAANNCTTAAGATAAATTAAAATAGCTCTTTT
>NZ_OV100765.1:585836-586045 GCF_920984865.1 Candidatus Nanopusillus massiliensis | reverse complement strand
AAAGTCATTACTTTTAGCTTTTTTATATNNCTCCCTATATAACTTTTTATCAATTATATTTTTCTCTTTCAATTCTCTTAATAACTTTCTTATTGCTCTTCATTCTTTTCATCCAATTTTCTTTTTTGTCTAATCTNNNTTTTCTACCTCCTTTTCTAGATCCTCCTCCTCTTCTTCTTCCCTTTTTCTTCTGTTCCTTAATATAATTT
>NZ_OV100765.1:585259-585829 GCF_920984865.1 Candidatus Nanopusillus massiliensis | reverse complement strand
TTCTAGCTTGCCTTTAACATTTTTTACTCTTATTATTCCTTTATCAATTAAATCTAAAATATCAGATCTACTTAAAGCTTTGCGATAGACCTGTATTTTATTCGGATCTATCCATATTCTATCTTTTCCAACACCAAGGATTTCAGATGCTAATCTTTTTTGTAATGATAGGTCNNNNATTTAATTATAACCTCCCCACCGATGTTTTTAACCTTTTCTATTGCTCCTTCTGAAGCTTCTCTTACATATATTTTCATTTTTTTGCTAATTCTTCCAGCTCCTAATAATTTCATCAACGCCTATTTCATCTAAATCTATTGTATAATATTCTCCCTCATTTTTTATTATTCCTTCTGATAATAAATAATCAAAATATTCTTCTATATCTCCCAAATTAATTATAGATTTTTCAACATTATGTTTAATACTTGTAAATCCTTTTTTATCTTCAAATTTTTCCGGATATTCCTTAATTAATTTAATGTATTTTTGTTTCTTAAATCTCCATCCAGAGAAACCTGCACCACNCTAATTTCCTCTACCTCTATTTCTATCATTATATCCCCTTCT
>NZ_OV100765.1:585152-585243 GCF_920984865.1 Candidatus Nanopusillus massiliensis | reverse complement strand
AAGATATTTCCTATATTTTTTCTTTCTATGAGCGACCATAGATAACCAAATATTTTATTAAACAATTTTTAAATTTAATATAATGTATAAT
>NZ_OV100765.1:584935-585144 GCF_920984865.1 Candidatus Nanopusillus massiliensis | reverse complement strand
AGGATTAAGGGATTTTCCTACTGAAATAAAAATATTAAGAAATAAAATATTTAGCAAAATAGAAGAGATATTTCAAAGATTTGGATTTGATCCTATAGAGACTCCAACAATGAGAATATTGGGANACTTTGAAAGGAAAATATGGAGAAGAAGCTGAAAATAAATTANTATGGAGATTTAAATTACCATATTCTGAAAAAGAATATGCA
>NZ_OV100765.1:584749-584923 GCF_920984865.1 Candidatus Nanopusillus massiliensis | reverse complement strand
TCACACAGTACCTTTGGCAAGGTTTTTTTCAAATCATAGACCAAATTTACCATTTAAGAGATATGTAATAGATAAATCTTATAGAATATGAGAATCCACAAAAAGGAAGGTATAGAGAATTTTATCAGGCAGATTTTGATATAACTTTGATCACGAAAACCAGAATCTGCATGC
>NZ_OV100765.1:584380-584733 GCF_920984865.1 Candidatus Nanopusillus massiliensis | reverse complement strand
TGTAAATTTTATATTTAAAGAATTTAATTTTTCGAATTATAAAATTATAATAAATAATAGAGAATTCTTAAGATTTATTTTTGAGAAAAATTTAAATATAAGTGAAGAAAAAATAAAAAAGGTATATATAACAATTGATAAGTTAGATAAAATTGGAATAGAAAATATAAGAAAAGAATTAAATAATGTTGTTGAGAGATTTATCTGATAAAATTGTTGAAATAATATCATTAAGAATCAAGCAGTAATTGATTATTTATCAAAATATGAAGAAATATCAAAAGAGATAAATTATTTTAATAACATTTTAGATCAGTAGATGATAAAAGTAAAATAGAAATAAATTTATCTTT
>NZ_OV100765.1:584098-584373 GCF_920984865.1 Candidatus Nanopusillus massiliensis | reverse complement strand
GGTTTGGATTATTACACTGGTATGATATATGAAGCAATTG
The DNA here is from genome assembly GCF_920984865.1 of Candidatus Nanopusillus massiliensis. Classification (NCBI taxonomy): domain Archaea; kingdom Nanobdellati; phylum Nanobdellota; class Candidatus Nanoarchaeia; order Nanoarchaeales; family Nanopusillaceae; genus Candidatus Nanopusillus; species Candidatus Nanopusillus massiliensis. Next base: position 584,333 of record NZ_OV100765.1, on the reverse strand, counting down.
TTGAAAAACCAAAAATTGGATCACTATCTGGAGGAGGAAGATATGATAATTTGTTAAAATTATTTACAAATGAAGAAATACCTGCTGTAGGTGGAAGTATTGGAGTAGAAAGACTGATTGATGCTGGAATAGAATTAGGAATATTTAAGATTGATAAAAAAACTTATACAGAAATATGTGTAATATATTTTGAAGATACATTTAAAGATGCATGGAATATATGTAATCAACATTA
>NZ_OV100765.1:584021-584091 GCF_920984865.1 Candidatus Nanopusillus massiliensis | reverse complement strand
TCGGATTAAATTGTTATATTGATTTGATGAAAAGAGATTTTGATAAGCAAATAAAATATGCATTTGTTAA
>NZ_OV100765.1:583723-584016 GCF_920984865.1 Candidatus Nanopusillus massiliensis | reverse complement strand
TAAGAGTTCTTATTAATTATTGGAAAAAAGGAACTATCAGAGAAAAGTGTTTTATTATAGGATAGGTATACAAAAGAAAGAATTAAAATATCAATCAATAATTTGGAAGATATCTACAGAATAGTAAAAAATAAGATAAAAACATAGTTATNNACAGGTTATCAATATTATAAATATTTTTTATTATGATAAAATAAATCTTAAAAATCCATTTATAAAATTTAATTAAAGTAAAGTTTATATTTTTCAAAGGNGTATTATAATCTCTTTTTATCTTTCCATAAAAGTAACCT
>NZ_OV100765.1:583620-583709 GCF_920984865.1 Candidatus Nanopusillus massiliensis | reverse complement strand
TGGAATTTATAAATTTACTTTTCATAAACAATACCTTTTGTAAAGACCCAATTAATTATAGAAGCAATAAATATTGCAAGAAGTTGTGA
>NZ_OV100765.1:583473-583601 GCF_920984865.1 Candidatus Nanopusillus massiliensis | reverse complement strand
AAATACATAATAAAATAATAAGGCAGANNAATTTGACAGGTTTTGATAATAAGCCTCTTCCTCNAACAAATAATAAAAATCTTTTCCAAAGTTTTTTCTTCTTAATTTTAAATACAAACAAATCATTT
>NZ_OV100765.1:583372-583460 GCF_920984865.1 Candidatus Nanopusillus massiliensis | reverse complement strand
CATATAATTGAAACTAAAATTGCTAAAAAAGAAGAAATATAAAATGGAAGATAAGAGATCACTAAGTATAAAGTTAATAGGCTGATAA
>NZ_OV100765.1:582988-583366 GCF_920984865.1 Candidatus Nanopusillus massiliensis | reverse complement strand
CAGATAATCCTACTAAATAGAACTTTATAAATTGAGAAATATTAAATAATAAGAAAACCTGCTTTAAATATGAAAAAATTACTTTTTTGCCCAATTTAGATTTTCCATGTTTTCTTTCTTCAAATGTATATGGAATTGTCTATTAATTTATTATAATTTACTTTTACTAATATTAACTAATAGAACCTTATAACTAAATGGGTCAGAAACATTAAAATTATTTAAGAGATCTGTTCTTTATTAAAAAATATCCACTTAATGGATCCTTTACTTTTAATGTTTCTGGTAGAAAAATATATGCAATAAATATTGCTGTTTTTGATATAAATTCTCTTAAAATATTCCAATTCTCTATTTTTCNNNCTTTAATATATCTAG
>NZ_OV100765.1:582060-582899 GCF_920984865.1 Candidatus Nanopusillus massiliensis | reverse complement strand
ATACAACATATTTTCCATTAGAATATTTTACTCCATCTAAAAAAGCAGTTGATAAACCTTTTTTATATCCTCTTTCAACAAGTTTTATATTTTTATATTCCTTTTTTAATTTTTCTATTTCTTCAATTGTTCCATCTTTTGATCCATCATCTACAAAAATTATTTCATAATTTATATCATTTAAGCTTTCTCTTATTCTTTTTACTAATTCATTAATATTTTCTTTTTCATTTAATGTTGGTATTATTATTGATATATCTATATTCATTGATTATTCTAACTTCCTTATTTACTTTAAAAATATTTCTTTATATTATCATTAAATNNCAAGATTGGGTGGTACAAACAAAGTAAATCATGTTAAATGCAGAAGATGTGGNNNAAAAACATATACTCCTGATAAGGGATACTGCTCACATTGTGGATTTGGAAGAAGTAGTAAAATAAGGGNNTATGTATGGTCATATAAATTTAAAAGAAAATGGTAGAAGAACAAAAAGAAGCTGAAGAAGTAAAAAAGGAACAGCAGGCTTTAGAAAAAATNNNATCGCAAAAGTTTAANNNNGAATCTTGGAATCCAAAAACAAATCTTGGTANNTTGGTAAAGGAAGGAAAAATAAATTCAANNGAGCAAGTATTTAAAAATGGATATAAAATATTGAACNNAGAAATTGTAGATGATTATATACCAGATTTAAAATATGAATATATTAGATTATCATTGTCTAAAGGTAAATATAGAAGGCCAAAATTTGTAAAAATGGTTCAAAGAAAAACTGCTGAANNTAATAAAACATCATGGGTTTCTGTTGCTGTTGTTGGAAATGAAAATGGATATG
>NZ_OV100765.1:581794-582041 GCF_920984865.1 Candidatus Nanopusillus massiliensis | reverse complement strand
AGTCTTCTGATATTGCTTTATGTATGGAAAAAGCTTAAGAAATGCAAAATTGAATATTATACCGATTGCAGAGGTTGATTGGATCATGGGAATGTGCATTTAAAACTCCCCATTCTTTACCATTTAAAGTTGAAGGANNTTTTGGTTCTGTAAGAGTTGTATTATTACCAGCTCCAAGAGGAGTTGGATTGGTAGCACCTGAAGAAATGAAAAAGATATTTACATTANCTGGTATAAAAGATCTTTG
>NZ_OV100765.1:581306-581789 GCF_920984865.1 Candidatus Nanopusillus massiliensis | reverse complement strand
AATCTTTTGGACAAACTAGAAAAAGATATAATTTTGCAATGGCAGTTTATAATGCATTAAGAAAAACAGTAGGATATGAATTAAAGAGGAATATGCCAAATATTCAGGATTAAAGATAGGATTTGTATAAAATGGGATTATTAGTAATTGTAAGGATAAAAGGAACTGTTAAGGCAAATAAAGAAATAAAAGATACATTATATTTGTAAGATTCAGAAGAAATAATTATGCAGTTATAATGAAGGATACAAAAGATATACAGAGGAATGATAAAAAAAGTAGAACCATGGGTTGCATGGGGGGAAATAGATAAGGAAACATTAAAGGAATTATTATTAAAGAGAGGATGATTGGAAGGAAATAAAAGATTAACTGAAGATTATATTAAGCAAACATTTAATATGGATATTGATTCATTTGTTGAAAAATTATTAAATAATGAAATAGATTTAGATTCAATACCAAAAATAAAAAATATATTTA
>NZ_OV100765.1:580881-581300 GCF_920984865.1 Candidatus Nanopusillus massiliensis | reverse complement strand
AAACTCCATCAAAGGCTTATCCAAGAAGAGGTATAAAAGTTCCATATAGTCAGGGTGGTGCATATGGGTACTATGGAAAAGATATAAATATATTATTAAAGAAAATGATATAAAATGGCAAAGAGACTCTGGAGAATATTTAAGGAAATAGAAAGACCATATACAAGATTTTCATATATTAAATCATATAATGAAATTCCAGGTGCTCCAGTACCAAAATTAAGGATGCAGATTATGGAGAATGATGAAAGAAACCAAAGGATCAATGGAAATATGCTGCTCATTTAATTGCATTACATAATGTTCAGGTATCTGTTTATTCCTTAGAAGCTGTAAGAACCAATATATTAAAATATTTAGAAAATGAAGTAAAAGAATTTTTATTTATTGTAAGAAAATATCCTCATCATGTTGTAAGA
>NZ_OV100765.1:580722-580864 GCF_920984865.1 Candidatus Nanopusillus massiliensis | reverse complement strand
ATGGTGCAGGTGCAGATAGAATTTCACAAGGAATGAGNNNTGCATTTGGAAAACCATATACAAGAGCTGCTCAAGTATTCTATAAAGATATTATTTTATCAATATATTACAATAAACCAGAATTTACAAACAGAATAAGTTT
>NZ_OV100765.1:579847-580708 GCF_920984865.1 Candidatus Nanopusillus massiliensis | reverse complement strand
GCAAGAAAGAAATTATCAGGAAAATTTAAGAAGTTTATTAGGGGAAAATAAACCTGAAGAAATTATTTTATCATCTGTTGNNNAGATATTTCGTATTCNAATAATAATAGTTTTTTCAAATCTTTTATATCTTCAGAGATAAATAATCTTCCTCTTCCATATTTTACTATTTCCTTTGCAATTTTTTCTCCTTCATCATTTTATTGTATTCCAATTATTGATATATAATAATATTGGCTTAATTCTTTAGCTAACTTTAAAGTTCTTTCTACAGGATTTTTTCCCTTTGTTGGTAATGCATCGGTTATTAATATTATATGTCCATTTTCTTCTTTATTTAGTAAATAATTAAATGCTAAGGCAATATCTGTGCTTCCATTTGGTATAATTTTTAATATATCTATTATATCCTTTAATCCTCTAACATTATCATATTCTATAACAATCTTATCATTAAATAATATTATATCTTAAAGATTGTTTTCTTCTAATATCTTTGATATTAATAATATTAAAGCTTTTTTTGCTTCAAATATTTTTTCCCCAATCATACTTCCAGATACATCTAATANNATTAATTTTACCACCTTTATTTTCTCTTTTAACATTAACAACAAATCTTGTAAACTTCTTTATTCTTTATATAATTTCTTATTGTTTCTTTTATATCAATTTTATTATATTTATCTCCTATATTAAAATATTTATTATAAAATTCCTCATCATTTCCAATATAATTTGATAAATATTTTCCATATTCAAATATNCCTTCGATTTCCTTTTCTATATTTCCTATTAAATATTTAGAATATTCAATTAAAGATTTCTCAGTTAATTCTCCATTTTCATCTATATATCCTT
>NZ_OV100765.1:579600-579835 GCF_920984865.1 Candidatus Nanopusillus massiliensis | reverse complement strand
ATTTCCTTTAATTTATTCAATTATTTCTTAAATTCTTTATTAAATCTATTTCCTTATCCTCTCTTATTCTTTTTTCATCATATTCAGTTAGCTTTGATAATATCTCAGAATATTCTTTTTTATTTTCCATAATTTTATCTATATCAAATATTGGATATCCTTCTTTTATCATTTTTTCAATTAATTCATTTATATTTTTCTTAATTTCCTTTGAACTATATTTAAATGATTCTCC
>NZ_OV100765.1:578224-579595 GCF_920984865.1 Candidatus Nanopusillus massiliensis | reverse complement strand
TTCTTATTAAATTTTGTGAATCAACTCCGAAAGTCTTTCCCTATTATAAAAGAATTCCACTCCTTTTTTATATATTCTTCTTCATTTATTTCCATTTTATATGATGGTTTTAATCTTATCCCATGTGGTAATATTGATAGTAAAGCCTCAAATATATGTTGAATTTCAACATTTTCTTTTTTATCTATTTATTGCCAAAGCCTGAGCTTTTTCATAAATACCAATTGAAGACCTAACCGATGGTTTCTTTTCTGATTTATCATCTTTTCTCAATTTTTGTATAAATTCAATTGTTAATTCCAATAATTTTTCAGGAAAATTAACATTCAAATTTTTTCCATATTTTAATATAATCTTCTTTTCTTCTTCAATATCTTTTGGATAATCTAAATTTATTATATCAAATCTATCTAATAATACATCTGATATTTTTTCAGTTCCGTAATAACTTTCAGGATTCATTGTAGCAATAAATATTATATCTAATGGTATTTGAAATTCATATGTCGCTATTGTTATTTTCTTTTCTTTTAACTAATTCTAATAAACTATTTTGAACCTTTGGAGGTGCTCTATTTATTTCATCAAAAAATGATACACCATGGTGTGTCTAAATATTTTTCCAGGTATAAAAGATTCTAAAGAATGTATACCATATTTTAATGCTTTTGAAGGATCAATATCTCCAATCAGATCTTCTACAGATAGATCATAAGAACCCTGTATTCTAATAAATCTATCTTCTCCCTTTATTTTTATAAAAGGACCTTCTTTCCATTTTTTTCTATATTCTTCAGATACAAAAGGAAATTCTTCATAAGCCCATAATGGAATTCCATCTGGAAAATCAATTTCTGGTAGTAATNTTGCTATATTTTTTGCTAAAGTTGTTTTTCCAGTACCTGGAGGCCCTATTATTAATATATTTNNNNCAGTAAATTAATGAAGATAATATTTGTCTCTTTGCATTTTCTTGTCCAATTATAGAATCAAATGGATCTTTACCTTCTTTAATATAATTATTAATTATTATATCCTTTATCTGTTCTCTTATTTTGCTCATATTAATTATTTTATATCTTTCTTTAAAATATTATAATTATGGTCATATTTTACAATTTAAAGGGAGTAATACTTGATCTGGATGGGACACTTATAAATAGCTTAAAAGTTTATGATGAGGTCCATCAAAAAGATATTAGAAAGATATAATGTAAAGATAGAAGGTTCTTTAGATAATTCTGGAATGCCTATAGAAGATATAATATATAATATAATAAGGAAATATAATTTAAATATATCAATTGAAGATATAAGGAAAGAATTTGAAAATATGTTGTTAAATGAATATATAGAAAAAATAAAATTTAA
>NZ_OV100765.1:578054-578211 GCF_920984865.1 Candidatus Nanopusillus massiliensis | reverse complement strand
ACAAATATTAAATTATTTTAAGGATAAAAAATATAAAATAGCAATTTTTACTTCAAATACNNGAAGATTAACAATGGAGGTATTAAAGCATTTACATGTAGATAATTTATTTGATGTTATAATAACTTCTGATGATGTAAAACAACCAAAACCAGAC
>NZ_OV100765.1:577896-578046 GCF_920984865.1 Candidatus Nanopusillus massiliensis | reverse complement strand
TTATATTAAAATAGTAAAAGTATTTTCTTTCTTACCAAATGAAATATTAGCAATAGAAGATTCTATATATGGTATTATTGCTGCAAAGAGNNCTGGAATAAATGTAATAGGTGTTGCTAGTGTGTAAATAAAAAGAGAGAATTTTATTTC
>NZ_OV100765.1:577257-577889 GCF_920984865.1 Candidatus Nanopusillus massiliensis | reverse complement strand
GCTACAATGGTATTTAGAAATTTAAAGGAATTATATGATTATCTTGTAGAAGAAGATAATAAGAATAATCAAAATAATAATCAATAAAATAATTAATAATATATTTGATANNNNATAAGAATTTGATATTAATATTGGTATTGGACCTATTAATATTAATCCAGCAAATTTTGTATTAGAGAATTGGATAATGAGAAAATAAGTAATAAAATTATTGAAATAAATAGAAAAATAATTGATAAAATTAAAAGTACAGTTATCTGTTCTTCCATTTTTAATTTATAAAATTTTGAATGGCCAAAATGAATTATTAAATCAAATCCATATTTATCTAAATATATTGGTATATCACATCCACCGAAACCAGATCCAAACCAAATATATATTTCTATATCTTTATATTTTTCCTTTATTTTATCGTATATTTCTTTACACTATGTTTTTAATCCATCAGGAAATTGCAATAATATTTTTTTATATTTTTTTCTATCCAATGTTTCAAATATTTTATCTAATTCAAAATCTATTTCCATCCGAATATTTTTAATATATTGTCTATAAATCTATTTTCTAACTTTTAATTCTTTTCCAGTCATTTTTTTTACAATTTCTATTATATCTTTAGAAGCCAT
>NZ_OV100765.1:576888-577240 GCF_920984865.1 Candidatus Nanopusillus massiliensis | reverse complement strand
TCTATTAAAGGTATACCATTGTCCATTGAAATTTGTACATTTTCATCATAATGAATTATACCGATTATTTGCTTTTTAAAAAATCTTTCAATTCTTACATAATTTATTCTTCTTCTAACTTTATTTAAAACAATTCCAAAAGTTTTTATATCCANNNNATCTAATACTTTTGTAANTCTATATGCATCTATTAATGATGATTTTTCAACATTTGTTATTACTATTGCCTCTTCAGAAGCCTTTAATGCTTCTACTGCTTCTTTACCAATTCCAGCAGCAGAATCTATAATAATATAATCAAAATCATCATATATTTCCATTATTCCATTATTTAATTTTTCTGTAGAAATAT
>NZ_OV100765.1:576415-576868 GCF_920984865.1 Candidatus Nanopusillus massiliensis | reverse complement strand
TAAACTTCCAGGAATTTTATAAAAATTTTCTTTATATTCCTTTATACAGTCTTTTATATCAATTTCTCCTCTTAAAAATTTATGTATATTGTTATTTTCAATTANCTAATCCAAGATTTATTGATACATTTGGTGTACTTAAGTTAAAATCAATTAACAATGTTTTAAAATTTAATAAATGAGAGAGCTCTTGATAAGTTTATAGAAAAGAAAGTTTTTCCCACACCTCCTTTTCCAGAAGATATTGTATATACCTTTGCCATTATATATATTTACTACACTAATTTATAGAAAATTTTTTAACAGATTCTGCAATATCTTTTAATGTTTTTATATTTATTTCAAATTCTTCCCGGCTTAATGATACTAAATTTTATAACCATACTTTTTCTATATTCATTCATTATCCTTGCATCAGAATTTAAAGCAATTTTTAATAGTTTATAATATTTT
>NZ_OV100765.1:575898-576410 GCF_920984865.1 Candidatus Nanopusillus massiliensis | reverse complement strand
TTCTTCAAGTTCTTTATCCTTTGTAATTTCAATTATTTTTCTATATCTTTTAATTGGACTGTCTGGAATTTCATCAATCATTTTATTTTCATATAATTTCTTAAAATATAATTCAATTGCATAATCATAATATTCAATAACTGCTTTTATAAAACTTCAAACAGTCTCTAATCCTTTATTATTTTTTAATGAAACATTAAATATATGTAAGACTTCCTTATATCTTCTATTATATTCTAAATCTTCTTCTAAATTAGACATGATATATAAATATTTGCAATATATAATAGAGCCGCGAAAATAATTATAAATATTATTATTTTATTTCTATTTAATTTTATTTTTGATTTTTCCTTTCCAAACTTATATAATCCAAGGTATGTAAATAGAGGCATTTGGTCAGGCATAATTTATATAGTTATAAGAAATATATAAAAAAGAAAAGTGGCCGTAGGAAGGTCTGCTTACCGATAAAGCCACCGAGGAATTGGAGGGGCAAACCCCTGGCTACA
>NZ_OV100765.1:575319-575871 GCF_920984865.1 Candidatus Nanopusillus massiliensis | reverse complement strand
GATGAAGATGAATGGTTAATATCCTGGAGGCAACTCCGGGTAAACTTGGAGAGGGTATATGCACCTTGAGAAGTATGTCCTGGCGGTACAAGGCTTGTCCGCTTAGAAGAATATATACTAAAAGCAGCCTACGGCNNCACTAATAGCTTTTTCCTATATATACATAATATTTTGCATCATTATTACAAAATATACATTTTTTATTTTTCGAATTTCTGGTATAATATCAGTTCCTCTTACTNNNAATTAATATTTTTCTTTAATATTTTTTGCGCATTCTTCTCTCATACAGAAAGGAACTTTAAATGCTACATTTTTATCTAAATTATTGTAATAATCTTTCAAATTATCTAATTTTAATATTTTATTCTCAAAATATTTTCTTGCTCTTTCTTTCAATTCTTTGTCATATTCAATCATTAATCTATCTAATTCATTTAATAAATTTTCTGCTTTTCCTTCATTGTTTTTTGCTTTATTTTTATATTGTCTTATAGATATTGTAAGNGTATTTTTTTCTAATTCCTTTTTTCCAATAGATATTCTAAATGG
>NZ_OV100765.1:575231-575312 GCF_920984865.1 Candidatus Nanopusillus massiliensis | reverse complement strand
ATTAGTTCATATTGATTAAATNNNNATCCAGGGCTTTTTGTTTCATCTTTATCAATTTTTACTCTATATTTTTCCTTTAAT
>NZ_OV100765.1:574631-575172 GCF_920984865.1 Candidatus Nanopusillus massiliensis | reverse complement strand
ATATTGGTATAATTATTATTTGAATATTGGATATTTCAAAGGGTAATATTATACCTTTATTATCCCCATGTATAGAAATTATTGCACTTAATGTTCTCATTGATATTCCAAAAGATGTTTGCCAAGCAAATTTCTTATTAACCAATTTATTTTCATTAAATTTATCTTTAATTATTTTATTTATTTTATTTATTAAATCTTTATTATCTTGAGATATCTCTCCATTAAACTCAATATTTTCTTCATAGTGATTTAATTAATTCTCCTTTATTATTATATAATCTTATTTTTATTTTATTTTCAATAATTTCTATTTCATATCTATAATTATCTTCATTAAATGCTTCAAATTTATTTTTATCTATTTTTATAAATGGATGTTCGTCTTCAAAAATTATATTAAATGCTTTAGAGAAGTTTCTTCCTAATAAATGTGTAGTTCCAATTTGTAAAAATCTTCCGTCAGGTAATATAGTATCTGCAGCTAAAGTATAATCTGCTCCAGCAAATTTATCCCAATCTGGTCTCTTTACCCATATAT
>NZ_OV100765.1:574324-574625 GCF_920984865.1 Candidatus Nanopusillus massiliensis | reverse complement strand
TTTATAAATGATCCCAAAATATTTTTGAATATATTTCCATAGATTTTTTTATCATTTTTTCTGCATTATNNAAATCTTTATGTGCAGTATGTGCTTCATTCCATAAAATTTCTCTTCCTCTAATTGATGGCTTTGTTGCTTTTGTTTCATATCTATATACTGTATTTGTCATATAAGTTAACAAAGGTAAGTCTCTATAAGATTTTATCCATAAAGAAAACATATAATACATTTCAGTTTGCTGTTGTTTGTCTTTCTATATATTTTATTTCTTTTTCTTCTTCTACAGGTTTTGATGTAG
>NZ_OV100765.1:573172-574318 GCF_920984865.1 Candidatus Nanopusillus massiliensis | reverse complement strand
AAAAGATTCATCTTCAAAACCTTTTATATGTTCTGCTTTCCCTTTTAAATATTTCATATGGAATTAATATTGGAAACCAATANNNNTCAGATTCATTTTTTTCTAATTCATTTTCTAAGATACTCAATATCTTTCTAATTGCNAAATATCCATTTGAATAATAAACAGGCATTCCTTTTACAGGATATTTATCATCAATAATCTTAGAAATTCTTATTATATTGTTATACCAATCAGAAAAATTAGAATTNNNNTCTAAATTGCTTTCTTTCATAGTAGAAAAAATCTAATGATACATTTTTAAATATTATATTATTTAATATTATGTATATGATCTTCTCTACTTNAGGTAGAGAAGTGAGNNNNATGATAAAGATGAGGGGGATGAGAGGGAATATATAGTCTCAGGAACCCGCTCGGTGGATGCCTAGGCTCTGAAGCCGAAGAAGGACGTGATAAGCTGCGAAAAGCTGGGGGGAGGTGCATGCAACCGTTGATCCGTAGATTCCCGAATGGGATATCCTGCCGAAAGGCATCCCGTAAGGGAGGGGAACGCGGGGAAGTGAAACATCTCAGTACCCGCAGGAAGAGAAAATAAAGTAATGATTCTGTGAGTAGTGGCGAGCGAAAGCGGAAGAGACTAAACCGAATCCTCTAAAGTAATTTAGAGGAGATGTGGGGTAAAGGGGAGGGAGCTTCCCGTTATTATATTCTCAGAACTACGGTGAAAGTCCGGGGCCGTAGAGGGTGAGAGTCCCGTAGGCGAATATAATAACGGGATTTCTCGCTTCCGGAGTACCGGCGGTTGAATTTCCGTCGGGAAGTTGGGGGGACCAGTCACCAAGGCTAAATACTATCTGAGACCGATAGTGAACCAGTACCGTGAGGGAAAGGTGAAAAGAACCCCGGGGAGGGGAGTGAAATAGAACCTGAAACCGGGCGGGGATTGTCTGGTAGGGCTAGTTAAGCACCTTATCTGGGAAAATCTGGTGACGGGTGAGTACCAGATAAGGTGCTAGCTAGTTCTACCGTGAGTTTTGAAGAACTTGCGGGGGAGTATACCCGAGTGGCGAGGTTAAGGTTTATACCGAAGCCATAGGGAAACCGAAAGCCCGTAACCGTGGTCGTCCAGGTGAGGGGCACCGT
>NZ_OV100765.1:572765-573166 GCF_920984865.1 Candidatus Nanopusillus massiliensis | reverse complement strand
AGGGCGTCTAGTCGCTGGGAATAGACCCGAAACCGGGCGATCTATCCATGGGCAGGTTGAAGCGGGGTTTCCCGTGGAGGCCCGAAGAGGTGAGGAGCTTACCTCTCTCATGACCTCGGGGTAGAGGTGAAAAGCCACTCGGGCCCGGTCATAGCCGGTCCCCGCCNNNNCTGACCCTAGCCAGGTCTCGGGTTAGGATCCCTATGGTGTAGAGAGACGGATTCTGTACGGGTTTCCGTATGGAGTCCAACTCCGAAGCCATAGGGTCCGTAGCCCGGGAAACGGGAATTGCGGGAAAGCCGCAATTCCGAGACGGGAACATCCGTGACCGAGGTTAAGGCCCCAAAGTGCTGGCTGAACGACGTTGAAGGAGTCTGTCCCCNNNGACATCGGGGATGTGG
>NZ_OV100765.1:572632-572758 GCF_920984865.1 Candidatus Nanopusillus massiliensis | reverse complement strand
AGTGGCTATCATCTAAGGAGTGTGTAACAACTCACCCGACGAGGGGATAGGCTCCGAAAACGGACGGGTCTAAGCCAGCCGCCGAGACCTCGGTCCGCTGGCATTGCCAGCGTGAGGTAGGCGGGC
>NZ_OV100765.1:572473-572554 GCF_920984865.1 Candidatus Nanopusillus massiliensis | reverse complement strand
AGACGGGTGAGAATCCCGTCCACCGAAGGGGGAAAGGTTTCCCAGGCAATGAAGATCAGCCTGGGGTTAGTCGGGTCCTAA
>NZ_OV100765.1:572313-572426 GCF_920984865.1 Candidatus Nanopusillus massiliensis | reverse complement strand
CCCCTACCGCCCCGATAGATGCGGTAACGCAACATCCTTTCCCGACCTGGAAGGCTAGGCATACACGGGGGTGGGGTAAAACCCACTTACTGTGCTAAGGGGGATAAGACCGG
>NZ_OV100765.1:570177-572307 GCF_920984865.1 Candidatus Nanopusillus massiliensis | reverse complement strand
CCGTCATGGCGAGAACCGGTCTAAACCCTGATGGGCCCGAAAGGGTTATGCTGAGGCCTTCCGGCAATGAAAAGGGAAAGGATGCGATTCGGGGCGATCGTACCGAAGGCCAGAGAGGTCCCCTGGGTGAGAATCCTAAGGCCGTGGGGGTCAAGCCGGTTAAGGAACTAGGCAAAATGGCCCCGTAACTTCGGGAGAAGGGGTGCCTGCGGTGTGGGCCGCAGGTCGCAGTGACAAGGGCGGGCGGACTGTTTACCAAAAACACAGCTCCCAGCAAGCTCGTAAGAGGTTGTACTGGGGGTGACGCCTGCTCAGCACCGGTATCTGAATCCCCCGTTCAAGGGGGGTAAGCCCCGGTAAACGGCGGGGGTAACCCTGACCCTCTTAAGGTAGCGTAATGCCTTGCCAGTTAAATGCTGGCTCTGCGAACGACGTAACTAGCCCGGCACTGGCCCGGGCCGGCGCCCCCTGAAAAGCTATCCTGGTGAGAAGGCCAGGGACTTCCGATGGGTAAGAAGGACCCCGTGAAGCTTAACCGTAGCCTGTTGTTGCTCTGAAGAACCTGGTGTGTAGGGTAGCGGGGAGCAATGAATTCCTGCCGCTAGGTAGGAAGGATGCGACGATGAAACACCCGCCTCTAGGTTCTTCAGGGCTAACCCGAAGGGGGACAGCAGCAGGTGGGCGGTTTGGCTGGGGCGGCACCCTGGCCGAAAAGGTATCGGCAGGGTCCATAAGGTGCAGCTCAGGCGGGTCAGGAATCCGCCGTAGAGGACAAGGCCAAAAGCTGGCTTGACTGTGCCCTGACCATCAAGGGGCACAGGGGGGAAACCCGGGCCTAGCGAACCCCGTACTCTCCCTAGTGGGGGTACGGGCTGGCGGAAAAGCTACTCCGGGGATAACAGCGCCGTCGCGGGCGAGAGCTCAAATCGACGGAGCGGTTTGGCACCTCGATGTCGTCTCTTCCCATCCTGGTGGTGCAGAAGCCGCCAAGGGTTGGGCTGTTCGCCCATTAAAGTGGTACGCGAGCTGGGTTCAGAACGTCGTGAGACAGTTCGGTCCTATCTGTCGTGGGCGTTGGATATTTGAGAGGAGGCTGCTCCTAGTACGAGAGGACCGGAGTGGACGAACCTCTGGTGTTCCGGTTGTCACGCCAGTGGCATTGCCGGGTAGCTATGTTCGGAAGGGATAACCGCTGAAAGCATCTAAGCGGGAAGCCCACCTCAAGATTAGATATCCATTAAAGGGTCGGATAAAAGATCCGACTCAGAGCGGCGGTGNAAGCTCCGAAAAGGAGTTCAGCCGACCGCTTGAAGTTCCCGTGAGACTATATATTCCCTCGACCCCAAATTTTATTCAATATTATAATATCTCAAAACATTCTCTTTATTATAATAATACATTTGTATAATTTTACTATATGTTTGAAAATCTGAAATATTTAGTTCAGATAACCTATATAATAATTTTATCCTTGTAATATATTCTTCATACAATTCTTTATATCTTATTCCATAATCATTTTCAATTAATCTAAATAAATATTTTTTAGGATTTTCTAAATATTCTCTTTTAAAAGGATTCCATCTATATGCAATATTAAATCTATTATATTTTATAATTTCATTAACTTCTTTAATTCTTGATGGATTTGTTCCAAGAAAATTATCATATTGATTATTACAACAACATTTAATNATTCAATTAATGATGGAGATAAATTTATTGGAGGTGTTGTTAATCTACTTATTAATGCTTTTGTACTTTCAGCATCCACTGTTGATAAAGAGGAATGACCAGAAGCCATACCCTGGAACATTACATATGCTTCCTCTCCTCTTACTTCTCCAACAATTACATAATCTGGTCTTTGTCTAAAAGACATTCTTAATAATTCAAACATATCAATTTCACCTNTTTTTATCAGAAGAATATTTNNNTAAGGAAGGAATCCAGTTTGGATGATATAATTTTATTTCTCTTGTATCTTCAATTGANACAATCCTAGCATTTGGTGGTATAAACATTGATATTGCATTTAGCATTGTTGTTTTTCCAGAAGCAGTACCTCCTATTACGATTATATTTTTTCTAAATTCTACTGCTAACCATAGATATGCAAATATCTCCGGA
>NZ_OV100765.1:569613-570170 GCF_920984865.1 Candidatus Nanopusillus massiliensis | reverse complement strand
TTCCTAATCTTATCAATTCTATTGGAATCCATGGAATTTCCCTAAATTTTCTTAATGTAAATGTTGGACCATGTGTAGTAATTTCNTGTGAATATGTTGCATTTACTCTTCATCCATCTGGTAATGTTGCATCTAGAATTGGTTCTGCATATGATATATGTTTTCCAGCCCTTAATGCAAATTTTTCAATTAAATCTTCTAATTTCTTTATCATTTAAAACTATATTTGTCTTTAAGATTTCCAAAATATCTATGAACAACAAATATTGGATAATTTGGANNAGAGCATTCAATATCTTCAATTAATGGATCTCTTNNNAAAGAATCTACCTTATTATATCCATAAAGATCCCTAAAAATATAATAAAATATTTTTTCATATGAAGATTGACCTAATTGTATNNNNAAACCATTTAATACAAAATCATATAATCTTTGTAAATAATTTATAGCTTCTTTTAAATTATTAATTTCTGATAATTTAATATATAATAATTTTTCAATATAAAAAATTACATTTTTATATATTTTTTCTTCATTTTCAGTTAATTTTGGTT
>NZ_OV100765.1:568384-569608 GCF_920984865.1 Candidatus Nanopusillus massiliensis | reverse complement strand
ATTTCATAAACAAGATCATATGTACTCCTATCAAAATATATATGTGCATATGAAAATGGTTCTATAATTGGATAAGTTATATTTGTTTCAAATTTGTTTTTAGGTACATTTATTCTTATTTCATTAATAATTTTAATGTTTATCATGATAAAAGATTAACTATACTCCAGAATATATAAACTATTCATAATGATTAATAAAAATGTTCTAATAAACTTGGAAAGGGATATAGAAGAAATAGAAAGATATGTTAATAAATTAAAAAATATTGTAAAAGAAATAAAGAGAAATGAAGAAATGAAGAAGTATTTTCGTAAATTATAAATTTAGATGGATATTTTGATGAAAAAGAATATAAAAGAAGGATAACAATAATTGAAAAGAAAATAAAATATTTAGAAAGATCAAAATATTTGATATTATATGATTTAATTAATTTAATTAATAATAGTCAAAAAGTAATAGAATTTCTAAAGAATATAGAAGAAAAAAGTGAAGAAGAAAATAAAAATATTCAATATTATCAAATGAAGTATAAATGATACAATAAATTATATTAATCAAGTTTATCCATAAATATTTAAGAAAGAAGAAATAAAGAAGTGGTAAAAGATTTATTGAAGCATCAAGTATATTATTTAGAAAAAGGGAAGAAAAAAAGAAAAAACAAAAAGTTAAATTAAAATTACTAAAGAGCATAGAATAGATTATTATCAAGAAATTAAGGATATGTTAATTAGATTTTCATAAAAGTATTTGGAGGTTTATCTAGAAGAATTTTAAATAATGGGCAAGATAATTTTGATATTTAAAATACTCATTAAAGGAAGCGTATTATAATATAGAATCTGATTAATTATTATCTGTTATATTATTATTATTATTATTATTATTATTATTTCAATATTTATTTCATTATATCTTCTAAATATTTTCTATTTAATCTATGGTGTATTATCTTTTTTATCTGTGATAGGATTACTTGTTTTATATTTCAATTATAAAAAACAGATGTATTATAGAAGATATAAATAGAAATTTGCCATTTGCTATNNNACATATGGCATCATTAGCAGATGCTGGGATAGAAGTAAAGTATATAATAAAAATAATAAGTGAAATTGAAAAATACGGATATTTATCAAAAGAATTTAAAAAAATATATGATAAAATAAATTTGGGAGAAGGATTGGTAGAANNATTAAGGTTTGTTGCTGATGATAC
>NZ_OV100765.1:567192-568378 GCF_920984865.1 Candidatus Nanopusillus massiliensis | reverse complement strand
AAAAGATCTAAAAGAGTTTNNNNAAGAACTAATATTAACCATTCACATCTGGAAGAAAGAAATCAGAATTTCTAATATTATACTCTCAACAAGAAATGATTAGATATAATTCTTTTTTAAAGAAAATTAATCAGTTAATGAAGACATTTTCCGANNNATATGTTGGAATGGTATTAACAATACCAATGATAATAATATCTGTTGGAGTAATGTTATTATCAATGATTACAGCAAACATACAATATAAATATTCAGGGAATATTAGNAATAATTACATATATAGGATTACCTGTTATTAATATTGGCTTTATAATTCTATTTGATAAATTAACAAAAGAATGAAGGAAGAAATAATTGATATATGTATTTAATAATTCTTGTATTTCTATTTTATTTTGTATTTAATTTTGGCATTTTAAATTCAATTGTAACTGGGTTAATGGCTGGTATATTTCCTTATTTAATTTATCAAACAATTGTTAATAATATAGAAAAAGAAAAAGAGGAACAATTTATTAGATTTTCAATTGATTTAATTGGATTATTGAAATCTGGATTATCACTACCAATTGCATTAAAACAAATTGAGGCAAAAAATGATTATGGAAGAATTAATGAATTGATAAAAAATTTATCCTCAAGAATTGATTGGGGTGTAAGTATTGAAGATTCATTTACGCAATTTGCGAAAGAAAGCAATAATAGAATGATTAAGAGAACAATACAATCTTTAATAGATAATATAAAGAAGGAGGAAATCTTGAACAAGGTTTGGAAGCAATTATAAATAGTATATTGGAGATTAGAAAAATAAAAGAAGATAAAAAGGTGGAAATACATGAAAATATAATTCATTGATATATTTATTTGCCTTTTTCTTAGGTATAGTATTTACATTTCAAGTATTTTTATTACCATTCTTACAAATTTCATTACCTGGACNNGTATCGAATGTTAATTTTAATTTTATTAATGATCTAATGTATTATATGTCAATAATTCAGGCAGTTTTTGCTGGATTGTCTATGGGAAAGATGTGATGANGATTCATATAAAGCTGGAGCAAAATATGTAGCAATATTTCTATTTATGGTTATAATATTATTTAATATTGTACTTCCATTTGTTCCAAAAGGTATGTTTTTAATAAATATAAATATGTAAAACTATTTCTTTGCTTTCATAA
>NZ_OV100765.1:567086-567151 GCF_920984865.1 Candidatus Nanopusillus massiliensis | reverse complement strand
TTGAACTTTGTTTGTTGAATGAACAAAGTCTCCCAGTCTTCTTCCTATCATTTCTGGTTTTATTT
>NZ_OV100765.1:566503-567051 GCF_920984865.1 Candidatus Nanopusillus massiliensis | reverse complement strand
ACTTTTGCACCAACANTTGAAGGTAATATAATAATTTCCCTTGAATGTGTTTTTACTGTTTTATTATATTTTCCTTGTAATTGTAAATAACATTTTCTATAGAATTTTCCCATTCTGGTGGAAATCCAATTTTTAATCTTCTTAATAATGTTCTTTTTACTCTACTATCTGCAACTTNNNGTGCAAATTCTTCAATACTCATGCTTTTTAATTGATCCAATATATATGCTATATGCATGAACGATAGGCAATATTTATATTTAATGTATAATTTTTATAAATAATATTTTGAAAGGTAGTCCAAGATATTTTTTATTCCAAAGCAGCATATTTTTCTTTCATAGAGATTATTTCATATATAAAATTTAGCATATCTTTATAATTTGTAAATATATAGGGTTCTTTATTTAGATATTTTGATATATAGTATTCTGAAATANTATAGTCCAATATTATAAAAGTGTTTATTCTTCTTTTGTATTAAATATTTATATTTTTCCTCTTTTTTATAATTATATAATAAAAAAGATAAAAATACACCTTCTATT
>NZ_OV100765.1:565558-566498 GCF_920984865.1 Candidatus Nanopusillus massiliensis | reverse complement strand
TATTAATATTGAGTTTTCTTTTATTTCAATTTCTTCAATTTTTTTATATATATTTAAATTAATTTTAAATCCCTTATTGTATTTTCTATCTATTTTTTCTATTATATCCAAAACANAATCTTTTGTATTTGATTCTAATGCAATTATATTTATGTTTGAATTTCTTTTGAATTTTTTTGAATTTCTAATTTCTCTTTTTGTTAATTTTTCATATATATTCATTTTACATTTTTAAATGAATTAAATGGATATACATAATCAAATATATNNNCAAATCCCTTTTATCAACNCTTTCATTTATTCTTTCTAATGCTCTTTTAACATCTACTCTAATTTCATTTAATTCCACTCCATAAAATATTCCAGATCTTTTTCTTATTGGTTCTAAAGATTTTAAATAATTATAATATTTCTCTAAAATTAATTTTGTTGCTTTATATAATGAATAGTGGGTATGTGATTTAATTAATATTAAATCTGTTAAATATTCATTCTTTATCGCANNNNTTGTAATTTCAATTTCTTTAATTAAACTATATAAATTATGTTCAGCTAATATTCTTATTAATTCTTCATTACTATAATCTTTTATTTCTTCTATATGATATATATTGTTTTTTGTTTCAATATAAAAGTCCTTTATTTCATCATATCTAAATGTACCATATGGTGTTAATATTCTCTTATCCTTAGCAAATAATATATATGAAGCTGAATTCACAATATATCAAAACCTAAATATATTGATAGTGGAATTATTAATGTATACCCATTCCAAATAAATGAATAGGTTTAGAAAATGGTAATAAAATCTTTGTTCNNTTGCTAATTCTAATATATTTAGTATGAATTATAGTTTATCATATATGGAAGAATATAACAATTGCAAATATATCAACGTTAAATTTTTTACATATTCAGCAGCTTTTCTTCTTAAATC
>NZ_OV100765.1:565422-565521 GCF_920984865.1 Candidatus Nanopusillus massiliensis | reverse complement strand
TTTATCTTCTTTTAATTCTATTCCTTCTCTTATTCTTTCAATTGTAATATTTAATTCTTTTTCAGCTTCTTCTTTTGATTTATCAATATCTGTAGGTAT
>NZ_OV100765.1:565037-565405 GCF_920984865.1 Candidatus Nanopusillus massiliensis | reverse complement strand
ATAACAGAGTTTATTCTTATTTGATATTCAATGATTTCTCTGTTTGTTATTTCTAAATCTTTTTTATAATGTAACATTTGATATGATCCAGAATCTGTTTCAATAATTCCATCAAAATTTAGGAATTTATGTATATCTCCATCAAATTTTTTTCTATATAAAATATATGAATTTGTAATTATTGCATTAATTCGATATTTTTTTATTATATCTATTGGTAAAATATTTTTATATGGATTTATAACTGGAAAAGTAGAGGTGTCTCTAATTTTTTATTTTTATATCTAATAATTCCTATTCTTCCAGCTCCATCTCTATGTTTTATTTCAAACATTATTTTTATAATATAAGAAAATTTTATTTGGGGA
>NZ_OV100765.1:564644-565019 GCF_920984865.1 Candidatus Nanopusillus massiliensis | reverse complement strand
AGATCCAGCCGCAGGTTCCCCTACGGCTACCTTGTTACGACTTCACCCCAGTCGCCGGTATTACCCTAGTGCGCCCCTTGCGGTTACGGCCTTCAGGTCCCCCCGACTCCCATGGCTTGACGGGCGGTGTGTACAAGGCCCGGGAACGTATTCACCGCGCCATGGCTGATGCGCGATTACTAGCGAATCCAGCTTCATGGAGTCGGGTTGCAGACCCCAGTCCGAACTGAGACCGGCTTTTTGGGATTTGCTTCCCCTTTCGAGGTAGCGACCTTCTGTACCCCCCATTGTAGCACGTGTGTAGCCCCGGACGTAAGGGCCGTGCGGACTTGCCGTCGCCCGCGCCTTCCTCCATGGTGTCCCTGGGATTCCCCG
>NZ_OV100765.1:563744-564025 GCF_920984865.1 Candidatus Nanopusillus massiliensis | reverse complement strand
GGATATACCCGTGGCGACTGCCACCCCTCTGGCCCNCTGCTTATTCTAGGAGCTTTTTACACCTTCCCCAAAAGCCTGGGGAAATCCCCAGGCACTCCCCCTGCGCCCGTCAGGCTTGCGCCCATTGTCCAATATTCCCCACTGCTGCCTCCCGTAGGAGTCTGGACCGTGTCTCAGTTCCAGTGTGGCTGATCATCCTCTCAGACCAGCTACGGATCGTCGCCTTGGTGGGCCTTTACCCCGCCAACTAGCTAATGGCACGCCGACCTCTTCTCGGGTGG
>NZ_OV100765.1:563425-563580 GCF_920984865.1 Candidatus Nanopusillus massiliensis | reverse complement strand
AGCCTCCCATGGGTTAGTCGGAGGGCGATAGCGATGGCCCCCCGCAGGANCAACGGGAATTCGGCGGATTCGGCGGCGGGCNNAGCCCGAAAAGTACGGCCGCAGATTCCGCTGCAGTTATCCCCTTTCAGATAATCTCTACATATGTGCCATGT
>NZ_OV100765.1:563154-563416 GCF_920984865.1 Candidatus Nanopusillus massiliensis | reverse complement strand
ACCATATGATGTACATNGCCATACAACACAATATTGCTATAATATTTTAAAAATCTTAATATTTATAAAGCTCTCATTCTAGGTATTTTTCTTAGTCTTTTTTCTTCTCTAATTCTTCTTCTCTGCCATTTNNNNCTAGATCTTAAGTATTTTTTCCATCTTCTTGAACTTCTTCTCATTCAAAATAATAAATGATAATAATATTTTTAAATTATGATAGATTTGCTATCTCCATCTTAACAACAAGTATAAGACCCAAAGA
>NZ_OV100765.1:563009-563149 GCF_920984865.1 Candidatus Nanopusillus massiliensis | reverse complement strand
ATAAAATTCCAACCCATTCTTGGTATTCTTTTTTTATATGAAGATATATATAAAATTATGACAGAAATTAATAAAACTAAAAATGATGAAATAATTGGTATANNATCTTGACTAGAAAATTTTATTGGGGATATCATTCC
>NZ_OV100765.1:562649-562994 GCF_920984865.1 Candidatus Nanopusillus massiliensis | reverse complement strand
ATATTGTAAATTCTGTTATTTCTTCTCCTGATATTGATGATATACTAATATTAAGATCCTTCTTTTTAAACCAAGAAAAATGACCATATATTATCAGCTTGTAATGTAAATAAAATTATTGATATTGCATAACCAACTAATGGTATAGATAAATTTAATCCTTGCAAAGTATTTGCTAATATTATTCAATATATTTCCACCAACATATATTATTGATACTGCTAGAGCAATTTCTAAAGAAAAAACCATTGCCTTAAAATATTCATAAGATGAACTTTTTGGTATATATATATTTTTTTCTTCTTTTTTTCTATATTTATACAATAAAAATATGGAAATTATAAT
>NZ_OV100765.1:562363-562644 GCF_920984865.1 Candidatus Nanopusillus massiliensis | reverse complement strand
TAAGGTATAAAATAGATCCAGAAAAGAAATTTATTTGTTTAAAAATTAATGCAATAACTTGTGCTATTATTGAAATCATAATTAAAGAAAGTACATTGCTGTCAAGTATTCCCTTATCAAAATTAAATGCTAATATAAAAGTACCTAAAGTAATTGTATAATCTAATACTACATTATATTTTTGAAAATAATATCCTATTTTTGTGTCTCCATTTAATGCTACTACTAAACCTGGTAAAAGTGAATATTTTATAGCAGAAGCCATTCCTGCTGTATATATT
>NZ_OV100765.1:562175-562342 GCF_920984865.1 Candidatus Nanopusillus massiliensis | reverse complement strand
TGAGGAATAGTATTTTGAATATTTTCCAATGTATTTTAATATAATGTTTTCAGATAAATATATTAGAAAAGCATATATAAGTAAAGGTATAAGAGTTTATATGATAATTATTAAGTAAATTGTCATAAAAGATTAATAACTATCAAGATTTAATAATTTTTTATGGA
>NZ_OV100765.1:561286-562060 GCF_920984865.1 Candidatus Nanopusillus massiliensis | reverse complement strand
ATATTTCCAAAATTACATTTAGAAGATTATACAAGTTTAAATGATGAAATAAATCAAAAAATGTTTACAATTTCAAAATATATATCGATAATATTAAAAAATAAATTGAAATTTGATGGATTAAATATTTTATTATCTTCTGGGGAAACTGGTCAAAAATATAAACATATTTACTNNNNAAGTTATACCAAGATTTAAAGCACAAAATTAAAATATATTTCAATAGATTTAAAGAAGATCCATCTTTTTTCGAAGAATTAAAAAATTATATAACTAATGAATTAATAAAAATGAGTCAAAATTATTTAAATTCTGAAAAAAAGGAAGAAAAAGAAGAAATTAAAAAAGATGTAGATTATAAATCATTGAATCAATGGTTTGAAAAAAGAATATAAATAAATATTTCAAAAAATTATTTTATGGGAGCTCTTAAGGATGATATACTTAATAATGAGTATAAAGATAGAGTAATTTGGATAATGGAATTTAAAGAAAAGAATGAGAATATAATGAGTATATGTCAAAGAGTTCACTTATTATAGTTCCATAATGTCAAGTGAGGACTTGCTTGAAAAATATAAAAGAGAGATAGAAGTTTATAAGCATTGGACAATAATTTTATCAGATTTTGATTTAAATCCAGAGGAAAAAATAAAATTGAAGGCATCTTTTCTAGAAAAATATTTACAGAAAATAAAAAATGAAAAAATAGATATATGGTACATGTTTTATGTAATTGAAGATATAAAAAATATTGCAATGGATTCAAGATTT
>NZ_OV100765.1:561152-561280 GCF_920984865.1 Candidatus Nanopusillus massiliensis | reverse complement strand
TTAGATTTATTAACAATTGGGAATGTAATATATGATAAAGGAATATTTGAAATATTTACCTTTACAGAGCTTTTATAAAAAATTAATAATTGATATATTACAAAGATATGTTGTTGCATATGTTTTAG
>NZ_OV100765.1:560902-560995 GCF_920984865.1 Candidatus Nanopusillus massiliensis | reverse complement strand
AAATTCTAATAAAGAATTACATCCACAAGTTTATACTTTGACAGAATTTTGGTTAGGAATGTCAGAATCAAATCCAGTAATAATTACATTCTT
>NZ_OV100765.1:560713-560893 GCF_920984865.1 Candidatus Nanopusillus massiliensis | reverse complement strand
AATACCTTTATATGATAGAGGAATGTTTATTGCATGGAAGCAATTATTATTGAAAGGAATTTTAAAACCATCACAGGAAGCTGCTGATAAGTATATAACTGCTGCACAGAAGCATTAAAAGAAGCTAAAAATAAATTAAAAAATATAATAAATAATTTGATAGTTGAAGATTTGGCAGTT
>NZ_OV100765.1:560315-560665 GCF_920984865.1 Candidatus Nanopusillus massiliensis | reverse complement strand
ACCGGGAGATCCAAAAGAAACTCCTGATATGTTAAAAAAATTATTTGTAGATAAAGGAATATTGAATATTGAATACGTAAATATATTATCTGAAGTTTGGAAAATGAGAAAAGATTTTGAACATGGCAAGGTAAATGAATATAAATATGAAGATTTAATGAATGTATTTGAAAAAGCTGAGAAATTTATATCTGAAATGAAAAATATAAAACAAATTATAGATAAAGAAAATGAAAAGAAGATGATAGATAATTATATATTAATTTATGAAGAATTAAAAACAAAGTTCCAGGATTTATTTAATATTGAATATAACAATTATGTAAAAGAAAGAATGCCAATAGAATATA
>NZ_OV100765.1:560059-560310 GCF_920984865.1 Candidatus Nanopusillus massiliensis | reverse complement strand
TTAGATAATTTAGAAAATGATATTAAGAATTATAAGGAAAAGAAATATGATATAATTGAATTGGAAAAATTAAAAGAATCTATTTCTATATCATATTAGAAATATAAGAAATTTAATTGAAAATAAGAGGGAAGAAATGCTATTGAGATTTAAGTATTCTNNAATAGATAAAGAAAAAAATAAAAATTATGATCTATATTTATCAAAATCCAAATTATATATAGTAACAGAAAATGGAATTGATGTATATG
>NZ_OV100765.1:559882-559960 GCF_920984865.1 Candidatus Nanopusillus massiliensis | reverse complement strand
AATGTTATTGGTGTGCTAAATAAAATATTTAAAGATTATTATATATCAAAATAGAGATGTAGGGAGTAATATATAAAT
>NZ_OV100765.1:559247-559850 GCF_920984865.1 Candidatus Nanopusillus massiliensis | reverse complement strand
TCAGGTAATAGTAAAATTTGAAAATATAAATAATAAATATGAGGCAAGTAAATATACTTGGAAAGCATGAAATATGGGTAAGTCCTGGAAAGAAGATTTTTATTGGAAAGATTGTTGATATACATGGAAATAAAGGTAATTTAAGGGTTANNTTTAATAAAGGGATACCNGGACAAGCTTTAGGAGATATTGTTTTATTNNNNGATAATATAGATAAAGTAAAAGAAATAAAGGAAAAAATAAAGAATGCAAAAGATATAAACCAAATAAAGAGTATTTTAATTAATGCTTAAAATTCCTGGAACTGAGGGTTTAATATTTTTTGATAAAATTTTAGTTATTTCTGTTCTAATATAGGGATTGAAAGAGAATTATATAAAAAGGGAATAAATAACTCCTTCTCAAGTAAATTATTATATAAATAAAATAAGAAAAATTTATGAAAAATATAAAATAAAATATTTAATTATTGATGGAGATTTAAAACACAATATACCTGAAACAAGTTTACAAGAAATGTCAGATATTCCATATTTTATAAATGAAATATCTCAATATTCAAGAAAATATATATAATAAAGGGAAATCATGATGGTGATATTG
>NZ_OV100765.1:559064-559239 GCF_920984865.1 Candidatus Nanopusillus massiliensis | reverse complement strand
GTTTCTGGAATAAATAACGTTAAAATTTTGAAGGCATTAAAATAAAAAATGTTGTATTTTCACATGNNNNTTTAAATACAAAATTAAATGGAAAATATTATGTTATTGGACATCATCATTTTGCAAAAAGTATTTCTACAAGTATTGGAGAAAGTNNATATGAAAAAGTTTTTGT
>NZ_OV100765.1:558670-559058 GCF_920984865.1 Candidatus Nanopusillus massiliensis | reverse complement strand
GTATAAAGATAATAAGGTAATTATAATTTTACCTGCATTTTCTGATTTAGCAGGTATTNNNNGATGTTGGAGAATTTCAGGGACNNNTTACGGCAGGAATAGAAAAATATGAAGTATATACATTAGATGGAATTTTAATTGAGGAAAAATAGTTAAAAATATCTTATAACTTTTTGACTTTTGAATAATTAATTTTCCTTTAAACTTTTCTTTAATTATCTTATTTTCCTCTTTTTTACATTTATCTATCATATTTATTAACTTTCTTTCTTTTTGGCTATATCATGATTTATAAAATAATAATGAAATACTATACATATCTATGGAATATAATTTAAATAAGAAAATAGAGGAATTATTCTTTAAAAAATTTGAGGATTTCTTTCCA
>NZ_OV100765.1:558470-558596 GCF_920984865.1 Candidatus Nanopusillus massiliensis | reverse complement strand
AAAAGTGAAGCTGCAATATTACCTGTATTTTCGAAAATATAGGAATTATAAGGAAAAAGGTATTGAAAATCAATTATTGGGAATTTATATATCACCATTAAGAGCATTGAATAGAGATGTATTTGA
>NZ_OV100765.1:558366-558449 GCF_920984865.1 Candidatus Nanopusillus massiliensis | reverse complement strand
ATAGATTTGGGTATATCTGTCGCTGTTAGGCATGGGGATACAGAAGAAAAAGAAAGAGCTAGATTATCTAAAAAACCTGTAGA
>NZ_OV100765.1:558212-558352 GCF_920984865.1 Candidatus Nanopusillus massiliensis | reverse complement strand
ACTCCAGAAACTTTTCAGATATTATTTTTAGGAAAAAGATTAAGAGAACAATTAAAAACTGTAAAATATGTTCATTGTAGATGAATTACATGAATTATTAAATGAAAAAAGAGGAATACAATTATCTTTAGGTTTGGAAA
>NZ_OV100765.1:557895-558185 GCF_920984865.1 Candidatus Nanopusillus massiliensis | reverse complement strand
CAAAGAATTGCATTATCTGCAACAATTNNNNATTTGGATGAAGCTGCAAAATTTATTTTTGGATTTATGAATTATAAAATTGCATATTGGTATGCAGAGAAAAAATATCATATAGAAGTATATTATCCGGAAATTAGTGAAGAAGATTTAGAATTGGCAAGAAAATATAATNNNNACCCCTCACTAGAATGGAGTTTAAGAAAAATAAAGGAAATATTGGATAAACATAAATCTGTAATAATATTTGTAAATACAAGAGAAATGGCAGAATTGTTGTCTTCAGAGATTTA
>NZ_OV100765.1:557749-557886 GCF_920984865.1 Candidatus Nanopusillus massiliensis | reverse complement strand
TACCTGAATATAAGATTGAAATACATCATNNNTCTTTATCAAGAGAAGTAAGGGAAAGAAATGAAAGATTATTTAAAGAAGGGAAAATTAAGGCAATTATTGCAACATCTTCTTTAGAACTTGGAATAGATATTGGA
>NZ_OV100765.1:557323-557672 GCF_920984865.1 Candidatus Nanopusillus massiliensis | reverse complement strand
ATAAATTGCATGAAGTATCTATTGGATTTATAATTTCAATCGGCTATAGATGATTATGCAGGAAGTTTAGCAATTAAAAAATTTAGTATTGAAGAAAACAAATAAATTAAAGAAGATGCTTTAAAAATTGTATTCTTTCATTAATTATTTTTTCTATTCTATCTATAGAATTTTTTGATTTATCTAATGCAGATAATATACCAATATCATATTTTCTATTATCAGGAGCACTGAAAAAATACCTAAATCTNNNNTTAATATCTCTTTTAAATCCATTTTCAAATCCATAAAATCTCATTAGTGAGTTTATTGCTTTTTCATATTCATTTATTGTATCTTGTATATCTCT
>NZ_OV100765.1:557229-557311 GCF_920984865.1 Candidatus Nanopusillus massiliensis | reverse complement strand
TATGTGGACTCTGTGAAGAATGAAAAATAAATATATAGCTAATATGCAGTAGCTTTCTTAATTCTGATTCATAACTTTTCAG
>NZ_OV100765.1:557120-557197 GCF_920984865.1 Candidatus Nanopusillus massiliensis | reverse complement strand
TCATTATAAAGATCTTTTGGTGATTTTTTGGTATTTAATATCTTTTGGCGATTCATTCTATCTCTTTTTTCTGCTAA
>NZ_OV100765.1:556659-557045 GCF_920984865.1 Candidatus Nanopusillus massiliensis | reverse complement strand
TAATTATGAAATTAGTAATAAATGCTTTGTATGNNNNTTCTAAATGAGATAAAATATTTTGAAATTTCNNCTCTGCATTATTAAAATCTTTTCTTACTTCATTATAAATACTATTAACTTTTTCTATTCCTTCTTCTAGATATCTTACATCTTGTTCAGAAATATTTTTTCTTGCTTCTTTTAATTCTCTTTCTACTTCTAATAAATCTTTTTCTACATTGGCTGCANATGATTTAGCTGCATAATGAAAGCCTTTTNNNNAAGAAACTGCAGCTCTTCCAAAGAAAAATAAAGCTATTAATAAAAGTATCAATAAAATAAATCCATAAAGATTAATATAAAAATGGTATGGCAAANCCTATTGCTATTGCAGAAAATACACTTAA
>NZ_OV100765.1:556482-556653 GCF_920984865.1 Candidatus Nanopusillus massiliensis | reverse complement strand
TATAATCAATATCTTTGCTTTTTTCATTGTTTCGCTTTCGGATATTCCAGTTCTTTGTGTAAATATTTCAAAGAGATATATATATATTGCAATAAAGAATAAAGAGATTAAAAATGTTATAATAGACCAAACATAGATTGGTATTCCCTTAATAGATATAAAATTAGCTAA
>NZ_OV100765.1:556089-556371 GCF_920984865.1 Candidatus Nanopusillus massiliensis | reverse complement strand
GGATATTGTGAATATATAAAACTTATTAGAAAAAAAAAAGTAAATATAGTTATTAATAGCTTCTTATTAATATTATTTATANNTTTCATTTAGTTATAAAAATTTGTTGAAATTTATAAATTTTTTATAATTTATAACAAAGGAGAGAAAATATAGAAAAATTAAATAAAAAATATTAAATAATTAAATAAAACAGTTATAAAGCACCGACTTTATATGTATTTAAGTTTGTTTCTTTCATAATTTAATTTATTTCTATAGCTTTTTCTAATTCTAGATTTA
>NZ_OV100765.1:555765-556001 GCF_920984865.1 Candidatus Nanopusillus massiliensis | reverse complement strand
GTTTTTGAAATACTTCCAATTGATTTAATTGTTTTCTTATAATATTCTGTCNNNCAAGTTTAATAATCTTTTTGGATTTCCTTTAAATTTACGTAAANNNTTAGATAAATTTTTTGTAGATTTATACATTTTAGATGATATTTCCAATTTTTTTAATGGAGATATCCTCCAATCTTTATAAATAGCAGCGGTAGTGTTTTCTATTTTTTGTATTTCTCTTATTGGAGCTTTATTAC
>NZ_OV100765.1:555609-555759 GCF_920984865.1 Candidatus Nanopusillus massiliensis | reverse complement strand
ATAAAAGAGCATTATTATTAAGATTTCTTTTTAAAGTATTATTTATTTCCCTTCCATATTTCCTACTAATAGCTTCTGCATAAGATTAACAATCTATTTAAATGTTCGAATATTTTCTGACCTTCTTTGTATGTAGTATTTAATCTAGCA
>NZ_OV100765.1:555522-555601 GCF_920984865.1 Candidatus Nanopusillus massiliensis | reverse complement strand
GTTTGGTATATTTCTTTATTCCATCAAATACTTTGGTGTAAATTTATTTGTTCTGAATATCCTATTTCCAATCCTTCTT
>NZ_OV100765.1:555373-555517 GCF_920984865.1 Candidatus Nanopusillus massiliensis | reverse complement strand
AGGAGGATTGCTAAACATAGTATTTATTATTCCATTTAACTGTTTGATTTTATTTATATCATTATTATATGTCATATTGAATTTTAGTAAATAAGCTTTTAATCTATATGGAGTTAATTTTTCGTTTTCAGTTTCTTTTATTAT
>NZ_OV100765.1:554941-555368 GCF_920984865.1 Candidatus Nanopusillus massiliensis | reverse complement strand
ATATTATATTATTTAAAGTTTCTATATCTTTTTCTATAGAATTTAATAAGTTTTTATGGGAGGATAATTTATTATTTTATCTATTTTATTTATATCTTTTAGAATTTTATTTGTATTTTTATCAAAATCCCTAATATCTGATGTTGCTCTTGAGAAAATACCCCTTAATCCAGGATTAATCTTGCCTAAGTTTTCTTTAAAACTTTCCAATTTAGATTTACCAATTCTAAATACTTTTATTATAAATGCAATAATTAATACTAGGTATAACAAAAGGCAAAAAGAGATATGTAGTGATTGCAGATATTATTACTGCAATTATAGTATTTTTATGTCCTAAATCTTCATGAATAATATTTAAGAATCTTTTAAATATAAAAAATAAAGAAAAAAATGAGACTAAATATGGTAAATTTGTTATAATAAT
>NZ_OV100765.1:554631-554900 GCF_920984865.1 Candidatus Nanopusillus massiliensis | reverse complement strand
GACGATTCTAATAATCGTTTATCTATATATAATGTACCTATATATTCNTTATCACCTGCATAAGCATAACTATTTGATTGTGAATAAATATTTGTAAAGTTTAAAATAAAAATTAACATCATCAGATATTTATAATTTTTCTTCTAATGATTGAAGAATATTTTGTACTTTATAAAGGTTGTTATAAAAAATACTAATAAATAAAATTATCTGAAGATAAATGCTTTAATATACTATTCTNNNTTAGATCTTTTATTTCTAAAGCTTTT
>NZ_OV100765.1:554525-554596 GCF_920984865.1 Candidatus Nanopusillus massiliensis | reverse complement strand
TATTTGAAATTTCTCCATCTAATTGTATTAAAGTAATTTTCTTCTCAGAAGGAATTATAGCAACTGGTATA
>NZ_OV100765.1:554223-554491 GCF_920984865.1 Candidatus Nanopusillus massiliensis | reverse complement strand
TATTTTGATTTTTCATGATCTTTCCTTAATTTTTCTGAATCATAATCTTCTTCTTCTTTATTTAAATCTGCTACAATTTTTTCTCCAATCTTTCCAACTGCTAGNNNNACTACCAAATCTTTCATTGGAATACCTGCTAAGGATAATGCCAAAGATGCAGCATTTNNACTTGCAGTCCTTGTTCCAGCATCTGCATTCAATNNTTCAATATATACATCTATAATACTTCCAGGGATTTCTTCTATTAATAATGCAGGTTCTGATAGCT
>NZ_OV100765.1:554133-554209 GCF_920984865.1 Candidatus Nanopusillus massiliensis | reverse complement strand
CAGATAATTCAATTTCTCTTCTACCTGGCGTAGGTTTCTTTCTTTCAGGTGTAGAAAATGTTAGCATATTATATTT
>NZ_OV100765.1:553982-554117 GCF_920984865.1 Candidatus Nanopusillus massiliensis | reverse complement strand
TTTATCTATAATCTAAAGACATTTTTGAAGGTTTTGGTCCATATACAGCAGCTAANNCAACAGTATCACCAAATGAAAATATTGGAGATCCTTTTGCATTATCTACTACATTTAGCTTTATATTTATTTTTCTTA
>NZ_OV100765.1:553720-553970 GCF_920984865.1 Candidatus Nanopusillus massiliensis | reverse complement strand
TCCCTGCCATCAAATCTTTTTACCATTTCTTATTTATTTTCCAAAATTTCTTTAACCTTTTCAGTTAAGCCCCTTTTATAAGAATTATGTATAACAAATTTGATAATATCTACTGCCTTTGATACANNNTTTATATCGCCATTTAAATATACTCTACCATTTTTTCCAATTATTATATCTATCTTTAAATCTTCTTTAATTAAATTTAACATTGAAGAATTCTTTCCAATNAATCTTGGAATTCTTGCAG
>NZ_OV100765.1:553621-553714 GCF_920984865.1 Candidatus Nanopusillus massiliensis | reverse complement strand
CTTTTAATATTAATCCATCATTTAATTTTTCCTTTTTCTTAATTTTAAAATCTATTAATTTATTTTTTGTCATTTTTATAATTTGGCATATAT
>NZ_OV100765.1:553357-553552 GCF_920984865.1 Candidatus Nanopusillus massiliensis | reverse complement strand
ATGGAGAATTTATATCAATTATCCATCCATTAGATAATACATCAATTACTTTTCCAATTACAATATCATTCACTTCTGGCATATAATATCCAAAAAGCCTTGTAGTTTTATCCTCGTTTACTAATAATATATATTTTGANNNNTACTTATTCTCCCTTCTCANATGAATTAATATCCTTTTTCTTTAAGCTATCT
>NZ_OV100765.1:552996-553345 GCF_920984865.1 Candidatus Nanopusillus massiliensis | reverse complement strand
TATCATCTTATAGATACTATATTATATCATTTTTAAACATAGGTTTCAAGCATATACTTTTCTTCATTTTTATGTTTTACTTTTTCTGCTTCGTTTTCTAATATTGAAAATATGTCCTTTATTGTTGAATATANNNCATATCCATGATCATCNNNNGAGAATTTACCATTATTATATATTAATTTTGCTTTAATTTGATAATATATTTTTTTATTTTCTTTATCTTCATTTATCTTTTTAATATGTAATAATAATCTTATATTTTCTCCTAAATCATTTCTATATTTTTTGTAAAATTTCTCATGCAATTTCCTTATCAATCTATATCTATTTCATCTAAGGATACTCC
>NZ_OV100765.1:552768-552990 GCF_920984865.1 Candidatus Nanopusillus massiliensis | reverse complement strand
AACAATATTATATTCTTTTTCCTTTTTATATTGTAAATAACTTATTAATATATCTTTTGCAGTTATTATACCCACTAAATTTCCTTTATCCAATATTGGCAATGAAAATACCCTATTTTCTATCATTAAATTAATTATTTTTTCTCATCCTTCATCTTTATTTGCAAATATTATTTACTATTCATTATAGATTTTATCTTTATATCAAAATCCTTTTCATTC
>NZ_OV100765.1:552663-552761 GCF_920984865.1 Candidatus Nanopusillus massiliensis | reverse complement strand
TTATGTTGTTACTATTATCAATTAGCATATATTTTAGAATATCTGTTAATTAAATTATTCCAGCTACTTTATTATTTTTATCTAATCCTATTAATTTT
>NZ_OV100765.1:552356-552649 GCF_920984865.1 Candidatus Nanopusillus massiliensis | reverse complement strand
CCTTTATTATACCAATTGCTTTTTTAATATTTTCATCTTCATATATTGTATAAGCTTCATTTATTATTTCATTTAAATTCATTTTTCCTAATACATCTTTATCATTTAATATTTCTTTTAATATATCATATATATTAACTATCTTATTTNNCCGTATTCTCTTACAAAAGCTATTCTGGAATTGGAATTGATTAATTTCTCTACTATATCGATTATATTATTTATTTTTAATGGTTTTATTTTATTTATCACCCTTTCAATTTTTGTAATCTGGTCTGTATAAATATCTAATT
>NZ_OV100765.1:552046-552349 GCF_920984865.1 Candidatus Nanopusillus massiliensis | reverse complement strand
AGTTCTCTAATACTCCTAAGAATTTTCCATTATTATCTGTTACAATTATATCTTCCCCTTTTTTTATATATTCGANAATTTCTCCTATTTTTTATCCTTAGATATAAATACTGTCATTAATCTATATAATAAAAAACTTTTATAATGATTATTATTTCTTTTTTAGATTTTCTGGTATATTATATAGAGCTTCTGCAGGTGCTATGAAAAGGTATTTTCCCTTGACTTTTTTATTTTGAGGTCCTGGTTNATGAATTAACCAATATGTAACTCCAATTAAAATTCCTATTATTACAATAACTG
>NZ_OV100765.1:551806-552037 GCF_920984865.1 Candidatus Nanopusillus massiliensis | reverse complement strand
CACTAGATAGTAATATAACTATTATTTCTAATATTATATTTTGAGCAGCTTCTCCAAATCCCACGAAATTTACTGAAGATGCATATAGGAATGCAAATAGAACAGCAAGAGTTATAAGTCCGACAATAACATTATGAGAAGATTGTTTATATTTCTGAAATTCTTCATCTCCTTCATAAGGTTCTNNNATATCAGCCATTAATGCAATTATCATTAAAATGAAAAATAAAA
>NZ_OV100765.1:551659-551800 GCF_920984865.1 Candidatus Nanopusillus massiliensis | reverse complement strand
TTTCAAAAAAGAAGAATGATATAAAGTTTGATGTAAATATAACAGCAGATATATCATATAGATAATAAAATGTTATTACTATGGAAATTACTGCATTATAGTTTTTCTTTATTAGGGTTTTACTCTTCCAAATAAACCAAT
>NZ_OV100765.1:551555-551644 GCF_920984865.1 Candidatus Nanopusillus massiliensis | reverse complement strand
CATATAATAATGGAAATACTAATAAAAATGGTGCTAAAAATGTAAATATACCATATTCTGAAAATAAAGTATAAATAAATGAAGAGATG
>NZ_OV100765.1:551463-551532 GCF_920984865.1 Candidatus Nanopusillus massiliensis | reverse complement strand
AATAATGGACCCTTAATTTCTCCTTCCTCCTCTTCTTTCTTTTCTCCGCCACTAACTGCCCACATCATT
>NZ_OV100765.1:551240-551454 GCF_920984865.1 Candidatus Nanopusillus massiliensis | reverse complement strand
AGGAATATAAATATAATTAAAACTGTAAGCAATGATGATAATAATACCAGATTGCATAAGATAGTTAATTTCACCTAATAAATAATATGTTAATGAGGATTTTGTAGAAGATCCTGTTATACTTAAAGAATTTATAGCTAGCCATAATATTATTCCNNNAATAAGGAAGGCAAAGAAGGCTCTTAATTCTTCAGGNNNNTTTTTATTTGTAAGT
>NZ_OV100765.1:551101-551232 GCF_920984865.1 Candidatus Nanopusillus massiliensis | reverse complement strand
AATGGCTAATAAAAAGAATACAATTATAACTATAGTAGCATTTGGAATAAAAGATACTAACCATTTTATTAAATTTTGATTATATAATGATAAGAGAGCTAGTCCGACCGGCATATAAAGCACTTAGTTTT
>NZ_OV100765.1:550972-551088 GCF_920984865.1 Candidatus Nanopusillus massiliensis | reverse complement strand
TCATCAGGGCTTGTCTTTAATAAATTGGATAATTCTAATAACATAAATACTAAAGAAAATATTAATAAAAATGGTAAAACAACATCTATGAGTCCAAATTGAGATAATGTCTGATT
>NZ_OV100765.1:550865-550929 GCF_920984865.1 Candidatus Nanopusillus massiliensis | reverse complement strand
TATGTTTGTTATCATCTTGATTTTGAATGTTCTGATCCTTGGCCTTTTTCAGGTTTCAACAGCC
>NZ_OV100765.1:550591-550860 GCF_920984865.1 Candidatus Nanopusillus massiliensis | reverse complement strand
TGCTATTCCTAACATTATTGCAAGAACTTACTATTGTTTCTATAAATGTTTGTGATGAAGAAATTACTGTAGATGGTATTGATANNNNAATATAATTATATAAGCCATAGTATAAATATTACTATTCAATGTAAAGATAATTATTGTAGATACTAATTATATTGTTCTTGTTCTATTACCAATTTGTATTTCTCCACTCTTTTCTTCTTTCTGTAAAAATGGAGAAATTGCCAATATAAGGAAAAATACTGAAAATAAGAATAATACTA
>NZ_OV100765.1:550455-550526 GCF_920984865.1 Candidatus Nanopusillus massiliensis | reverse complement strand
GCTGCAGATACAATTGATATTAAACGTCCTTGTAGTTTTTCCTTTATCTCCTTCAGCAAAAGGATCACCAA
>NZ_OV100765.1:550288-550363 GCF_920984865.1 Candidatus Nanopusillus massiliensis | reverse complement strand
AATGTTATAATTGTATCATATAATGCCATATTTTAAAGTAATATTTCATAATTTATTAATCTTTATCCAATATCT
>NZ_OV100765.1:550058-550281 GCF_920984865.1 Candidatus Nanopusillus massiliensis | reverse complement strand
ATATTTAGCATTGGTAGGACATATATTTGTGGCAATTTTTATATCTTCTATATCTTTTTCAGAAGAAATTATGTTGTTTTTTATTACTATTTCTATTATTTTCTATTGAAAAAATATTTTTATTTATTAAATAACATGCCAAACAATTTATACATTTACTATAATCAATATCTACTATATATTTCATTCATTAATCATTTATTTCTTCTATTTTAACTGAATG
>NZ_OV100765.1:549954-550051 GCF_920984865.1 Candidatus Nanopusillus massiliensis | reverse complement strand
CATGCAACTTCAGCATCTCTTGCTTTTTGTATTAAATTTTGATCTTCAATAATTTCAATTTTTGCTTTTGATTTTCCATCTGAATCAAATTCATTTA
>NZ_OV100765.1:549801-549946 GCF_920984865.1 Candidatus Nanopusillus massiliensis | reverse complement strand
GCAACTGCAATACATGTTCCACAACCAATACAAGTATTTTTATCAATCCATGTTTTTATTTTCATCCAAAATATATCGATGTTATATTTTATAAATATTAAAAATATAATTAGAGCGNNNAATTAAATGATATTTTTGTTAGAGT
>NZ_OV100765.1:549360-549795 GCF_920984865.1 Candidatus Nanopusillus massiliensis | reverse complement strand
TATAACAGATTATATTTTCTGTCCTAGAACAGTTTATCTAAAAAGAGTTTTGGAATATTCTGAAGAGGATAATGAACAAAAAATATTTGGATCAATTGTTCATTCTTTATTTGATAAAATAAATGAAAAAGAAAAGGAAATAATATTTAATATAAAAGAATTTTTTGAATATGAAAAAATATTAAATTTATATAATAGTTTTTTAATGAAATTATTAGAAGAATCAATAAAAGAATTTGAAGAACAAATAAAAAATTTAAATTTGGATAAAAATGATATAAAAATAAAGGCATATAGTTATGTAATAAAAGATATAGAAGATAGGGCAAAAAATGTATTTAATTTTATGAAAGATAAAGATGTATATGGAATAGAATTATGTGAATTTTTAGAACCAAAAATAAAAACAGAATTTGATGTTACTTCCTTAATAAT
>NZ_OV100765.1:548690-549353 GCF_920984865.1 Candidatus Nanopusillus massiliensis | reverse complement strand
AGTTGGAAGAATTGATAGATTGGAAATATATAAAAATTATATGATACCTTATGAAATAAAATCTGGTTTTTTTAGAAGGGAACATANNNNACATTTATATTCATATTATTTATTATTGAAGGATTAATTTCCAAATTATAATATAAGAAAGGGTACACTATTATATGCAAAAGATAATCATAAAATAGAAATAGAGTTTAGAAATAATAATGAAATAAAGAAAATACTTGATATAAAGGATAAAATAATTGATATGATAGATAAAAAAGAAGATCCTGGAAAAAAATTCTCTGAAAAATGTAAAATGTGTGCTTTTTACAATATCTGTTGGAAAAATGGAAATAAAAATTGATACTAGAAAAAGTATATATGAAAATATAAATGAAATATATGAAAAAATAAAAGAATTAAAAAATAAAAAACAAAAAATAGAAAATTTACTAAAAGAATTGGAAGAAAAATTAAATAATATTGAAGAAAAAATAGTTATTGAAAAAAAGAAGGAAGAAATTAAGAGAAATAAAACATGNNNTGAGAAATTTAGATGGATGTTTACAACAAATAATTTTCTATTAATTGCTGAGAAAAGATTCTATTACAAATGAAATTATTATAAATAAATATTTAGAAAATAAATGGATTTGATATTTCATGCAGAGTATT
>NZ_OV100765.1:548554-548682 GCF_920984865.1 Candidatus Nanopusillus massiliensis | reverse complement strand
TCCATTTGGTATATTAAAAAATGGAAGAAATGCAAGTGAAATAGATCTCTATGAAGCTGCAAAATTTGTTGTATCATGTTCTAGAGCATGGAAGAATAAATTATCTTCTGTNNATGTATATTATGTAT
>NZ_OV100765.1:548128-548535 GCF_920984865.1 Candidatus Nanopusillus massiliensis | reverse complement strand
AAAAGGCACCTTCTGGAATGTATTTAAAAAAAGGTTCTTTTATGATATATGGAGAAAAGAATTATATAAAAGTAAATTTGTGCAATTGCATTAGCATTTGAAGATTATAATGTTATTCCAGGAATACCTGAAAGTATAAAAGATAAATATAATAAAAATTATGTTATATTAATTCCTGGAAATAAAAAACCACTTGATATTGCAAAACAATTGGAGAATATTTTTAAAGTTGATTATAATATCATATTAGAATATCTTCCANNNGATATCGATATACTATCTATAAGAGTAATAACGTTTATAAATCTTTCTATCATAAATTATGTTATGAACAACAACTTGGTNNNAACAGTAAGAAGATTGCTTGGTTTTTTAATGGGAGCAGTATTATTAGCATTTGGAATACA
>NZ_OV100765.1:548044-548114 GCF_920984865.1 Candidatus Nanopusillus massiliensis | reverse complement strand
ATAAGAAAACCACAAACAACAACATTATTAGCAAATGCATTAAATAATCTAACATTTACAGTAAAGTTAT
>NZ_OV100765.1:547839-547945 GCF_920984865.1 Candidatus Nanopusillus massiliensis | reverse complement strand
TCTACAGGATTAAATCTATATCAGGTATCAGTAAATCCTTTAGAATTGGAGAATTTAGTCCAATTACANNGGTTTCACAGTTCAAGCATATGTATCATTATTATAT
>NZ_OV100765.1:547749-547834 GCF_920984865.1 Candidatus Nanopusillus massiliensis | reverse complement strand
ATATTTGGAATATGTATCTATCAGACCAAACATATAATTTAGAATTTGTTCCATANNNNTTAACTTTATCATTAATTACAATTAC
>NZ_OV100765.1:547345-547546 GCF_920984865.1 Candidatus Nanopusillus massiliensis | reverse complement strand
AACCTATTATTTAGGAAATGTACAAGGACAAATGTATGTAGTAGAACAATTAAATATTGTGTTATCTAATGGACAATTANTAACTATAACAAACAGAACAATCATTCTATATATCAAATAATCAAAATGGACAAAACATACAGGTAATTTCAATATCTCCAAACTTTAATTTAATGAATAATTTAATTAATTCAATATATA
>NZ_OV100765.1:546988-547178 GCF_920984865.1 Candidatus Nanopusillus massiliensis | reverse complement strand
TATATCCAGGATATTATACGATAATATTATATATATATCAAAATGGAACAGAGATATATCAATATAATTATACAATAACAGTAAATGAGCAAGGAATACAACNNNNAAATTTATTAAGTGTATATACAAATACATTTAATGTAAAACCAGGACAATTTATAGAATTATATGCAAATTTAGAATCTAACTT
>NZ_OV100765.1:546758-546832 GCF_920984865.1 Candidatus Nanopusillus massiliensis | reverse complement strand
AATTTGTATTTAATTATAATGGAATATCACAAACATATACATATAATCTATATGTAAATGGAACACAAATAATA
>NZ_OV100765.1:546290-546750 GCF_920984865.1 Candidatus Nanopusillus massiliensis | reverse complement strand
AATAAGTGCATCATTAATTGGATATACACCATTAAAATATGGAAAGAATACAACAATATATTTAGTAATAAGTTCAAATACAACAACAATATATAATATATTAATACAAGCATATGCTGTTGGAGGAGAAGTATATCCAGAACAACAAGAAATACAAATAGGAGAAACATATAGTGAGGAAATACCATTAAATGTAACTGCAGAAAGCAATAATGTNNCATTATATGCAAATATAATAGATCAACAAACAGGAAAAGTATTATATTCATTAAATGAAACATATTCAGTATATCAAGTACCTTCATTATCATTATCATCATTAGAATTGGTATTATTGATATTGGTAGTATTAGCAATAATAATAATAGCTGCAGTATTATCAGAATCAGGAAGAAGAAGTAAAAGAGGAAGGGAAAAAGCTGAAGAATAATTTTTTATCTGTTGGCTTTAATTCATCATT
>NZ_OV100765.1:545784-546203 GCF_920984865.1 Candidatus Nanopusillus massiliensis | reverse complement strand
TATATATTCTAAAAAATTAATTATTATATCTTTATTTAAAACTTCTGGATGGAACAATGAAAAATATATATTTTTATATTTATACAATACAGNGATATTTTCAACCTTTCCAATTATATAAAATTTTTCATTAATCTTTGGAATTTTTGTTATTAAAAATTATGCTTCAAAGTCTTTATTAAGCTATTTTATCTTTATTTATTATTTTTACATAATATTTTCCAATTAATTCTTTATCTTCAAAATCATAATTTAGTAATTTTAATAATATTTGACTTCCAGAACACTATTGCAATGGTTTTTATATTATTTTCAATTATAAATTCAAAGTTTTTTATATAATTTAAATAATCAAAGTGCATTATTGCNGTACCAGTTATTATTATTTTTTCAAAATATTCATTTATTCTATCCTTATA
>NZ_OV100765.1:545323-545776 GCF_920984865.1 Candidatus Nanopusillus massiliensis | reverse complement strand
CTTTATAATCAATATTTAATTCTTTCAAAATATTTATTTTGGATATAAAAATTCATATTTTGATAGTTCTTCTTTATTTGTATGAATTATTCCAATCATTTTAAATATGCATTTTTTATAATATATTCTGCATAATTTTTTTCTACCTTTATTTCATAATCTTTTATTATTATTTTTTTCTTAAATAATTGTTGATATAAAACAAAAGTTTCATATTCTCCGCCTTCTCCCGCAATATTTATTTTATATTTTTCTTTATATTCAATTAATTTTTTTATTATATTTTCATCTACAATTTTTCCTAAAATATTTATATCTAAAGGATATGTATANNNNCCAACAATTATAAACTGAAAATTATTTTCTAATAATTCATATAAATATTCTTTTTCATCCTTTAACCATAATGGATTAAAACAGCATAGATTTAATCTTTTACATATTCTTTGAAAT
>NZ_OV100765.1:545183-545300 GCF_920984865.1 Candidatus Nanopusillus massiliensis | reverse complement strand
TAATTGCTCCAGTAACCATTCCATCAATATTATATTTTTCTTTTAAATATTTTAATTTTTCAAATAATGTTTCTTCTTCATCATTATTTATATAAAATCTTTCTATAGGTATATTTA
>NZ_OV100765.1:544951-545044 GCF_920984865.1 Candidatus Nanopusillus massiliensis | reverse complement strand
TCTTTTCCTCCAGAATATAATAGTGCAAGTTTCATACAATATTTTTTGGTATAGAACTTATTAAATTATATGATTAAATTGTATAAAATAACT
>NZ_OV100765.1:544418-544945 GCF_920984865.1 Candidatus Nanopusillus massiliensis | reverse complement strand
TAATATTTGATAAATTATATTACAATTGTTTTCTGTTTAACAAAAAACATTATTATTATATAAAAATATACTATCATATAACAATTATTATTTGATGTGTAATATTTTATATAATATATTACATTTGAACAATATGGATATTCCATGCATATTTTCNTTGGACATAATTCTCTAGTGTGCATTTTATATTGCATGGATTTTTTGGTAAACATTCTTCAATTGTTATATCATAATAGAATGTTTGATTGCAAAATATAAATGNNNNAGTATTAATGTATTCTACTAATGGTATTATATAATTTATTCCAGGTCCTTCATTTTTTATTATAAAATATCCATTTGTAATATTATATTGATAACAACCTTCTCCATATAAATTCAATAAGTATAATGATAGATTTTAATTATTTATTGTAATATTAGTCTTTTTTAAAACATAATAGTTATTAAAGTTTACTTTATTTAATAAAAGCATAAAAAATAAAATTAATATAGATATAATTCCTAAAATTATTTTATTTAAGTAA
>NZ_OV100765.1:543867-544291 GCF_920984865.1 Candidatus Nanopusillus massiliensis | reverse complement strand
TAGATGTGGACATTCACAAAATAAACCTTATTNNGATGGAAGCCATAGAAAAGTAGGATTTCAGGCAAAATCTTTTGCATTAAAAATTAATAAGTAATCTTAATAAATTATTAAAATATTTTTTCCTTAATATTCTATATTTATATAATATATAGCTAATATGTAATATCATAAAATTTATTTTTAAAATATTATTCTTCATTTTATTATAATGGCCAGTTNNACTGAAAGAATATTGAAAGTTATGGATACTCCAAATAATATAAGAAATATAGGTATAATGGCACATATACACCATGGAAAGACGACATTGGCTGATTCTTTATTAGCNNGTGCAGGAATGCTAGAGATAGAACTTGCAGGTGAGGCAATGTTTACATGGTGGCATGAAACTGAAAGAGAAAGGGAAATAACAGTATATGGA
>NZ_OV100765.1:543770-543841 GCF_920984865.1 Candidatus Nanopusillus massiliensis | reverse complement strand
ATGAAAATCAGGATTATTTAATAAATCTAATAGATACCCCAGGACATGTAGAATTTTCACGCAGTTTATAG
>NZ_OV100765.1:543666-543754 GCF_920984865.1 Candidatus Nanopusillus massiliensis | reverse complement strand
TGATGGCGCAGTTGTTGTAGTAGATTTTGTTGATGGAATATATGCCACAAACAGAAACTGTATTNNNNACTACATTAAAAG
This sequence comes from Candidatus Nanopusillus massiliensis, assembly GCF_920984865.1. NCBI lineage: Archaea > Nanobdellati > Nanobdellota > Candidatus Nanoarchaeia > Nanoarchaeales > Nanopusillaceae > Candidatus Nanopusillus > Candidatus Nanopusillus massiliensis. The sequence continues at coordinate 543,673 of NZ_OV100765.1, read as the reverse complement.
AATATGT
>NZ_OV100765.1:543343-543661 GCF_920984865.1 Candidatus Nanopusillus massiliensis | reverse complement strand
CAGTATTATTCATAAATAAAACTGATAGAGCAATTACTGAATTAAAATTATCTCCTCAGCAGATTATGGATAGAATTGGAAAAATAGTTATTGAAATAAATAGACTAATTGATAAATACTTCTCCTCCAGAATTTAAAGGAAAATGGAATGTAAATGTAAATGATGGATCTGTTGGATTTGGATCTGCAAAATTCCATTGNGCATTATCTGTACCATTTATGAAAAAATACAATGTTTCATTTAAAGATGTAATTGAAATATATAATCAATATTCAGAAGATAAAGAGAAATTAAAGGAAGAAATGAGAAAAAAGGCA
>NZ_OV100765.1:543198-543292 GCF_920984865.1 Candidatus Nanopusillus massiliensis | reverse complement strand
CAATTGAAGCGCAAAAATACACAATGTCCTCATATATGGAAGGGAGATGTATATTCAGATATTGGAAAAGCAATGTTAAATATTAGATTCAAAT
>NZ_OV100765.1:543022-543163 GCF_920984865.1 Candidatus Nanopusillus massiliensis | reverse complement strand
TGATAAAGTATCAAAGCAAGCAATTGCAACTGCAAGAATATTTTCAGGTACATTATCAAAAGGTGATGATGTATATTTGTTTCAAGCTGGAAAACAAATAAAAATACAACAGGTTGCTGTATGGGAGGGAATACAAAGAAT
>NZ_OV100765.1:542890-543010 GCF_920984865.1 Candidatus Nanopusillus massiliensis | reverse complement strand
CTGTAAAGGCTGGTAATATAATTGCCTTANTTGGGATAAGAGGATTNNNTCCAGGAGAAACAATTGTTGGAAAAGTTCAAGATCCAANAAATCGTTGAAACATTTGAAGAAATGAAAGAT
>NZ_OV100765.1:542801-542879 GCF_920984865.1 Candidatus Nanopusillus massiliensis | reverse complement strand
CTGTAGTTACAAAATCATTTGAACCTAAGAATCCAAATGATCTACCAACTGTTAATTGAAACATTGGATTTATTAACA
>NZ_OV100765.1:542570-542654 GCF_920984865.1 Candidatus Nanopusillus massiliensis | reverse complement strand
ATTTATAGAGAATCTGTTAATGGAGTTACACAAGTATATGAAGGGAAATCTCCAAACAAACATAATAAAATATATATACAAATT
>NZ_OV100765.1:542400-542467 GCF_920984865.1 Candidatus Nanopusillus massiliensis | reverse complement strand
AATGAAATTGGATTTGGTAANNAAGAAGCAAGGAGAATTATAATGGTACAAAATGGAAATGTATTGA
>NZ_OV100765.1:542194-542347 GCF_920984865.1 Candidatus Nanopusillus massiliensis | reverse complement strand
AGAAGGATTTAAGGAAGTAATGGATCAGGGTCCATTAGCATGGGANNNTGGTATAATGATGAAAGTAAAATTGATTGATGCAGTATTACATGAAGATGCAGTTCATAGAGGTCCTGCTCAAATTTTTCCTGCAACAAAGGATGCAATTAAGAG
>NZ_OV100765.1:541995-542116 GCF_920984865.1 Candidatus Nanopusillus massiliensis | reverse complement strand
TGTAACATCTATATTTCTAGTCAAGGAGAGGACAAATATTGGAAATGAATATTGAAGAAGAAAGAGCAACAATTAAAGCAAAAGTACCTGTAGCAAATATGTTTGGATTTACAGATGAATT
>NZ_OV100765.1:541791-541955 GCF_920984865.1 Candidatus Nanopusillus massiliensis | reverse complement strand
AGATCAGTTAATATGAAAAAGTACCAAAAGATTTACAACAGCAAATAATAGATTCTATTAGGAAAAGAAAGGGAATACCTGAAGGGGTTCACTAAATTTTTATATAATAAAAATAATTATTTTTTATGGCAAATAAGATTGGGGAATGCAAATATTGTAATAGA
>NZ_OV100765.1:541697-541786 GCF_920984865.1 Candidatus Nanopusillus massiliensis | reverse complement strand
ATATGATAATGAAAAATATAAAATATTAAATTTAAATGGAGAAAAAATGATTTTTCATATATCATGTTTTAGAAAATTAAAAAAGGAAG
>NZ_OV100765.1:541552-541686 GCF_920984865.1 Candidatus Nanopusillus massiliensis | reverse complement strand
AGCTAAAGAAAGGATTTGTTAATTTCTAAATCTTTGGTTGATATATATGTATCATATATAAGTATGTAATATATGAAAATGGTATAATTACAATAAAGAAAAATAATAATGAATTTAAAATATTCATATTTCCT
>NZ_OV100765.1:541366-541547 GCF_920984865.1 Candidatus Nanopusillus massiliensis | reverse complement strand
AATTGAAAATAGAAATGCTAAAATTAGTAATACCATNNNGAATGTTATAAAGAAAAATGCATATAATGTTACCCATCAGTTAACTTTTTCATTATATTCCTTTAATTGTAATTCATAATNTTCTAAATTTTGTTTTGCATATATTCTTGCAAAATCTTTTAAAGAACCTCCAGTATCTAAT
>NZ_OV100765.1:541150-541348 GCF_920984865.1 Candidatus Nanopusillus massiliensis | reverse complement strand
ATAGAAATTCCTTGAATTTTTCTGAAGGAGTTTTTTGAGCTAATTCTAATAATGCAGATAAAATATCATATNNAAAATTATTAATCAATATTAATAAATATGAAATTTCTTTATTTATTGCTCCAAATCTTTTTTCTTTATTTAATAATTTAAATATATGTATTATAGCATTTGCGAANNNNAATATGAATAAAAGTA
>NZ_OV100765.1:540863-541087 GCF_920984865.1 Candidatus Nanopusillus massiliensis | reverse complement strand
ATAAATATAAAAATAAATAAATGTTAAAAAACCAACAATAATCCCAAATNNTATACTTACAGAAAATAATACTATATTATAGAAATTTAGATAGAAAATAAATATTAATGATAAAGATAGAAAAGATAAGAAAAAAGTTAAGAAAGAGTATTCTAATGTTGTTTTTATATTCTCTTCAATTGAAGTTTTAAATTGGTATAAAATATATCATATTTTTTGTCATT
>NZ_OV100765.1:540695-540786 GCF_920984865.1 Candidatus Nanopusillus massiliensis | reverse complement strand
TATATATTCAGCAATTTTTTTATTTTCTCTTATATTTTTATTTACTAAATAATCTATTACCTCTTTTTTCTCTTCTATTGAATCCTTAAAA
>NZ_OV100765.1:540560-540686 GCF_920984865.1 Candidatus Nanopusillus massiliensis | reverse complement strand
GATCCAACCCTATATTTTAATGTTTCTTCAGTATATTTTCCAAGATCTTTTTTCTCAAATGTATCATCTTCAAATTTCCATTTTGCTACTGTTTCATTTTCAATCTTTCCATTTAAATATTTTCCT
>NZ_OV100765.1:540455-540555 GCF_920984865.1 Candidatus Nanopusillus massiliensis | reverse complement strand
AATAATTTCCCTTATTCTTCTAGCAGATGGAGAAATATTCCTTGCTCTCATTGCAAATATTACAGCATCTAATAATGCAATATGATCTGGAGCAAAATTA
>NZ_OV100765.1:540085-540263 GCF_920984865.1 Candidatus Nanopusillus massiliensis | reverse complement strand
CCATAATATTTATCTCCAACAAAGAAACCTTTTCTTGTTGTTGCAGGAATCCAATTTTCATGATATAACTGTAATTCTCTTGTATCTTCAATAGATATTACCTTTGCTTCTGGTGGTATAAATTAGGCCATTGAATTTAATAATGTTGTTTTTCCAGAAGATGTAGAACTGCAATTAA
>NZ_OV100765.1:539971-540062 GCF_920984865.1 Candidatus Nanopusillus massiliensis | reverse complement strand
AATGGCCTAAATATGCAGCAATTTCAGAATCTACGCATATTTAATTTTATTAGATCTACTAATGATAGCATCTGTTTTTTGAATTTTCTTA
>NZ_OV100765.1:539773-539858 GCF_920984865.1 Candidatus Nanopusillus massiliensis | reverse complement strand
CAGCCTTTTGAGCTAATTTTACTATAAATTCTTCTAATTCATCCCTAGATAAAATTATATTTGTCCTTAATATTCCAAATTTATT
>NZ_OV100765.1:539350-539750 GCF_920984865.1 Candidatus Nanopusillus massiliensis | reverse complement strand
TCTTATCCATGACATGAAATATCTTCAATAAATATATCATAAAATAATGGATGAATTTTTTCAAATTCAGCANNNCTCTCCATAAATAATAATAATATTTTATGAACATATCTCTATTTATTTTTATCTTATATCTATTTACAAATTCTTCCAATTTCTNNNNTAATACATATTCTTTATTTTTATTTAGAAATTCTTCAGGATCTTTGTACATTTCATCCAAAACACTATTGTTTTATTTTTTCTATTAGTATTCTTTCTTCATCAGATAATTCAGGCTCTAATAATTCTTATACANGTTCTTCAGATATATTATCATAATAAACATGTGCATATGCAAGTTTCNNAATTAGTGGATAAATTCATATTCAATTTTTGATTTATCAATATCGGATTTTAT
>NZ_OV100765.1:539179-539344 GCF_920984865.1 Candidatus Nanopusillus massiliensis | reverse complement strand
TATAAAAGATTCATTTTTTATTTCATTATCAAAATATTTTAATATTTCTTCTGCAACAATTTTTTTCATATAATTTTAACCTATCTATGAATTTTTAATTANTATAGTACCAACTGGGATANNNNTAATCTTGTAATTAGAATAAATTTGATTGATTTTTTAATT
>NZ_OV100765.1:538434-539171 GCF_920984865.1 Candidatus Nanopusillus massiliensis | reverse complement strand
TCCAATGTTAAATTATATATTTGGTTTTTTATTAATGAATTTTTATAATTTAAATTATTTAGTATAGTTATAATAAAATATTAAAGAACCAGATATAAATAATAAAACCAAAAAAATAAATAATACTTGTTCTAATAATAATTGAGTTTTCATTGTATTCTTGAATAAATTGATGTTTGATTTTTAACTATATTTAAATTACAATTCCCATAACATACTCCTGTACAATTATTTGTCAATATTATTAATGATAAATAATTCTCAAAACATCCATACAATGTAATATTATTATTGTTTTCTAATAAATAATATCCATTCATCTTTGGATCATATACATAATAGTTTCCATATGAATATATTAATTCNNNNTGATATGTTAGATTATTTAATGTTGTTTTACAAAAATTATTTGATTTAATTAATGTTAAATTATTTAAACAATATATATAATATCCATTTAAATTAAAATTTATATTAAAATATAAGTCATCTTCTAAATTATTTAATACATTTTCTATATATTTTGGAATCATATTGAAATTTATTTTGATTATTGAATTTTGTTTCATATATTTTATTATTGTTCCACCATGTAAAAACAAAATAAAATGTAAATACAAATTATAATGATTATTAAAATATATTCAATGTAAATATGTATAGATTTCATAAAAATATATTACCTTTATATATTAAATATTTTTCTCTGATAATCTTCTAAGAAAAATACATCTTCT
>NZ_OV100765.1:538320-538427 GCF_920984865.1 Candidatus Nanopusillus massiliensis | reverse complement strand
TATATCCATAATCTGATACAATATTATAATATGAGGCTTTTTTATTTATATCTCCATGATTTGGTATTATATATTCAGGATCTAGCATTTTTAATAACATTATATGA
>NZ_OV100765.1:538125-538300 GCF_920984865.1 Candidatus Nanopusillus massiliensis | reverse complement strand
CAGATATATGTACATCCTTTATTATTTCTGCTTTTTTTCTCTTTAATCTTTCTTCCAATATTTTTCTATTTGCTTCATTTATTGGATGAGGAATTACATTATTTGCAAATATTATTGTTGTATTACTTAGATCAAAATTATATTCTCCTCTTGCTAATCTATCTAAAACAGACCC
>NZ_OV100765.1:537969-538112 GCF_920984865.1 Candidatus Nanopusillus massiliensis | reverse complement strand
ATGCCTGTAACAATTAATAAATATTCTTCCTTATTTTTTTCTACTCTTTCAAAAACTTTTTTATAATCTCTTGGATCAAAATATACTTCTGCTTCTTGAGAAAAATTATACAAATTAATATTTTCTGCTGCGCTAATATATTT
>NZ_OV100765.1:537698-537958 GCF_920984865.1 Candidatus Nanopusillus massiliensis | reverse complement strand
CTTTCAATAAATATTGGTTTTCTATTTATTTCTTTTGATAATTCAATTATTGATTTTAATCTTGCAATATGTGATGAAAATGTTGTTATAATTATTCCTTTTGTATCTTTTGAATTTAATACATCATATAACATATATTTTTCAATAATTTCTGATTGAGATTTTGAATTTTCATCTGCTCTTGTTGTTTCAGAAATTAATAATAAAACTCCTTCTTTTCCAATTTTCTTTAATTTTTCTTTGTCAGGTTTTTTACCAAT
>NZ_OV100765.1:537623-537693 GCF_920984865.1 Candidatus Nanopusillus massiliensis | reverse complement strand
GGAAATTATCAAATTTAAAATCACCTGAAAATACTATATGTCCTTTATTTGTTTGAATATCAATCATTAA
>NZ_OV100765.1:537421-537616 GCF_920984865.1 Candidatus Nanopusillus massiliensis | reverse complement strand
GGAATTGAATGAGTAATATTGATGTAGTTTTTTGAAATATCTTCTGAAATTTTAATTGAAGAATTTGGAGNNNTTTTCTTTAAATCATTTGGTAAGACAATTCCATATTCTTTTTCTTGTTGTTTTATTAGTTCAATTGTATATGGAGATGCATATATTTGTGCATTATATTTTGGTGCAATAAAATTTACTGCT
>NZ_OV100765.1:537105-537402 GCF_920984865.1 Candidatus Nanopusillus massiliensis | reverse complement strand
CCAGTGTTAATTTTATTTCCTTTACTTTATCTTTATAATTTTCTAAAATTGAGTCANNNNGTATTATATCTAAATCATATAATTCCTTTAATGGTTTATCTGTTATATCTTCTCTTTCTCCAAATTGAGATATTTTATCTACATTTATTCCAATATCTATTATAATCTATTTTATCATCAATTCTTATTGCACTCATATTTTTTCCTATATTTGAATNNNNACCTATTGGGAAAATTTCAATTTCCATTTTTAATAAGATTCATATATAAGGTTTCATATATGAATAATGGTTACAC
>NZ_OV100765.1:536979-537098 GCF_920984865.1 Candidatus Nanopusillus massiliensis | reverse complement strand
TAGATTTATAAAAATAAAATATAATGATTAACAATGAAGTTGTTAAAGAAATTTATATTTGCGATGAATAATTTTCTTATTAGTAGTTAAATTTATATATTCACAGGGTTGGTATTGCA
>NZ_OV100765.1:536455-536543 GCF_920984865.1 Candidatus Nanopusillus massiliensis | reverse complement strand
AGTGGATATAATTATTATGGATTTTGGTCTCCTAAAGCAACTCCACTTGGTATTGAAATGCTAAATAATGGGCAAAATGAAGGTACAT
>NZ_OV100765.1:536098-536230 GCF_920984865.1 Candidatus Nanopusillus massiliensis | reverse complement strand
GAAATCTGCAGTAACCAAATGAAATTTTAAGTTTTATATCTTTTTATGAATATTGGGGAACGATTTATTCATATTTAATTATTAATTCAANNTATGCACAAGCAGGAAATNNTATTTATTCTCCTTTTGATA
>NZ_OV100765.1:535930-536039 GCF_920984865.1 Candidatus Nanopusillus massiliensis | reverse complement strand
ATATTCTAGTTTAAATTTTAATNNNNATCAATATCCCACATTATAAATGAGTGCAGGAGATGGATATCTTGAAATGTCTCATTCTGAAACATCATATCAATATGTAGAA
>NZ_OV100765.1:535837-535924 GCF_920984865.1 Candidatus Nanopusillus massiliensis | reverse complement strand
ATAGCTAGAGTATATCCTCCAAATGATGTATTGCCTAGTATTTCTATACAACCAGTCTCTGTCTCATCTACTCAAACAACTTCTACA
>NZ_OV100765.1:535674-535743 GCF_920984865.1 Candidatus Nanopusillus massiliensis | reverse complement strand
TTAACTGTTTATTCTANTATTACTACAACAACAACTGTTNCATCTTCAGTTACTGCTACATCTACAACA
>NZ_OV100765.1:535433-535634 GCF_920984865.1 Candidatus Nanopusillus massiliensis | reverse complement strand
ACCACATTAACATCTACAAATACAGTCATCAGTACTGTATATACTACTTTAATCACTACATTAACATCTACTTCAACAATTTATTCAACAATCACAAGTACTCAAACAGCTACTANNNCTATTCATACAACAGCAACAACTACAGTAACTTCTACATCAACAACAACNNNTACCGTTTCTTCATCTATTTATTCCATAACT
>NZ_OV100765.1:535317-535425 GCF_920984865.1 Candidatus Nanopusillus massiliensis | reverse complement strand
AACAGGTTCTTCATTTACTCAAACACTTCCATCTACTTCTTNTATTTATCCTATAAATCAAATATCATCAATAACAATAATTACTTNNAATAGTTCTAATATTTCTAC
>NZ_OV100765.1:535167-535281 GCF_920984865.1 Candidatus Nanopusillus massiliensis | reverse complement strand
GAAGTAATTTAAATATAAAACTATTGGAATAAAAATTCCAAATTTTTCTCTTAATATCTTTAATATAGTAAATCTTCAGTCTTATAATAATAGTAACAATTTTAATTTAAGTTT
>NZ_OV100765.1:534481-534552 GCF_920984865.1 Candidatus Nanopusillus massiliensis | reverse complement strand
AATATTATCCTTATGTAGGAACTAATGAGCAAGTTATTGGAACTATGCAATATGATAATGGTAAATTATTT
>NZ_OV100765.1:534107-534171 GCF_920984865.1 Candidatus Nanopusillus massiliensis | reverse complement strand
CACATTTGCACAATTTGAATATTATATTGGTGCTTCTCAACCATCTTCTGAAGCAGCAATGCTA
>NZ_OV100765.1:533860-533949 GCF_920984865.1 Candidatus Nanopusillus massiliensis | reverse complement strand
TATATACATATACCTATAATGTATATAATACTACTACATATAAATAATGGAATCTGTTGATATNNNTAGGCAGACTTAAATTATAACCC
>NZ_OV100765.1:533427-533511 GCF_920984865.1 Candidatus Nanopusillus massiliensis | reverse complement strand
TAAATTCATTTATCCAATTACCATCGGGATCGTNNNNTATTTTTATAACAAATAATCAACTATTCGATCTCCTGCACCTTTCCA
>NZ_OV100765.1:533125-533194 GCF_920984865.1 Candidatus Nanopusillus massiliensis | reverse complement strand
ATTCATATATAACTATATATATGTATATAGGACCAAATAATGCTAATTATTANNCTCAGTATTATCCTT
>NZ_OV100765.1:533025-533096 GCF_920984865.1 Candidatus Nanopusillus massiliensis | reverse complement strand
TATATCTCAATATGATAATGGAAATTATGTATTTAATTATTATCAAAATTTTGGGGGTTTAAGTTCTTTAC
>NZ_OV100765.1:532944-533017 GCF_920984865.1 Candidatus Nanopusillus massiliensis | reverse complement strand
TGCACATATATATGTGGTAATCAAAAGAATGTTTCATTTTCTACAGATTATACAATTATTCTACCTCTTAGTT
>NZ_OV100765.1:532689-532835 GCF_920984865.1 Candidatus Nanopusillus massiliensis | reverse complement strand
TCAATGGATGGTTCTGGGAGTAGGAGCAGCAAATATTGGAATACATACTTTATGGGACCAGGTGGAGGAATAATAGNNGGAGGAAATAATGATGGTGCTGCATTTTCGGGTGGGGGAACTGGTGTATTTAGTTTAGTAGTAGAGAA
>NZ_OV100765.1:532424-532520 GCF_920984865.1 Candidatus Nanopusillus massiliensis | reverse complement strand
GGTGGTAATATTTATTTGTATTGGGTTTTATTAAGATCTTTACCCCCATGATTTATGCCTTCAATTTCCATATCACTATCTGCTCTAACTCCAAGT
>NZ_OV100765.1:531021-531154 GCF_920984865.1 Candidatus Nanopusillus massiliensis | reverse complement strand
TAATCCTTCAGGAGCTTCAGGATCGTGTTCAGTAAATAATGGAGTTACAATATCTAATACAAATGGTCAAGATTTTTGGGATAATTAGTATATGATTACATATTTGTATTATAATCAGCCAATATCAATACCC
>NZ_OV100765.1:530680-530827 GCF_920984865.1 Candidatus Nanopusillus massiliensis | reverse complement strand
GTAATTATAATGGTAATAGTATAACATATCCTACAATTCTTCACTAGTATTTCCAAATTCAAGTTATGCTTGTGGATTCTATGGAAGTTCTTTAGGGGTTCTATNNCAAGAAGGTAGTTGCGTNNNTCCTACATCTATGGCATCACA
>NZ_OV100765.1:530369-530434 GCF_920984865.1 Candidatus Nanopusillus massiliensis | reverse complement strand
ATAAATAATGCTGATTTATTTAATGAAATTAATAGTAATGGATCAAATATATACTTTACAAGCAA
>NZ_OV100765.1:530127-530206 GCF_920984865.1 Candidatus Nanopusillus massiliensis | reverse complement strand
CTCAGTATTATCCATATGTAGGTACATCACCTCAGGTAATTTCAGGNNNTGATAATGGACAAGATGTGTTTATAGTATA
>NZ_OV100765.1:529910-529984 GCF_920984865.1 Candidatus Nanopusillus massiliensis | reverse complement strand
GGAATATTCCAGAAATACCTTTGATTGTTGAAGAAGCTTGGTATTATACTCAGAGTTCAGATGCAAATTGTAAT
>NZ_OV100765.1:528474-528587 GCF_920984865.1 Candidatus Nanopusillus massiliensis | reverse complement strand
ATGTTAAGCATTAACAAATTGACACTTTAATTGTGTAACANNAATGTTTAATTTAAATGTAACTCAAACATACATTTATTATGGTATAATTAAATTACAAGCAAATATTCAAC
>NZ_OV100765.1:528278-528417 GCF_920984865.1 Candidatus Nanopusillus massiliensis | reverse complement strand
TTATCCAGAATATATTTTAGCATTAAATATAACAAATATAGGAAATACAACATTAAACAATATTACAATAAATTTACAACAAATGGGAAATGCACCATGAAATATTATATAATCAAATTCCAATACAATCATCAAATAA
>NZ_OV100765.1:527663-528269 GCF_920984865.1 Candidatus Nanopusillus massiliensis | reverse complement strand
AGATCAATTACAACCAAATCAATCATATATATTACAATTTAGTATATTACCATTATATATTGGATCTTCTTCATTATTATTAAACTTCAATGTAAATGGACAAAATATTGGAACTGCACAATATAATTTAATTGTAAATNNNNCTGCAAATAAATCTTCATTGGTTGTATCAGAAAATACTTAATTATATCATTTATACTAGCAGGAATANNNNGATCAATAATATTTTTAATTTAGAAAAATATTAAAATTTTTTAATTATATTTTTTAGATGGACTTAAATGAAAAAATAAAATTCTTTATTAATAGAGGATTTTTCTATGAATCTCAAAGTATATATNNNNGTAGATCTGGATTTTATGATTATGGATCTTTAGGTACATTGTTAGAGAAAGGAGATTTGAAAATTTATGAAGAATCCTATTTTGGAAAATTATTTGATAATATATATGAAATACAACCTTCAGAAATAATGCATAAAAATACATTTATTGCATCAAGACATTTGGAATTATTTAATGATCCGATTGTTGAATGTAAAAATGGACATAGATTTAGAGCAGATACATTAATTGAGGAAAAATTAAATATTAGGGCAGAAAGTTT
>NZ_OV100765.1:526921-527597 GCF_920984865.1 Candidatus Nanopusillus massiliensis | reverse complement strand
ATTATCAAATGTTAAATTATTCAATTTCATGTTTCCAATATATGTAGGACCTGTATATGATTTATTCTTAATCTTAGAAGAAATAAAAAGAAAATATGGTTTTTTAGTAATATAGTAATNAAAAAATTTAGAAAAATAAATGAAAAAGAATTAAACTATATAATAAAAAATTATTTGAAGAATAAAAAATTGTATTCAATAAATTTAAATAATGAAAAATATATTTTTGATGAAAATAAAGAAATAATAATAAAGATTAAAGATAATGAATATTATGTTTATCCAGAAAATATTGAAATAAAAGAAGAAGATATAAATTATTTGGAAATATTAAATAATAACGAAGAAATAAAAATAGATTTTAATATAAATGAATTATATAATTTAATAAAAGATTATATTGAATTAAAGAATAATGAAATGTTTTTAAGACCTGAAACTGCACAAGGTACATATGTAAATTTTCCAAAGTAAATAATAATTAATAGATATAGATTACCTTTGAGGATTATATGTAATTGGAAAAGCATTTAGGNNNNAAATATCTCCAAGAAAAGTATNNTTAAGAATGAGGGAATTTACACAGGCAGAATTACAAATTTTCTTTGATTATTATAATAATCCATTTGAAAATGAATTTGAATTTTATAAAGATAAATATATTAATGTATTATTG
>NZ_OV100765.1:526765-526908 GCF_920984865.1 Candidatus Nanopusillus massiliensis | reverse complement strand
GATAAGAAATTCCCTTATATTGAAAAAAGCTTAGAAGAAATATATAATGAAACAAAAATAGATAAATTATACTTTTATTTGTTGTAAAAGTATTTGAATTTTATATAAATATATTAAAAATTCCAAAAGAAAGGATAAGATTT
>NZ_OV100765.1:526669-526750 GCF_920984865.1 Candidatus Nanopusillus massiliensis | reverse complement strand
TAATGAAAAATCTTTCTATAATATGTATCATTTTGATATAGAAATATATTTAGATGAAATATGGATGGACAGAAGTTGGAG
>NZ_OV100765.1:526578-526656 GCF_920984865.1 Candidatus Nanopusillus massiliensis | reverse complement strand
GAGTATTGAAATTTAATAGGGAAATAATTGATAAAGTTGATGAAGAAATAAGAAAAGATGTTGAAAATTTATTTATTG
>NZ_OV100765.1:526399-526552 GCF_920984865.1 Candidatus Nanopusillus massiliensis | reverse complement strand
TCTATGGAATCATTTTATATTATCAAAAGATAGAAGATTTAATTAAAAAGACCAAATGGATCNNNNTTTATTCCAGTTGAATTAGAATTATCTTTTGGNNTTTATAGAAATATATTTTCATTATTGATTAATTAATTATGATGGAGGTATATT
>NZ_OV100765.1:525989-526387 GCF_920984865.1 Candidatus Nanopusillus massiliensis | reverse complement strand
ATTATTTATCTCCAATTCAAATTGCAGTATTTCCTATTATTAGAAAATAATGAAAATATGGTAAAATTAGCAAAAGAAATATATGATAAATTAAGAAAAAAGTTTGATGTATATTANGATGATTCTGGAAGAATTGGTATAAGATATAAAAGACAGGATGAAATTGGNNNNTATTATTGTATTACAGTAGATGATNAAACATTAAAAGATAATACAGTTACAAAAGATTTAGGGATACAAAAGAACAAATAAGGATAAATATAAGTGATGTGGAAAAATTCTTTGAAGAAAANTTTGATATTTGGAAAATTTTATAACATTCTTCATGAGAAGGTAGTATTAAATAAATATAAAGTTCTATTAAAATTATAAAGAATATGAAGAAAGTTGCTTTTATA
>NZ_OV100765.1:525693-525945 GCF_920984865.1 Candidatus Nanopusillus massiliensis | reverse complement strand
GATTGGGAATTTTGGCTGGAGATTTATTTTATTCATCAAATGATTTAAAATATCCAATATATGGTGTAACATTTGTAAATAAAAATGGATATGGAAAATATGAAATAAAAAATAAAGAAATAGTATATGAAGAAGAAAGTTANNNTCCATTAGAATATTTTTTAGAAATTGAAGATAAATTTCATATAGATTTGAAAGATAAAAGAATATATTTTAAAGTATGGCAATATCCCTTATCCCATTCAAAATTAT
>NZ_OV100765.1:525578-525688 GCF_920984865.1 Candidatus Nanopusillus massiliensis | reverse complement strand
TTTGCTAAGATTTACAAGAAAATGATCCAATTATAAGGAACTTAACTGGAAGATTATATTATGAAGAAAATGAGGAAGAAAAATTATTAAAAGATTTATTATTAGGATTG
>NZ_OV100765.1:525417-525569 GCF_920984865.1 Candidatus Nanopusillus massiliensis | reverse complement strand
GAATTCTTTGAAAATTATGGAATAGAAATTGATAAATATCATTTAAATGAATCACATGGTGTTTTTTTAGCAATAGAATTATATAAAATGATATNNNNATATAAATAAGGTAAAAGAAAAAGTTGTATTTACTACTCATTCAATTATTGCAG
>NZ_OV100765.1:525134-525411 GCF_920984865.1 Candidatus Nanopusillus massiliensis | reverse complement strand
ATTCATTTGATTATAATTTAGTAGAAAAATATTATGATATTCCTGGAGAAATAAAAAGTATCTCTCCAAATAAACTATCATTAACAAAAATATTATTTGAATTNNCTGGATTTGTAGATGCAGTATCATATAAACATAAAATAATTACCTGAAAGTGTATATAATAAAAAGATAGATTATGTAACTAAATGNTATATATCATTTAAGATGGGTAAATAAAAAGATTGAATATTTATATGATACATATTTAAATGGATGGAGAAATGAACCTGGAAAA
>NZ_OV100765.1:524838-525050 GCF_920984865.1 Candidatus Nanopusillus massiliensis | reverse complement strand
ATGTAAATTCATATTCAAATAAAGAATTTAGAGAAGATAGGANATTAATTACTGTAAAAAGAAGATTAACTGAATATAAAAGATTTACATATCTTNNTATGGAGATTGGAAAAATTTGAAGAATTGGATAAAAAATATAAAATACAATTTTTATTATCAGGTTCATTNNNNCCAAAGGATGAATTTGTAAAAAATACAATTAGATGGATTTT
>NZ_OV100765.1:524687-524832 GCF_920984865.1 Candidatus Nanopusillus massiliensis | reverse complement strand
TATGTCAACATTAAATACACCAATTGGATTAATATTAAATAGAGGATATGAACAAGAAAGGACAATTTTNNNNGGTACAGATTTATTTTTACATATTCCAAGACCTCCATTTGAAGCTTCAGGTACTTCATGGATGAGGGCTGCA
>NZ_OV100765.1:524462-524672 GCF_920984865.1 Candidatus Nanopusillus massiliensis | reverse complement strand
TACTATTATTTTCAAGAGATGGATCGCCTTTAGAAATAATAATTGATGTTTATAATGTCATGGGTTCTTTGGAGAAAATAATTATGATATAAATAAAAATACAGATGAAAAAGATGTAGAAGATTTCTATAATAANTTAGATTATGTATTAAATATCTTTAGAAATAATTATGATAAATATATAGATGTATCATTAAATGCAATAAGAAC
>NZ_OV100765.1:524335-524444 GCF_920984865.1 Candidatus Nanopusillus massiliensis | reverse complement strand
ATCCTTATAGATGTTTTGAAGAATATATTAGTAAAGCATATGGATGATGAAAAAAGNATACTGAAAGGTGATGAATTTTACCCATTCTGACTATTTTCCAAAAAATGAT
>NZ_OV100765.1:523950-524328 GCF_920984865.1 Candidatus Nanopusillus massiliensis | reverse complement strand
TTGTTTGACTACCTTTTTTATATGCATTCTTTAATTCTTCAATAGCTTTATTTACTCTATCTTCTGAAAAATCATGTTCATCAATTAATATTTTTCTTATTTTTTCCTCATCAACTTCTCCAAATTTTATATCTTCTTTATTTATTTCAATTACTGGTGGATCTTCAAAGAATTCTTCAAGTTCTTTCCATGAAATTTCTTTATAATATTTTTCCCATCCAACATATCTTAAATAATCTTTCAGGATTTCATTATTTTTTACAAGTTCATANNCAGTTTTTCCTCCAATTCCAGGAATTCCATCAGGATTATAATCTGTTCCGACAATTAAAGCAAACCATATTAACTTTTTATAATCTAGTTTTAACATTATTTAAT
>NZ_OV100765.1:523752-523856 GCF_920984865.1 Candidatus Nanopusillus massiliensis | reverse complement strand
TCAATCCTCCAAATAATAATGAATCATAATCTTGTGATCCAACATAGTCTGCAATTCCTTTCTTAACTAAATATGCAGCCTGTGCTTCTCCTTCAGAAGGAGCT
>NZ_OV100765.1:523523-523734 GCF_920984865.1 Candidatus Nanopusillus massiliensis | reverse complement strand
CATTGCTTCCAATAATTCTTTTGATTCATCNNNNATATTAAATTCCAATTTTGATGTAAATTCTGCATATTTTTTTAAATCTCCTTTTATACCCATTTCAATTGCTTTTTTATATTTTTCTTCCATCTTTTTTCTCTGTTCCTCTCTTAATTCTTGTTCTTTTTTCTTAAATTCTGGATGCTTTCCATCAAATACATAAATTACCTTTTTT
>NZ_OV100765.1:523450-523516 GCF_920984865.1 Candidatus Nanopusillus massiliensis | reverse complement strand
CAATCAAATTCTTTGTCCTATAAAATAGACNNGACAAAGTGAAGTAATCCTTCCCTTTGAATCTTT
>NZ_OV100765.1:523325-523442 GCF_920984865.1 Candidatus Nanopusillus massiliensis | reverse complement strand
TACCACTTAGATTTTCTATTGCAGCTAAAAATTGATATAAAGCATTAAATGCATCTAATGCAACAACTTTTCCAGATAAATATGAAAAATCAACTTCTTTNATTACGGGTTTTATTA
>NZ_OV100765.1:522935-523320 GCF_920984865.1 Candidatus Nanopusillus massiliensis | reverse complement strand
CTCATCTCTGCTAAACCCATTTAAATAATTTATTTTATAATATTTTAAATTTAATTATTATATTCAAATATTTTTCTATAAATTCATTTATTGAAATTTTCGAATCATTTATGTTATATTCATTTTAATTATAATTTTGTTATAAATAATATTTTATTAATATCCATTTAGAATAAAAATTTATGGTAAAAGTAATAAAAAGATCTGGTGAAGAAGAGGAATTTTTAGAAAGATAAAGTATATAATTCATTAATTAATGCAGGAGCATCTGAAGAAGTTGCAAAGCAAATTGTAAAAGAATTAGAAGATTGGATAAAGATAGAAGGATTTGGAAAAATATCTACTGATGAAATTAGAAGATTTATATTTAATAGGTTAAGAGTAT
>NZ_OV100765.1:522708-522884 GCF_920984865.1 Candidatus Nanopusillus massiliensis | reverse complement strand
GGAAGGATAACATTTAGTGATGGAAAAGTTTTGGTAGTTGATAAAGGTCATTTTATNNNNGGAGAGAAAGTTAAAGATATAGGAAATAAAGGAGTTAGATAGATCAGAAGAAGGTTAAAGAGATATTAGAAGAATACAGGGAAGATATGAAATATGGTCTATCTCCAAAAACAGTT
>NZ_OV100765.1:522592-522676 GCF_920984865.1 Candidatus Nanopusillus massiliensis | reverse complement strand
ATTAAGAAAAAGAGATATGCTTAAAGAAGAAAAGATAAAATCAATAGAATTAATAAATAATTTTAGAAAAGAAATGGGATGGAA
>NZ_OV100765.1:522356-522579 GCF_920984865.1 Candidatus Nanopusillus massiliensis | reverse complement strand
AAAACAGCCAATACAATAGTTATTAATTTTTTTAATTATTGGAAAAACTTCTNNTTTTATAAGTTCATTTAAATTAAAAAAGAGGTTAAATATAGGAATTAGATAGTATAGTTTAGAAAAGAGAAACTATTCAACTGTAATAATTAACCTTTTATTATTTTTTCCTTTATTTTCTCTTCCAATAATTTTTATTCTTCCCACTTCCTTTGTAGATTTTACATGA
>NZ_OV100765.1:521363-522343 GCF_920984865.1 Candidatus Nanopusillus massiliensis | reverse complement strand
AATTGTATATCAATATCTCCAATACCAGCTGCTATTAGAACATCATATTTTTCATATCTTTTTTCATCCATTAATCTTTTTAATTGTGGCATTTTTTCAACTTCTTCTTTGCTTACAAATTTTGCATATACAGGTAAATCTTTATTAATAATTTCATTTGCTTTTTCTTCAATCTTTTTTACTAATTCATCATCTAATTTATCTAAATCGAAATCTATTCTTGCTTTATCCTTTATATATTTGGCTTCCGGTAATTTTTTCATTGCCGAACATATTATTTAATACTGCAGACAATATATGTAAAGCTGTATGTAATCTCATTAATTTATACCTTCTTTCCCAATCTATTTTTCCTTTAACAATATCTCCAGCTTTAAAATTTGGTTCTTTTTCTAATAAATGTATAATATTTCCTTTATCATCATAATNNNNATCTATTACTTTTATTCCATTTATTTCTCCAGTATCTCCTGGTTGACCACNNCTTCTTGCATAAAATGCAATTGTATCCAAAATAACTTCTTTTCCTCTAATTTCAACAACTTTTCCTTCAAATTCCTTTAAATATTGATCCTGCCAGAAAAGTTTTTAAGCATAGAAAATAATATAAGGATATTTTTATTTGTCTTTCTTTTAAAGATATAATCATGAGAAAATCAGATAGTTTAGATAGTANNATAGGAGATGATATAGAAAATATAAATCNTGCAGCTATATATTATTTTACAAAAGGATTTATAAAAGAATGTGAAAATCTTAGAGTATGTGAAGTAGGAGAAATAAAAATTGCAGAATGGTTGGAATATTTGGGTTATGGAGAGGAATTAATTATGCTATTTAAAAATAAGAGAAGCTCAATTAAAAAAATGCTAAAATATATGAATATAAATTATAAACGTTATGAAAATTCAGGAAGAGAATTTGCAGAAAAGTATTTTAGGTATAATTATATCGCAATAAATATTTGATATTGGACGAGA
>NZ_OV100765.1:520975-521325 GCF_920984865.1 Candidatus Nanopusillus massiliensis | reverse complement strand
AAATCATATTATTTTTTATTTAGAGATAATTCTGTTAATAATAAAAGAGAAAGGATGCTTTTACATTATTAATAATTTTTTTATTCTCCATTTATTGTTATGAATACTCTTCTTTCTCTAGTATTCAAATAATTCTAAAAATATTATCCTTTGCTTTGTTNNNNACAAGAGTTTTCCATCCTTTATTGGTATACATAAAGATTGAGATAATAAATTTGTTTTTATATGTGCCGTTGCATTAATATTTCCCTCATAACTATGATGATATTTTATATTTAATGGTAATATTCTATTAAAGAATTCTTCAATATCCTTAAATATTGTTTTATCATTTTCTTGTATTATTATAC
>NZ_OV100765.1:520789-520970 GCF_920984865.1 Candidatus Nanopusillus massiliensis | reverse complement strand
GTATGTATGTAATGAAAATAATGATATTATTCCATTTTTTATTCCTGATTCTTTTAATAATTCATTAACCTTATCTGTTATATCTATAAAATCATATGGACCTTTTGTTTCTACTTTTATTTCTTTTTGGTATATATTCATATAATTTTATTTTTCTTAGTACTTTAAATATTTGGAAATT
>NZ_OV100765.1:520625-520705 GCF_920984865.1 Candidatus Nanopusillus massiliensis | reverse complement strand
CTAAAATATAATTATTCAAAAAATTATATAGTTAATAAAATCTGAAGAAGTGCAAGTACATCTAAAACAACAAAACTTCC
>NZ_OV100765.1:520143-520529 GCF_920984865.1 Candidatus Nanopusillus massiliensis | reverse complement strand
AATTTACCTTCCATGCATGGTATATAAAATTTGGAAAATATAAGCTAATGCTTTCAAATATGNNNTATATAGATTATAAAAAATTTAATATTATCAATTTTCCTTTGCTTGGAGATNNNNCAGATTTTGCAATTTCTTCCCATTTTTCTCCAAAGTTTTGTTTATAGAATTCTATTATTTCACTTGTCAATAAATTTTCTCTTTTTAATTNNNAATATGATACTGGTATTTTATTTTTTAGCATTTCCTTTATTAAATCTTCAGTTTTTATTCCTTTATTTATATTTAATACCTTATCTGTAGGTTCTAAATGTTTTATGTTTATTCTTCTTCTTTTTATATCTCCATCACCAATACAAAATTATTATCAATTACTATGATCACTA
>NZ_OV100765.1:520005-520088 GCF_920984865.1 Candidatus Nanopusillus massiliensis | reverse complement strand
CTAGTAGCATTTTTATTGATTAGAATTTAATATTTTTATTTTTTCCCTTACCTTTTCCTTTAATAAATTTTCTAAGCATTTAT
>NZ_OV100765.1:519927-520000 GCF_920984865.1 Candidatus Nanopusillus massiliensis | reverse complement strand
AAATATCCTCCATACTTTCTGCTANCCCTTTTTTGTGATAAATTTAATCTTCTATATTTTGAAGGATGCAATG
>NZ_OV100765.1:519613-519901 GCF_920984865.1 Candidatus Nanopusillus massiliensis | reverse complement strand
GCATATTGTGCATCTTGGTACATTTCCTTTTCTTAATTTTACAATTATGGATATTCTTCCAGAGGGTGGTTTTCTAATTAAATATGTCTTAGCCATTTTTATTATCTATTTTAGATTTTTTTATAAATCTTGAGTAAATGATATTAAATATTAATAAGAAAATCTGTATCAAAATATATAATATTATATATATAATTAAAGGATTTAACCTTTTCCATATTTATCATTGCTAATTAAATGGTAATGTGTTTGTTATAGAATTTATAGATAATAATTTTGCTTCGTATG
>NZ_OV100765.1:519512-519607 GCF_920984865.1 Candidatus Nanopusillus massiliensis | reverse complement strand
TTAAACTTATTATATTGTAATTTGCATGATAAAATNCTAGAAAACTCTTATTATAATATATAGCAAAATCTTGTTTATATAATATTGGATTTATT
>NZ_OV100765.1:519366-519501 GCF_920984865.1 Candidatus Nanopusillus massiliensis | reverse complement strand
TTGTTGTATTATTTATATTTGTAACATAGAACCCTGATTGAAAGCCGAAAATAACAAAAATTAATATAATTATCNNNATTATAGTGACAATCATTGTATGTTTCATTACTTTTGAATATACTTTTGTAAGTTGTT
>NZ_OV100765.1:519200-519357 GCF_920984865.1 Candidatus Nanopusillus massiliensis | reverse complement strand
TATTTAATTCCTCTATTTTTCCNGATTTAAAACTTTCAATGTATTTTTTCTGTATTTCTTGTAATTTTTTCTGATGTTCTTTTATTCCAGTTAGTCTNNCAATTATTTTTATTACTATAGTTACTAATATAACCAAAAATAATACATAGAATAAAAA
>NZ_OV100765.1:519068-519187 GCF_920984865.1 Candidatus Nanopusillus massiliensis | reverse complement strand
TTTAAATCTTTTCAATTAATGGTATTANATATAACGCATCTGCTCCTGCTTCAAGTCATTATATATTTGTCCAGCTATTACTATTAATAATAATATGCTTACTCCAGATACTGCAGAAC
>NZ_OV100765.1:518760-518904 GCF_920984865.1 Candidatus Nanopusillus massiliensis | reverse complement strand
TCTAAACCAGTAGCATATATCCAGAATTTAGATATAAACATTCCGCCAATTGTGAATAATAAGAAATAAAATATTATATGAAATATATTGAATGGAAGGTATAAATAACTAATTCCAAACTGTCCTATGTTTATTATTATATTT
>NZ_OV100765.1:518565-518699 GCF_920984865.1 Candidatus Nanopusillus massiliensis | reverse complement strand
TCATTTATTAATGCATAAATAAATATTGCAGGAATTACGGAAGTATATAATAATTGTATTGGTATATTTGATTATTTCTCACATTAATATTTAAATATAATAATGGGACTTCTATTTTTAGTGATTGTAAGTAT
>NZ_OV100765.1:518457-518537 GCF_920984865.1 Candidatus Nanopusillus massiliensis | reverse complement strand
ATTATTGCAGCAAATAAAAATGCAAGATCTCAATTTATGATTTCCTTGTGATAAATATAAAATACCTTCTGGTATATATC
>NZ_OV100765.1:518171-518450 GCF_920984865.1 Candidatus Nanopusillus massiliensis | reverse complement strand
TTGTGCAAATAAACTTGGTGAGCTAGATGGAGGAGAAAGGGGGTTAAATAATCTTAAAGCTTATGCAATNNTTATTACAGTTAAAATATAATATATATTTGATGTAATTCCATATTTAAATGAGAAATCGTCTAATAATAATATAATACAATCCTTCAATAAATAATTGTAAAAATAAAATAATGTATAAAATTATTGGATTTATTCCCATAAATATTATTTGGTGCTATATTTCCACTTGCAATTAAAATTATACTTTCTAATATAATAAATATTAAT
>NZ_OV100765.1:518097-518164 GCF_920984865.1 Candidatus Nanopusillus massiliensis | reverse complement strand
ATCTTGTATAATTATCAAATTTTGTTTTTCCTTCATCATTATTTATATTAGTATTTATTATTCCAAG
>NZ_OV100765.1:517865-517986 GCF_920984865.1 Candidatus Nanopusillus massiliensis | reverse complement strand
AGAAACTTCTGGAGATATTCCAAATAAAGGTATTGATGCTAAAACAGTATATAATGCATATTACTAATAATGTATTATATACTCTTTCTCTTAAAGATAATAATTTTTTTGGTTCCTCAAC
>NZ_OV100765.1:517748-517859 GCF_920984865.1 Candidatus Nanopusillus massiliensis | reverse complement strand
TAAATATGAGATTATTTTATCTATTATACTCATAAATAAAACTAATTAAAAATATTTTTAAATTATTAATCATCTTTTTCTCCAGAAAAAGTTTCTTGCCTTTTACTAGTT
>NZ_OV100765.1:517521-517651 GCF_920984865.1 Candidatus Nanopusillus massiliensis | reverse complement strand
ATATGGTAATGATGTAGTAAATTGATATGGAATATTTCCATATATATCATAAGGCCCAGCACCTCTAATAAATTAGAATATTCACTTCCATACATTTTATGAAATTGATTAGCATAATATTCACCAGGTT
>NZ_OV100765.1:517290-517513 GCF_920984865.1 Candidatus Nanopusillus massiliensis | reverse complement strand
ATTGTTACTTTTTTATTTTCTAATTTATCTCTAAGTTTCTCTAATTCTGATGCAATTATATCATCCCATCCCATTCCCAATGGTAAATGAGTGTCTNNNCCAGCTTGTGTTTCATGAACATGCAAATGCCTAATTTCTGGTTTAATTTCTTC
Organism: Candidatus Nanopusillus massiliensis; assembly: GCF_920984865.1. NCBI lineage: Archaea > Nanobdellati > Nanobdellota > Candidatus Nanoarchaeia > Nanoarchaeales > Nanopusillaceae > Candidatus Nanopusillus > Candidatus Nanopusillus massiliensis. Next base: position 517,361 of record NZ_OV100765.1, on the reverse strand, counting down.
AACCCATTTTAATATATCATCCTTTTTATATCCATATTTTTCAAACATTTTTACATGTGCCTACTTCAAAT
>NZ_OV100765.1:517126-517205 GCF_920984865.1 Candidatus Nanopusillus massiliensis | reverse complement strand
ATTACCTTTTTTACTTCTTCTCTTGATATTATTTAATAATTTTTTCCATATATCTNGTCTTGTAGCAGGTGCTCCAGGA
>NZ_OV100765.1:517043-517120 GCF_920984865.1 Candidatus Nanopusillus massiliensis | reverse complement strand
TCTTCAATATTTATATAACTTAAATACTTATCAAAATCTTTATACCATTCTTTTTGATTTCTACTTATTTCCCTTTC
>NZ_OV100765.1:516847-517017 GCF_920984865.1 Candidatus Nanopusillus massiliensis | reverse complement strand
ATTAACTTCTGGAGCTGTTTTTATTGCAACTTCTTGATATGGTTTTAAAATTAGAATTGGAAATTCTGAAAATCCTGTANNNNTTAGTTGAGATAATANNNAATCTGTGTTTGTTATAGATGAATTTATATCATTTACAAAATCAAACATTTTATTTATAAGATAAACTT
>NZ_OV100765.1:516754-516836 GCF_920984865.1 Candidatus Nanopusillus massiliensis | reverse complement strand
ACTACTATTATTTTGTATAATTTCCTTAGCAAATTTTGATATTTCATTTTCATAATTTTCTATTTTCTTCAAATTTTCTTCA
>NZ_OV100765.1:516615-516743 GCF_920984865.1 Candidatus Nanopusillus massiliensis | reverse complement strand
TATAGAAGAATATCTTTTTTTCTGCAGCATCTCTTAACNNNGGATCTGCAATATCATTTATATTATTCTCTATTGCATCAATATATTCTTTTACTTTTTCTAAAAAAGTTTTATATCTATTTAGATTA
>NZ_OV100765.1:516426-516607 GCF_920984865.1 Candidatus Nanopusillus massiliensis | reverse complement strand
TTCTCCTATTTTTTTCTGATCTACAGTACTATATCCAAAATAACTTATTAATTGATTATTATCTAATAAATATTTCTTTATTGAATTAAAATCTTTATCAATATCATTAAATATATTCATCCAGATTTTTTCATTTTCTTTATAAATTTCATCAACAGCAGAAAGTTTTATTGCCCTTTCT
>NZ_OV100765.1:516241-516390 GCF_920984865.1 Candidatus Nanopusillus massiliensis | reverse complement strand
TCCTAAATATTCATAGTTTCCACCTAAACTAATATATGCAGCTTCTTGTTTTGCAAAAAGCCCATGATGGTACATTTTTTTCTAATGTTTCTATATCAATATTTTTACTAGTTAATCTATTATATTCTGCTGTTGTTATATATCCTAAT
>NZ_OV100765.1:516140-516233 GCF_920984865.1 Candidatus Nanopusillus massiliensis | reverse complement strand
TTTTTCTGCAAAAGATCTTCTAAATTCATAATTATTTAATAATTCATCTTTTAATCTCTTTTCAAAATCTTTATCCCATTCTGTTAATGTAAG
>NZ_OV100765.1:516003-516133 GCF_920984865.1 Candidatus Nanopusillus massiliensis | reverse complement strand
GCATGCATATTTACTTTAATTGGTTCTCCATAAATTTTTGACATTATTTCTGCGCTTTTCAGTATTGCTGATGTTTTATAAGCCATTTGTTTTATATTATCCTCTCTTATATTTCCTCTTTCATCCGTTG
>NZ_OV100765.1:515845-515969 GCF_920984865.1 Candidatus Nanopusillus massiliensis | reverse complement strand
TTTTAACTTCTACATTATTTATTTTTGCATTTCTTGCAATTTCTTCAAATATTTGTCTTGGTATATNTGGCCATTGCCTGGAAAAAGAAAATGTTTGTATTTCNNCTCCAGGATATCCTGAAGA
>NZ_OV100765.1:515694-515774 GCF_920984865.1 Candidatus Nanopusillus massiliensis | reverse complement strand
TATAATTCCTTTGGATATTTTTTTTCTTCATTTTCATTAAGATGTTTTTTATCTTCTTCATTCATTTATATATAATGGTC
>NZ_OV100765.1:515490-515668 GCF_920984865.1 Candidatus Nanopusillus massiliensis | reverse complement strand
TTGAAGGTCTTTTTAAATATCATATATATTTTCCATGCCAATATCTATTTTTTTTTCTTTTGTATCTTCGATTATTGGTTTTGTTTCTTCTTCAATAACTTTCTTTTTTACATTTTTTTCAATATTGCTAATATCTTTACCAAAAGTTGATATAAGTTATATGTAACCATATTACAAT
>NZ_OV100765.1:515151-515478 GCF_920984865.1 Candidatus Nanopusillus massiliensis | reverse complement strand
TTGGAAATATTAATGAAATACCTGATTCTTTCTTTTCCTCTTTTTTTTCTTCCTTTTTTTCTTCTTTTTCTTCCTTTTTTTCTCTTTCTAAATATTTTTTTATCCAAGTAATACTTGATAATGCTCTCTTTATTCTCTCATCCTTTTTCAATTCTTCTACAAGTTCTTTTGTCCATTTTATTTTATAAGGATCATTTTTTATTTCTTCATGGTTTTGCATTGGATTTTTCAGCAACTATTTTTAATTAATTCTCATCATTTTTTATTATATCATATAGAAACATCTCCAAAATTAAATCAGACATACTTTTTATATAATCATCTCTT
>NZ_OV100765.1:515055-515146 GCF_920984865.1 Candidatus Nanopusillus massiliensis | reverse complement strand
AGTTATATATGCTAAATCCTCACTTTCTTGATTTATTATTATTGAATCATATTCTTCTTTTTCAACTAAATAAGCTCTGAGGTAATAATCT
>NZ_OV100765.1:514789-515016 GCF_920984865.1 Candidatus Nanopusillus massiliensis | reverse complement strand
AATCTTCCAGTTCCAACAATAGAGGTATTGCCCTTGCTGTCATATCAATTTCAGTATAATGGTATGTAAGATTTTTCTATTTCTTTTCCCTCTTTTTCATCATATCTTTTTAATTTTATTTCATTTTGATTTGCTATTAATGATATATTTCTAATTGCTGTTTCAAATGCATTTACAACATCTACAGGTTGATCCGGATNTTGTAAAATTTTCTTGCAAATTTAAAA
>NZ_OV100765.1:514657-514780 GCF_920984865.1 Candidatus Nanopusillus massiliensis | reverse complement strand
GCAAATTCAACATAATATAATAATGAACTTAATTCATGTTTTAAATAAGATTTTAATAAATTAATTCTATCATATAAAACTTTTTTATTATTTTCAAGCCAGCTGATAAAATTCTATTAACCT
>NZ_OV100765.1:514431-514650 GCF_920984865.1 Candidatus Nanopusillus massiliensis | reverse complement strand
AATAAATTATATATTCTTCTATTTATTATTCCATTATTACAGTAATTCATTTAAATCTCTTGGAACAGTATTTTCTTGATTATTAAATAATGAATTAAATAATTCTTCTCCTATTAATTTTTTATTCTTAAATTTTTCTAGTTCAGATTTTAGATCTGCTAGAAGAAATAAATCTACANNNNTTGGGAATCTTGATGNNTGTAAATTTCTTAAAGAACC
>NZ_OV100765.1:514265-514418 GCF_920984865.1 Candidatus Nanopusillus massiliensis | reverse complement strand
AGAATCAACATTTGATAACCATCTATCTTNNAATGTAAATAACTTGCAAGTGCTTCTTCAGACTTTTTTTGATAATAAATTTTCATATAAAACATATATTGAATATAGTTGTTTATATTCATTTAAAATAGAAATAATTGTTCTTGTCAATGT
>NZ_OV100765.1:514166-514247 GCF_920984865.1 Candidatus Nanopusillus massiliensis | reverse complement strand
ATGATCTTGCATTATTTAGTATCTTTGTTAATCTTTGTCCCATTTCTCCAAAAAATGAAGATGCAACAGATGATGGTAAAT
>NZ_OV100765.1:513901-514154 GCF_920984865.1 Candidatus Nanopusillus massiliensis | reverse complement strand
TTATTAATATTCATTTTTAAACTATCTCTAATAAAATCTNNTAGCCAAAAATATATTTGTTCTATCTTTATATTTGGATTATCTAATATAAGTTTTATTTCTAATAATTTATGTTTATTATCTTCAATATTTTCATTTCTTAAATNNNNAATTCTTATGTTTTGCATATATCCATTTAAAATATTTTGAAAAATAAAAATTTTAATATGTTAAAGGATNNTTAATTTAATGAGAAAATGAATTTAATAAATTA
>NZ_OV100765.1:513728-513890 GCF_920984865.1 Candidatus Nanopusillus massiliensis | reverse complement strand
GATTTGATGAAGATGACCTTTTTAACTTCTTAGATATATTGGATGGCAGAACATATATTGCTATAAAAAATAGAAAAATTGGAATAGGAAAATATAAAAGTAAATTACTANNNNATTTTGATGTACATGAAATATTTTTAATGAAAGAAAATCATTTTGATA
>NZ_OV100765.1:512939-513672 GCF_920984865.1 Candidatus Nanopusillus massiliensis | reverse complement strand
AGCGATATTTACAAGGTTTATAGCTTCATATANNACATTCATATTATCCTCTTTATCCCAAATAGCTTTNTTAAAGTCTGGTTTATTGGCTGGAAGAACAATAACATATAATTATGATGAATATCCACAATATTTAAAATCTTTTTCAGATTCTGGGGTAAAATTAGTAACAAATGCAGATTATGTAGTAGATAGAAATTTAATAACTGTAAAGGGAAGAGATTCTNNNTATAATTTAGGAGAAAAATTAAAAGATATAGAAGAAGAATTAAAAAGAATTACTATATAAATTATATTTACTTAATTCTTTATTAATATAATAAAACCCAATAAATGATAATATTAATAATAATGGAAATATTGATCCTTATTATAGATATTTTAAAATATTTATTTATATTTTGGTTTCTTAAATAAATAACAATATTATATAATTTCTTTAATATTGATATAATTTGATATTCCAATAATTATTAATCNNNNATATGTAATAAAAATAGATATAAGTATTCCAATATATATTATTGAAAACAAATTATTTGTAAATATTCTTTATTTATTATTTTTTCAATTGTTCTAAATATTTTCTTTAAGTATTCTATAGATATAAAGTATGAAATAATTGAAATAATAATTAATATAATTAAAATTGTTCCTAGAGAAATTAAATTAAGAGAAATATNNNNTATTGATAAGGATAGAAATGGACTAAATNNNAATGTAAATGGACTCA
>NZ_OV100765.1:512776-512933 GCF_920984865.1 Candidatus Nanopusillus massiliensis | reverse complement strand
TATTATATGTGGAAAAAATAGAGAGAATTATAAATAATAAATATGATGAAAAACCAAAAATACTAGATGTATATGCAATTTTTGAAAAATTATTATGTTATTTAAGAATTCTGATAAATTTTCATCCATTTTATATTTTTCAATTTAAATTTTTATA
>NZ_OV100765.1:512525-512690 GCF_920984865.1 Candidatus Nanopusillus massiliensis | reverse complement strand
CATATTTATATAATTAATTTTGATATTTGATAAATGAATGAATATAAAGATATTATAAATATATATGATGTAAATATAAAGGAAGAAAAAGATTATGAAAGATTAATAAAATTCTTTGGTGTTAAAGAAATTGATGATGTTATATTAAATAATTTAAAATATCTA
>NZ_OV100765.1:512423-512520 GCF_920984865.1 Candidatus Nanopusillus massiliensis | reverse complement strand
TGATTTTCATGTTTTATTAAGAAGAAAATTTTTCTATGCGCCTAGAAGATTTTGATTTATTATTAAGTAAATATATTGAGGGAAAAAGGTTTTTTCT
>NZ_OV100765.1:512059-512403 GCF_920984865.1 Candidatus Nanopusillus massiliensis | reverse complement strand
TCTGAAAGTAAGATGCATATTGGCTCATTTAATTCCATTTTTATTAACTAAATGGTTTCAAGAAAAATTTAATGTAAATGTATATATACAAATACCTGATGAAGAAAAATATTGGGAAAAGAAAGCGAATAATTATGAAGAAATAAGAGAATATGCATTAGAAGATGCAAAAACAATAGCAGCTTTAGGATTTGATCCTGATAAAACATTCATATTTATAGATTCAGAATATATAAAAAACATGTATAAAGNTGCAATTTATATTGCAAGAGAAATAAATTTAAATACTGCAAAATCTGTTTTTGGATTTGNNNATATTCATCAATTGGTTTACCATTTTATAT
>NZ_OV100765.1:511870-512041 GCF_920984865.1 Candidatus Nanopusillus massiliensis | reverse complement strand
CAGCATTCTTTGAAAGAAATATTCCGTTGATTCCATGTGGAATTGACTCAANNNCCAATTTTAGATTACAAAGAGATATTGCGGAAAAATTTNNATATTATAAAGCTTCTATAATTTTATCAAAATTTGTATGGGGATTACAAGGTCCATATACAAAAATGAGTGCCTCAG
>NZ_OV100765.1:511074-511855 GCF_920984865.1 Candidatus Nanopusillus massiliensis | reverse complement strand
ATATTTGTTGATGATGATTATGATACAATAAAATATAAAATATTTAAATATGCATTTTCTGGTGGAAGAAGTACATNAGAAGAACATAGAAAATATGGAGGAAATCCTGATATTGATGTTTCATATTTTTGTTTATCTGTATTATTTGAAGAAGATGATAATAAATTAAAGGAAATAAGGGAGAAATATATTATGGGTGAATTAAAAACGAGGAGAATTGAAAGAATATACTGTTAATAAAATATGGGAATTGCTAAGTAAAATACAAGAAAGAAGAAAGAATATTAATATTGATAAGTTTATGTATGATGGAAAGTTAGCAAAGGAAATGTGGGAATGGNNNTTTAGAATATAAATGAAAATAAAAGAAAAACCAGAGGATTTTATTGTTGAAGAAATAATTGATTTAGATAAAAAGAAAGAGGGGGAAACATNNAGATATTTTTTAATGAGAAAAAGAAATATAAATACAATAAATGCAATTAAAATAATTGCAAGGAAATTACATATTTCAAAAAGAAAAATATATTTTGCAGGAGAAAAAGATAAAAATACATTATCAGANNAATATATTGCTATAAGAAATTTTAATGATTTTAAAGATGAATATAATTTTGGGAATGTATATTTAAAATATGTAGCACATTTATGAACCACTAAAGATTTCTGATATAAAATATAACTATTTTAGAATAACTATAAGAGAATTAAGCAATGAAGAAATTAATATATTCAATAAAAATATAGAAACATTTGATAAATATTATTTCAATTATTTTGA
>NZ_OV100765.1:510742-511068 GCF_920984865.1 Candidatus Nanopusillus massiliensis | reverse complement strand
AAGATTTGGAAATAGGGGAAATAAATTCATATAATTGGGAAATATATAATTAAAAGGAATTACGAAAATGCAATAAAAATATTTTTAACAGATTATAAAAATGAAAAAAGCGAGGCCGAATAAAGGCAAGAAAATTTTTATATGAAAATTGGAGTAAATTTAAAGAAGCATTGAGAATATTTCCAAATTATTTGGCATGTTGAAAGATCATTNNTAAATTATTTATCAAAAGAGAGAAATTTTAAAAGGGCATTAAAATATATACCAAAGAGAATATTAAAGATGTTTGTTCATTCATATCAATCATACTTATGGAATAAATTATT
>NZ_OV100765.1:510461-510735 GCF_920984865.1 Candidatus Nanopusillus massiliensis | reverse complement strand
TATGTAAAAAATAATTATGGAGAAAATTATTTTATAGAAACAAAAATTGGAAGATTTTATATAATTAAGGATAAAAAAGAAATTGAAAAATTAAAGGATATAAAATTTCTATTTAATTGGATATGATATAAAAGATAAGAATATATATAAAGATATATTAAATGAAGAAGGAATAAATTATGAAGAACTGAAAATTNNNNGATAAACCATCTTTAACATTATTATCAACAGAAAGAAATATTCTATCAGAAATAAGAAACCTGGAATATAATAT
>NZ_OV100765.1:509867-510454 GCF_920984865.1 Candidatus Nanopusillus massiliensis | reverse complement strand
AATTTTATAGCAATTTCTTTTATCTTGGATAAAGGTTCTTTTGGCACAATGTATATAAAACATTTATTCTCAAAATAAAGGAATGATAGAAAAAGAATATATAGAAAATTTAAAAGAAAAATTTAGAGAATTTGAAGATAAAAAAGATAAAATAATTGAAGTAGNAGTCAAATTAAATAGAACATCAAAATCAATAATATATTCAGTAATAAGAGGTGATATAAAATCTGCAAATGAATATATGATCTAAATGGATAAGTATAAAGAAGAAATGGACAAATTTGTAAGAGAAGAACCCAGGTTGAATAATANTGCCATGATAAGTTATCAAGAATATGCAGAAGCAAAAATATTCTATAATTTTATATTCAATAATAGCATTCCAAAAAATGATGAATTAAATGTTGATGAGTATTTAATATNATGGGATTGATGGATTTTGTTGGGGNNNTATATAGAAAATCAATAGAAGAAATGCTAAAGAATAATTTAGAGTTTGCTGAGAGANNNNGAGAAATTATATATGAAATATATCAAAACATGTTATATATGGAATTTAAAAATTATGATATAAGAAGAAAGGTAGA
>NZ_OV100765.1:509750-509855 GCF_920984865.1 Candidatus Nanopusillus massiliensis | reverse complement strand
ATATGATATAATCTATTAACTATAAAATATTTATGAGGAAAGTTCAGAGAATAAAAGATATATTATATAATATTAGGACTAATAATATTATAGATATAGATGTAG
>NZ_OV100765.1:509673-509738 GCF_920984865.1 Candidatus Nanopusillus massiliensis | reverse complement strand
GATTCCTTTTTATCCAAGAATATTTCTAATATAGATTCCATCGTTTTTCCTCCATCTAATGGATA
>NZ_OV100765.1:509594-509665 GCF_920984865.1 Candidatus Nanopusillus massiliensis | reverse complement strand
TCATATTACCAATTCCAAGTCCAACATTTATTACAAATAACCAAAATAATAATGATTCAAAAAAATCCAGT
>NZ_OV100765.1:498672-509588 GCF_920984865.1 Candidatus Nanopusillus massiliensis | reverse complement strand
AATTTTATAATTATATTCTTGCTTCAGTTACAATTCCTGTAAATGGTTTACCATCTTTATTAGTTNACTTAATATTAAATAATCCTGCACTTGTATTCAATAAAATATATTCACCAGGTTCTGTATTATTTAAAGCATTTTCAATTTGATTTAAGTATAATATTTGATTTCCATTGATAGAATATAAAATTGTATTATTTGGNNNAACATATATATGCATATGTATTTGGGAGAGTATGTAATATCTTTACATATGGTGTTGCTAAATTAAATATAGAAATTATATATATAGAAAATAGAAATAGTAGTAGAAATATTAATCCAGCAATTATATTTATAGCAGCACCTGCACTATATATTTTTATCTGTTCTTTTTTATTCAATTTCTCAATTTCTTTCTCATCAGGTTCAACAAAAGCACCTATTAATGGTCCTAAATAAAAGAATCCCCAAGATTTAAAATCTAAGTTATTTTTATATACTAAAACAACATGCGAGAACTCATGTATAAATGCTGCTATGAAGATTGCAATTATTGTTTGTGCTATAGGCAATGTTATAGGACCATATGATATACCAGGTAATGCTGGGGCATATGTTGGAGTTTTTGTTAAAATTCCAAAAAATAAGAAGAAAACCGCTAACGATATTTAATATAGGACCTAAAATTAATGATGATATGGATAAAAATTTAGAAAATTTTGAATTAGATATTTTTTTCATTATTTCCATTTATTTTTTTGTCTTAAACATTCCATAAATAAATTTATAATCAGTATTTTCTTTTTTAAAAATTTTTAGAAGTATAAATATTATATGATAGCTAAAAAAATTTTTAATATGCTAAAAATACTGCTGTTTGATNTATATAGATTATAACTCATTTACTTAGCTGTTTTTCCAGTAACCAACGTAATTTCTGATTTCTTTGGTCTTAATGCTGTTGATTTACATCTTCTACATCTAACAAGACCTGCTCTTACTTTTTCAGGATTTGCTCTAATCCTAGCTTCACATTTTCTGCATATAAATATCCTATCGAATTTTCTTGCTTTTATCTCTGGTAATAAGTTTGAAGCCATTATAGAAATAGATTATCAATAATATTTATAATAATTTGTATTCCGCCATATTTATATATAAGGGACCTTCAGGTCTTAATATACTTTGCTTTATATAAAATCTATCTATTAAAATATCATCAGATATATATTTAGATAATTTTTCAATTGATTCTTTAAATTCTTTTTTATTTATTATTTCTTTTATTCTATATAATGTAATATGCTGAGAAAAATTGTAGTCTCTATCAATTTTTATTTTATATAGTTGTTTTATCTATTAAATTATGTAAATTAATTATATCTTCATATCCTTCATATACACCTTCCAAACTACTCTATCTCCAAATGTTCCAATATTACCAATTTTTATACTAAATTTATTATAATTTATATTTTTTAATTCTTCTTTTATTTTTTCAAATATATTTGGCTGTACAACTCCAATAAATTTTAATGTTATATGAAAATTTTCTCTTTCAACAGGTTTCCCATATATACCTCTGAAACCCTTTCTGATTTTCTCTATTTCATCTTTTATCTTTTCTGGTGGATCTATTGCTATAAATATCCTCATAAGAGAATTATTGCAAAAAATATAATATAAGTTATATAGGATAGATACTCTTGTAATTTTCTATTTTTTCTATTATTTAAATTGCGTATAACAAATTTATAGTTTGATAATGGATATAATGGAGTAATTCCAGATACTGTTAATGAATCCTCAATAATATGTAATAAAAATGCTAAAGAAAATAAATAAAATATTTTCATTATAAAAAATCCTAAAAGAAAAAATATTATTATTGGGAATATAGAATGAGTAAAGCCTCTATGTTTAAATAATTTCAGTAAAAATAAAATAAATAAATAATATGGATATAATAGATATTTTAAAATTTTTGATTTTTTAATAATCTCATATTGTTTATTTGCCCAGTTATAAATTTTATAATCATAATCTGGTAGTACGCAAATAAGCCCAACTATTATTGATATAATTATTGAAGATATTTTATCAAAATCAAATATATAGAAAAATATAAGATATGTTATAAATGATGCTAATGCTTGATGAAGTTAATTATCATAATTTTTATCAATATCTAAAAAATATTAAACTATATGGGTGATACAGATTATGATAAAATAATTAACAATTTACTGGGACTTGAAAAATATAATGTAGTTCTACTTGGTTTTAAAAAATATTTAGATAGTATAAAAGAAGATATAGATAAATTAAAATCCGAAATTGAAAATAACAAGGCAGAAAATAAAAGAATTGAAGATAGAATTGAATTTGTTAGAAGATAAATATAATAATATTTCAAATGATATAAAAAACATATATAATTTATTAGATGAGATAAATAAAAAGCTAAATGAAATAAATAAGAAATTAAATGAAGAGATAAATAAATGAAAAGATAGATAATTATAGATACAAATTATTATTGGAAAAATTAAAGGAATTAGATGGTATATAAATTAGTAATTGTAGTTAGAAAAGATTTGGAGATTGGAAAAGGGAAATTATGTACCCAGGTAGCTCATGCTGCTGTTGAAGCTGTTTTAAATCAATTAGAAAGGGATAAAGATATAGTAGAAAAATGGAGGGAGGAAGGTGCAAAGAAAATTGTTGTTAGGTGAATGAATGGATGAATTAATGAATATATATAATCAATCTATATCTTTAGATTTAAATACTGTTTTAATAAAAGATGCAGGATTAACTCAATTAGAGCCTGGAACTATTACTTGTATAGGTATAGGCCCAGATATAGAAGAAAAGATTAATAAAGTAACTGGTTCATTAAAATTATTATGAGTGAAGAATTAATGGATGTATGGAATGTAGAAATAAAAACATCTTTTGATGTAAATAATATAATTTATGAAAAGAAAGTTTTAATTACAATTAAAAATCATTCTCCTTATGTTAGAAAATTTGAAGTAGGAACTAAATATATAAATATAAAAGATCAATATGAGGCATTAAAATTTAGAATTCGTTATAATTTAACTTCTCCAGTAGTAATATCTATAGATAAATATAGGAAAGAAACTATTGAGGTTCTTATACCAAAGGTAAATCATCATTTAGGCGAAATATTGTATTTTATGTGGAAGAACCTTGATAAGAATGAAGAAAAGGAAATACAATACAATCTATAAAAATATAGCAAAAAGAAGAATTTTTGAATTATATAAATTAGCTTTAGAAAATATAGATAATATAAGAGTTAGCTAGAAGATATATATTTATACTATGGAAGATAAAAAATAAAGCAAGAATAAAATTACCAAAGGAATTGAGGAATAAATTTTGTAAAAAATGTTATACTCTTTAAGTTGTTGGAAAAACATTGCAGATTAGGGGCTAAGAAAAGGTAGAATTATATATAAATGTTTATATTGTAATAGGGTAAAAAGGTTTATAATAAGAAAGATTTAAAAAATATTTATTTTAAAAATAATCTTAGGGCGGCCAAAGTGGCCGGGAAACACCCGTATCCATGCCGAACACGGAAGTTAAGCCGGCCCACGTCCGTGTGAGTACTGGCGGTAGCTGGGAAAGCACGGAAGCCGGCCCGACTAAATTTATAAAGATTTTTAAATGAATATTGAATTTTTATTGACTTAAGTTATTCAAATTCAAATACTATTGATAAAATAAATGAAGATTATATTCAGGAAGGTTTAAAACTATTATTAAAAACTTTATAAATTTTCAGTTTGCCACATCAATCATCACCATTCAGATCGTTGATCCATCATCATTTCTCTAGAAATATTATTTTTAAATCTATTTATAATTTAATCATAAAATGGTACAGAAGACTCATGTTAAGAATATAGGAATTGAAGGTATAAATCCACCTGAAAAAGTTTGTGATGATAAAAAGTGCCATGGCATGGGGAAATAAGAATTAGAGGATTCTTATTTGAAGGAAAAGCGTGAAGAGTTAGAAGAAGAATTGTTTTAGTAACCTTTTATAGATACTATTATATTCCAAAATATGAAAGATATATGATAAGAAGATCAAAAATTAAGTCTCATATTCCAAAATGTTTAGATATAAAGGAAGGGGATGATGTTATTATTGGAGAAACAAGGCCAATATCAAAGACAATATCACTTTGTTGTAATTAGTAAAAAATGAAGCCAATTAGTGCTAGAGTAACCAAGGGAATTACTGTTGGTACAATTTTAAGGGTTGCAGATAATTCAAAGGCAAAACTATCAAAAGTAGTTTGTGTAATTGGATATAAGGGTATAAAGAGAAGATATGCTAGAGCTGGAGTTGCTGATATGGTTTCTGTATCAATAATAGATGGAGATTTATCATTAGTTGGAAAGGTTATGAAAGCAGTTATAAGTAGACAGAGAAAAGAATATAGAAGGAAGGATGGAAGAAGGATAAAGTTTGAGGATAATGCTTGTATAATTATAAAAGATGAAAAAACTGGAACACCAGCAGGTACAGTTATTAGAGGACCTGTAGCAAGAGAGGTTGTTGAAAGATGGCCAGAAATTGGAAAAATTGCAAGTATAGTTACATAAGATGGTTCTAAAGATAAAAAATATTGATTATAAAGATTGGAGTTCATCTTGGAAATCTTCTAAAAGTTCTAGAAAACAGAGAAAATATATAAGTAAATGCTCCCTTGCATATTAGGGGTAAGATAATTTCTTCAATGTTATCAAAGGATATAAAAAAATTAATCAATATAAATTCTTTACCCTTAATGCTTGGAGATTATTTTACAGTTTTAAGAGGTAAATATAGAAATACTGAAGGATTTGTAATATATATAGATAGAAAAAAATATAAGGTATATGTAGATAATGTTAAATTTACAAATAAGGCAAATAAAGAAGTGTATAGACCTCTTCATAGGTCAAAATTATTAATATTAAGATTGAATTTAAAGGATAAAAATAGAATAGAAATTATAAAAAGAAAAATGAAGGCAAAAAATATTGAAGAAAGTAAAATAGAAGTATTAATAAATCAATTATTAAATAATTTCTCAATAAAGGAAGATGAATTGGCAAAAGTAATGGAATTGAACAAAAAATTTAAATAGGAAAATATTTTAAAAATAGTTATTAAAAAATAATAAAATGGGTGGCATGTTTNNAATAAAAGGCATTTATGAAATATTACAATACCAAAAACATGGCCAATAAGTAGAAAGAAATATTATTGGATTATTAGGCCAGCAACAAATGGATATAAGTTTGAATATGGTATGCCAATATTATTATGGTTAAAAGATTATTTAAAAATTGTAAAAAATAAGAGAGAAGAAAATATTTGCTAAGAAATGAAAAAGTTTTGGTTAATAATAAAAAAATAAAAGATCTGGGATATAATGTTGGATTGTTTGATGTTATATCCATTAAGGATTTAAATAAAAATTATAGGGTTGTTATGTCTGATAATTTAAAATTAAGAGTGTAATTGAAATTCCAGAACAGGAAAAAGATTTGAAAATAATAAAAATTGTGAGGAAGAATCTTGTTAAGGGAGGAAAAATACAGGTTACTGGAATTGATGGGAGGAATTTTATAATTGATGATAAAGATATAAAAACAGGAGATAGTTTTTTATTTAATACAAAAGAAAATAAAATAGAAAAGATAATAAAAATGAATAAGGGAAGTTTAATATACATATTCTGTGGGTCAAAAGTAAGTACAATTGGAAAATTAGAGAATATAAAAATACTCAAAAAACCCTTTGGACATACAAGATTTATAGAATATATAAATATAGATAATAATAAAAAGGAGGAAACAATATTTGATTATTCGATTGTAATAGGCGAAGAAAAACCTTTAATTACTGTAAGATGAACTCAAATAAAAATAATATAATGAGAAGAATTGTTATTGATAAAGTAACAATAAATATTGGAGTAGGTAAACCTGGTGAACCTTTAGAGAAGGCAGATAAACTATTAAGAAAAGATGTTTCCGGATCTTAAACCTGTTAGAAGGAAAGCAAAGAAAAGGGTACAAGCCTGGGGAATTAGACCAGGATTGGAAATTGGAGTTAAATTAAAAATAAGGGGTAAAAAGGCTGAAGAAACATTAAAATGGTTATTAAAAGCAGTAAATAATACATTGAAGGAATCTCAATTTGATAAATATGGAAACTTTGGATTCGGAATAAAAGAATATGTATGGATACCTGGTATGAAATATGATCCATCAATTGGTATATATGGTATGGATGTTATAGTAACTGTTAGGAGACCTGGATATAGAGTAATGTATAGGAGAATTAAGAGGTCAAGAATACCTGAAAGACATAGAACTACAAAAGAAGAGGTTATAGAATATTTAAAAAACAATTTTGGTGCAAATATTGTAAAAGAATAATTTTTAATATTTTTTATAATATAAAGATTAGATGAGACTTCCAATTATGATAGATTATGTAGAAATACCAAATAGTGTAAGTGTATCAATAGAAGATGGAAAAATACATATAAAGGGACCTAAGGGGGAAAAATATAGAAATATAAATAACAGAAATATTATAGTTGAAATAAAAGAAAATAAAATAATATTCAAGGTATATTTTCCTTCAAAGAAAATAATTAGAGATACTGAATACAATGGTTGCGCATATAAAAAATGATATTGAAGGCGTAACAAAAGTGATTTGTATATAAATTAAGGGGTGTTTCAATACACTTCCCATTGAAATTAAAATTGCAAAATAATAAATTAATAATTGAAAATTATATGGGTGGAAGGGATATAAAAGAAATAGAAATACCTCAAGGAGTAAAAGCAACATTAAATGAAAATGAAATCACATTGGAGGGACATGATATAGAATTATTAGGAAATCTTGCAGGATTAATAGAAAATTCAGTAAAAGCAAGAGAAAAGGATTTAAGAAAGTTCCAGGACGGAATTTATATTATCCAAAAACCATGATGAATAAATTATTAAAACTAAGGAAAATAATTAAGAGGAAAAAACCAGATTATCTTAGGTTTCAATGGTGGAACAGTAATAAAATTGAGAAATAGGAAAGAATCATGGAGAAGACCAAGGGGTATACATAATAAGATAAGAAGGAAATTAAAAAGTAGAGTTTATATGGTAGAAGTTGGATATGGTTCTCCAAGAGAAGTAAAGGGATTATTGCCAAATGGTAAGAGGCCTGTATTGGTACATAATTTAGAAGAATTAGAAAAAATAGATAAGGAAAAAGAATGTGCAATAATTGCTTCTAATGTTGGAAAAAGAAAAAGAGAACAAATAATAAATAAGGCAAAGGAGTTAAATATAGAAATTTTTAATAGCTAATATTTATATAATTTGAAGTAATCTAGTACAAAATTTTTTATCTTTTCAGAATCATTATATAAATCTCTTCCAGACATNTCTATTAATTTCTTTTTTCCTCTAACTTTTTCTAGATTAGATTTCATTAGACTCAATACTTTTGAAAATCCTAACCTTAATAAAATTTTTTCAGTTCTACTAGCCTTACTTATATCAAAATTGTTAAATTCTTCTACATTATGAGAACCTTCTATACTTATATCTAAATCACCAATAGATGTATTTATATTATTCAGCCTTAATAATTATTGTTAATTCTAACTTTCCAATCAATTTTTGGTTCTTCTTTCCAATAATTTTTATAAGCTTCCCATTTAGCTTCTACAAACAATAATCCTTCAGGAGTTAATCTATGAAAATAATATTTTTCATATCTATCTTTTTTAAATATCCCTTCCCATTTATTATTTTCAAGGAATTTTTTGAATTTTTCATAAAAATCCTGTGGAACAAATTTTATTTTTGACTCTTACCCTTGTTTTATATACCGTTTGCCAAGTCATAGTTTAAATGATGCTGTAAAGTCCTTTGCTAAATTTAGAAAATCATCTGCAGTTTTTCCAATACTTTTCTTATGATCCTTTTAATTCACTATCATATAAATATTTTTCAAATAATCCTCTAAGAAATATAGTAAATGGCTTATCTCCAAAATATTTTTGATAATCTGTTATTAAATCCCCATTTATTTTTATATTTAAAATTCCTGCATACTGTTTCATATTATCTAATAATTTTAATGTGTCTATTGTAATATATATATCATAACATATATGTTACGTAATCCGTTATTTTCTTTTCTATATGCCATTCTAAATTTATAGATCTAGATCCATCATCTTTTACTTTCTCTTCATGTTTATTTTCAAAAAAGTCAAATCCTTTATTATCCCAATTTTATTTCATTGATTTATAGAATTTTTGAAAGTCAATTAATCCAGTATATGAGAATGTCTTACCATCAACAACCCTTTCCTTTGGTGGCATAATAAATAAAAAAACTTTAATAATTAAAAGTTAAACTTTTTATAATGTATACGGCAATATCTTTTTTGCATAGGTTAAGGGAGAAAAAGGATTCTATTATAATTGTGGAAGGTAAAAAAGATAAGGAAGTATTAAAAGAATTCTGATGCTAATAATGTATATACGCTATATGAATATAAGAAGGGATGATGGAGTATTTTTAAATTATAGAGAGGCAATTATATTAACAGATAATGATAATAAAGGAAGAATATTATACAAATATGTGAAGAAATTTGTTAGAATCTGATGGAATGATTATAAATGATGTTGAAAGAAGAAAATTCTTTAAATATTTTAGAGTAAGAGAAGTTAAGATTTAAGAAAACATATTGATGAAATAAAATTCTATATTAATTATTTTGAGAATCCTGAGAAGATTTTATATTTTTAATTTTTTTAATTGGATATGACAAAGGATTTTTAATTAATGAACAAATATTATCTGGTGTGCATACTCCATATCTTTATAATATATTTCATTATTGCAATTTTGAGTTAAATATTTTTTATTATTTTTTATAATTTCTTATGCCTGTCTTATTGATATTCTACATATCTATCTCTTAATGGATCCTGTAAACTTTCATTCCATTCTTTTATATATCTTTCTATTTTATCCCATTCCCATCCGATATTTACAAAGAAATTTATTAATATAAATAAAGATCTTTTTCTTCCATCATCCATTTCTTTATTATTTAATATATTTTTTATACATGGGGGAAATAAATCTTCAGTTATTTCTATTTTTCTTTTCTTTATTTCTTCTACATCTTTTTTTGCTTCCTCAATCCCTTCCTGATTTTTGTAATTTTCTGCTAATTGACTAATTTTTCTTACTTCAAATTCATTTTTTATTTTCCATAATAAAGAATTATTAATTAATTTTTTTAATTCCTTTGATTCTTTTCTTTCTAAATCTTCAGTTAAATATGGTATACCTTCATATGAATAATTATTTATATTGGAATCTTCAGGATTTAATTTTTCTATATAGTTTTCTTTTATTGGTATAGATAAATTTCCTGTTTTTTCATTTATTGAATATAAACATCTAATTAAATGTCTTGATGATATTAATATTGTATCTATTTCAATTATATCATATGGATTAAATTTTTCTATATCGTTTACCGCATGTTCTTTTAATTCATCTTCACTAAATTTCAATAATATTATTTTCTTTAACTTCTCTTCTATTTCCTTTGATATATATAATGCTAATATTCTTGCAAGATCCGGAAATAATTTCCTTGTTTCTTCTTCTATAACATTATCCTTTTTATATATATTTATTGTTTCTGGAAATACTTCCCATGGAATTGCTATATGAAATCCTTTTTCTCNAGAATATTTTATATATATAGGATTAATATTTTTTTCTTTTAAATAATCAAAGATAATTCTTGCAGTAACTTTTGATAGATCTAAAGATTTTGTATCTATATCTATTATAAAATCCCATCCTAATCTATACTCATTTAAATCTTTTTTTGAAACTTTTTCACTCAAAATATTTAGATCAATCCATCTCTCAAGTGATATGTGAAATTAAATAGCACCCTTTTTAATATAATTTATTGATATCATCTTCTGTTTCTATTTTTGATGGTCCATGTCCAAAACTATTATTTGATAATAAATATCCAACTTCTCTATTTTGTGAAATTTTTACCATATCTTCCAGAATCTCTTTATTATTTTGATAGAATTTATTTAGATTATTTATTGTTATGCTCATAATAATTTTTTATTGCAAAAAAATAAAAATTACAAAGATTTATAAAAATTTATAAAATCATTCTAATAATGTTTTACGAAGTTCAAATATATGATGTAGTAAGGGTACCGCCAAATGAAATAACAGATAATGTAAATGAAATGATAGAAAAGATATTATTAAATACTTATGTTGGAATGAGTGGAAAAGAATAGTATAATTGTAACAATAAAATCTATAGATGAAATATCTGAAGGTATAATGGTTTTTGAAGATGGAGGAGTATATTATAAAGTAAAATTTACTGCAATTTCATATTTACCAATTATTTCTGAATTAACATATGGATTTGTGTCATCTATAACAGAATTTGGAGCATTTATAAATATAGGAAATATAGAAGGATTAGTTCATATTTCTCAAATAATGGATGATGGAGGATCTGTCTCTGGAAAGGAAGCTTTAATTGGAAAAAATAGCAGAAAAGTATTGAAAGAATGATATGGTAAAAGCAAGAATAGTTACAGTAAGTTATAAAGGTGTATCAAATGCAAGGATTGCAATGACAATGAAACAACCANGATTAGGTAAGCTGGAGTGGCTTGAACAAAAGAAAAAATCTGGTAAATAATGGCATATAAAAAACCAAAAAGAAAAATATGTAGAAATTGTAAAGCAATAATTGATAAAGATGTAGATAGATGTCCATATTGTGGTTCTACACATT
>NZ_OV100765.1:498276-498649 GCF_920984865.1 Candidatus Nanopusillus massiliensis | reverse complement strand
TAATGTAATTGTGAATCAAAATAATTCTGAATTCTCTAAGAAATTAAATTTAAAAGAGGGTAAGTGGGCAATAAGAGTATTATAAGANNNNTATAGATAAATTAATAAAAAAATGGGTATTATATAATAAATATAAGTATGGAAATGTAGATTTAAATTCTGTTGTNNCAAAAATAGTATATGAAAATCCTGATTTAAAGAAAGATATAAAAGAAATAATCCCAAAAGTTAAAGAAGAAATAAATAATTTAATTAATATATCTAGAGAAGAAGCTTATAATATATTATTAAAAGAATATCCAGAATTATTAGAAGAAAAGAAAAAAGAGGAAAGAAAAGGGTTGCCAGCATTAAAGAATGCAATAGAAGGGAA
>NZ_OV100765.1:498157-498261 GCF_920984865.1 Candidatus Nanopusillus massiliensis | reverse complement strand
TTGCTCCAAATCCTTCAGGATATTTACATATAGGTCNNGCAAGGGCAATTATATTGAATTATGAATATGCAAAAATGTATAAAGGGAAATTTATTTTAAGGATT
>NZ_OV100765.1:497923-498146 GCF_920984865.1 Candidatus Nanopusillus massiliensis | reverse complement strand
ATCCAAAGGTTAAGAAACCTGNNCCAAATGTATATGAATCAATAAAGGAGGATGTTGAATGGTTAATAANTGATAAAGTAGATGAANNNTATAGACAATCTGAAAGATTAGATATATATTATAAATATATAAAGGAATTAATTGAAAAGGGATTTGCATATGTAGATCTTTCTCCAAAAGAAATAATATCAAAATATAGAGCAGAAGGAATTGCTACAGAATA
>NZ_OV100765.1:497798-497899 GCF_920984865.1 Candidatus Nanopusillus massiliensis | reverse complement strand
ATTTAGAACAGTGTTAGAAAAGATGTTAAATGGATATTATGATGAAGAAATGGCAGTAATAANNNNTAAAACTGATCTAAATCATCCAAATCCATCTATAA
>NZ_OV100765.1:497709-497793 GCF_920984865.1 Candidatus Nanopusillus massiliensis | reverse complement strand
TGCATTAGCATTTAGGATTGTTAATCCAAATAAAAATCCCCATCCATATTTATTACAAAAATATGGAGAAAATTATGCAGAAAG
>NZ_OV100765.1:497467-497688 GCF_920984865.1 Candidatus Nanopusillus massiliensis | reverse complement strand
ATAATTTTTCTGTATCAATAGATGATCATTTAATGGGAATAACACATGTTTTGAGAATGAAAGAGCATGAAGTAAATGCATATAAACAAAAATATATTTATGAATATTTTGGTTGGGAATTTCCAACAATACTAAATTATGGGGTTCTATTAGTAAAAGATTTACCATTACATAAATCTGAAATAAGGAAATTAATAAAAGAAGGAAAAATATCTGGATGG
>NZ_OV100765.1:496717-497462 GCF_920984865.1 Candidatus Nanopusillus massiliensis | reverse complement strand
TCAATTTTTACCAACATTAAAAGGATTAAAAAGAAGAGGAATTGATAGAGAGGCAATAAGAAAATATGAAATACACAATAGGTCCAAATCCTGTAGATGTAATTATAAATTGGGATAAAATATATACATATAATAGAGAAATATATGATAAAAAGGCTAAGAGATTTTTTAAATAAGAAATCCAATAAAAGTTATAATAAATGATTTATCATCAAATAAAATAATAAAAGTTAAAAATCATCCAGAAGTAGATCTAGGATATAGAGAATTTATAATAAAATCTAATATAATTTATTTAGATAGAAATGATATAAATAATAAATATTTAAGATTATTTGAAGGATTTAATATTGAAATAATAGATAAATAGGAAGATTATATTATTGCTAAATATTTATCAGATGGTATAGAAGATGCAAGAAAATTGAATGCAAAAATTGTCCAATGGGTACCTGAAGAATATAAAATTAATATAAAAATATGGGAAAAAGATGGTATGATAGATGCAATTGCAGAAAAATATGTATTAGAATTAACAAAAGATGGGGAAGTATTTCATGGAATAAGATATGGTTTCTTTAAGAGGGAAAAGGATTACTTAATATATATGCATAAATAATTTTTAAATGAATTTTATACCAATAAAGATGGTTAGTGAAGAAGAAATAGCATCAACGTATGGAGAGTTTGAAAATTTAAGACAAGCATATTTATTAATAGAAAATAAAAGACAAAAAGTTTTACA
>NZ_OV100765.1:496510-496708 GCF_920984865.1 Candidatus Nanopusillus massiliensis | reverse complement strand
TGAAACAGAGAATGCATTAAAGGAATTATCAAACTTACCAGATGGAAAGAAAGTTTATTTCATGATAGGTAATNTATTAATAGAAAAAGATAAGAAAGAATTGATAGATAGGCTCAATGAGGATAAAGAAATATTAAATGTTGAAGCAGAAAAATTAAAAAAGCAGTCTGAGATATATAATGAAAAGTTAAATTCTCT
>NZ_OV100765.1:496344-496502 GCF_920984865.1 Candidatus Nanopusillus massiliensis | reverse complement strand
AATTGAACGATTTACTAAAGTAATCCAGTTTACAATCTAAGTAAATAATATCATAAAAGATAATCAAAAATATTAACCAAAGGCATAAAAATGGTAGAGAAATATATATTTATATGGTATNTTTAGGAGACATATTAAANNNAAAGAAGAAAGAAACT
>NZ_OV100765.1:496242-496321 GCF_920984865.1 Candidatus Nanopusillus massiliensis | reverse complement strand
TAGCTACTCAGAAGGCTGAGGCAGGTAAAAATTTATGTTAGAGTATTTAGAATAAAAGATCCATCAGAAGTTAAGGCAG
>NZ_OV100765.1:496089-496170 GCF_920984865.1 Candidatus Nanopusillus massiliensis | reverse complement strand
CTTGTAGAAGTAAAGNNNGTTGTATCTAGAATAAAGTCTGTTGTAGATGCTATTGGTGGTGATATAGCTGCTGTAAATAAG
>NZ_OV100765.1:495469-496046 GCF_920984865.1 Candidatus Nanopusillus massiliensis | reverse complement strand
GGGCATCAAATGCCTGTAGTTGAGGAAGTAAAACAGGAAAGTCAAGAATCTTAATATATTTTTGATAATCCCTTTTCATCTTCTATTATTATNNTTAATTCCCTTTTATTATTCAATACATCTTCTATATAATTTATTTTTTCTACTATTTTGTCATATTTTTCTTTATCATCAGAATATAGTATCCTAAAGNNTTCTAAATTATTTTTTACATTCATTAAAAAATCATCTATTGTTCTAATTTCAAATTTTGATTCAATACCTGGATTTATCTCTATTTCAATTTCTTTTAATATTATTTTTGCATAAGGAGATTTTAAAAATAACTTTCTTGTTTTTTCTATATTATCTATCTTATATTCTATTTTTACATAGCCTCTATCTTCTAATGGTGTTATTTCATATGTTTTATAACCGCAAGAATTACATTTAAATACATAAAGTAATGACTTACCTATTTCTGGAAAATCATATTCAATTGTTTTTACTTCAATATCCTTTGAATTACAAACTGGACAAGAATCTGTTAAGATTATCATATATATTTAATAATCTAAATATTAAGTTTATCTGAGCT
>NZ_OV100765.1:495017-495464 GCF_920984865.1 Candidatus Nanopusillus massiliensis | reverse complement strand
CTTTGATATATCTTTTTTATTAATTATTATACTATTATTGTCAATTTTTATTCCTTCTTGAGATTCTAAAAATTTTAATATATCTATTAAATCTTTATCTTCATTACNAATACCTATTTTCATACAGCTTTTATTTTTTTAATTGTATTTGGTCTTAGTTTTACTAATATCTTTGATCCACAATATATACATTTAACCTTTTTTAATGCAGTTTCTCCATCTATTATTCTTTTACAATTTATGCAAATATATTGGGTCATTGTATANTATAAGCTTTTCCAGCAAATTTTTTGCCACAATGTAGTGCAATATCATATTCCATAAGATAATCTTTTTACTGATACACTNTTGCAGAATGGACATTTTAATTTTTTATTTCTATATTTCTTTTCAATCTCAACAAATTNNNNCTTATACCTTTTCCATATCTAGAACCGAATCTTGAAA
>NZ_OV100765.1:494889-495009 GCF_920984865.1 Candidatus Nanopusillus massiliensis | reverse complement strand
AATAATTTAGTATGACTCATAATTTACATATATTTTAAAAATGTTTTATAAATATTGCATATTATGGTATCTGTAANAGCTGTAAATGGTCAAATACTTGTAGAAAGATTGGCTAAATAT
>NZ_OV100765.1:494767-494870 GCF_920984865.1 Candidatus Nanopusillus massiliensis | reverse complement strand
GATATAATAAAACCACCAAGTTGGGCATTTTTTATTAAAACAGGACCAGATAAAGAAAGAAATCCAGANNNTCCAGCGGATTTAGATTATAATGGAGGACCTG
>NZ_OV100765.1:494400-494637 GCF_920984865.1 Candidatus Nanopusillus massiliensis | reverse complement strand
AGGATATGGAAAATTAATAAGGGAAATATTGCATCAATTGGAAAATGCTAGANTGGTTATGAAAGTAAATGAAGGAAAGAAAAAAGGAAGAGTTGTAACAAATAATGGAAGAAGTTTATTAGATAAATTAGCGAATAAATATATAAAGAATTAAATAATGAAAATAAGAATTTCAATTGATTATATTAAATCTGTTTCATGAAGGGTATAAGTTTATGGATGAATTTTTAATATATA
>NZ_OV100765.1:494272-494386 GCF_920984865.1 Candidatus Nanopusillus massiliensis | reverse complement strand
TTCTATATTATCTTTTGTTATATATTTTGTTCATTTAACAGTTCAAAATCAACAGGATGAATTAAACTTAAAATATATTGTAAATTTATTAACAAATTTAAATTATCTGATAGA
>NZ_OV100765.1:494144-494265 GCF_920984865.1 Candidatus Nanopusillus massiliensis | reverse complement strand
GGATCTTGTTATTCAAGCTAATTTTCAAAGCTTATAATAAATTTACCATCAAAAACAATCANATATTTTATCCGGGAGAAATAATGTGTATATATTATTCTACTATAAATTATTCTTTACA
>NZ_OV100765.1:493979-494136 GCF_920984865.1 Candidatus Nanopusillus massiliensis | reverse complement strand
CATATATAAATTTAAATATAAGTCAATTATCGTGCATATGATTATGAATATAATTTTACTATTAATACAGTCCCANNTAATATAATAAATAGTTCTAATCTTACAATTACAAATAATTTATGTTTTTTATTAAATAAAAATCAATCAGGTTTATATA
>NZ_OV100765.1:493441-493902 GCF_920984865.1 Candidatus Nanopusillus massiliensis | reverse complement strand
TTTGGTGGATTATATAAAATAAAGTTTTCATTGCAATATTTTAATATATTTTGATTNNNNAAAAAAGCAACCATTAAAATAATAACAACAATTTATATTATTTCCATTACATGCTTGAATTGATAAATTATATGAAGATATACAAATAAAAGAAAAATTGTAATTAATATCTTCTGTATAATTTTCAAAATATAATGTATAATTAGATATATAATTATATCCAAAATTTTGATATATATATGTTATTTGATCTTCAAAATTTTCTCCTATTAAATTTGGATTAATATTCTTTATTGGAGAAATATTGTAATATGTAATAAAAGATAAAATAATGATAATTGCAATTGTTGCTAATAATATATATTNNNATCTCATCCAAATATAATTAATATATATGGATTAAAATAAGTTTGGCCTGCATCTAAATATTCAAATATTGGTCCAATGATTTTGTATATATG
>NZ_OV100765.1:492753-493435 GCF_920984865.1 Candidatus Nanopusillus massiliensis | reverse complement strand
TTACTTGTTTTCCAAAATAACATATTGTGATATTATTATTTGTTAGATTTATTATTTCATATATATATAAATTATTGTTATATGNAGAATTTAGGTAAATTAAATTATTNNGGTCAAAAGAATAAATATTATAATTGCTAGATTTACTATAATAAGTATATAAGAAAAAGAATGTTAATAATATTATTGAAAATGCTAATTCTACCAATATTATCCAGCTTCTCATTTTATATATATTGATTACATTGATTCTTTANNTAATGTATTTACCATTGTATTATTCAATACATATATATTGAAGTTTTCTGAATATGTATAATTATTTATCAATTTTCCCTTGAGATATTGTCCCATTAAATATTGTTATATTTAAATTATTAAAGTAAAAATATACATTTTGTATAATTTTCTGATAAATTAACTAAATTATTTAAATTTATTACATTTATTGGTTTAATATAGTTTATTTCAATATATGGAATTTTAGTAGAAAATGCTAAATATAATGCAGTTTGTTTATCTAAATTTGGATTTGAATATAAATAGAAGTAATTATTTTGATAATTATAATTATTATTTAATGTTGCATTTAAGAAATAAAGATTGTTATAATTATCATATGAGGAAATATTTGAAATATATATTGTTGGATTCTAATTTGTATATTATATAGAATATAGGT
>NZ_OV100765.1:492438-492748 GCF_920984865.1 Candidatus Nanopusillus massiliensis | reverse complement strand
CAAGTAGTTTGTATAATGTCTTCTTAGTATTATACCATTCTCATATTCATAATATAAATATCCGTTATATAAATTGTTTAGATTGAATATTTTATTATAAATATTCGTTGAGTCTAAAATAAAACCATAACTATATTGTCAAGTATTCCAAAACATCATATTATTTGAATTATAATATTTTTCTGTATTAAATNNATACCAATAAGTATTAGAAAATATTATGTCTTTTATTGATAGATTTGTAGAATTATATAGATATAATAAAGCTATTGAATCATTATAAACNNNGGGAGTTAAATTATAAGGCGCA
>NZ_OV100765.1:492230-492403 GCF_920984865.1 Candidatus Nanopusillus massiliensis | reverse complement strand
ATAT
The DNA here is from genome assembly GCF_920984865.1 of Candidatus Nanopusillus massiliensis. Lineage (NCBI taxonomy): Archaea > Nanobdellati > Nanobdellota > Candidatus Nanoarchaeia > Nanoarchaeales > Nanopusillaceae > Candidatus Nanopusillus > Candidatus Nanopusillus massiliensis. The sequence continues at coordinate 492,399 of NZ_OV100765.1, read as the reverse complement.
GAAAAACAGTCTGTAGAATATGTTTCTGGAATAGAATAATATGAAATAGAATTAGAATAAAAATAAGTACCACTTGTATTTATTCATAATTTTAGTTATAATTTGTGTTATATAAGAAAAATATGCTAAATTATTATTATATATTGCAAAGTTATTATTAGAATTAGAC
>NZ_OV100765.1:492015-492168 GCF_920984865.1 Candidatus Nanopusillus massiliensis | reverse complement strand
TAATTATTGGTTAAATTTGGTTGATAAAGTATTTTTATATTTGGTATTACATTATATGGAATTAAATTTATATAATATGTAGTAATATTTTGANNNNATATTTGTAAATTATCATTATTGTCATTATTATAACAATAATAAACATATAAAGAA
>NZ_OV100765.1:491854-491938 GCF_920984865.1 Candidatus Nanopusillus massiliensis | reverse complement strand
TCATTTTGAATATTAAATAATATTAAATAATTACCTTTTGGAATAACGGTATTATAAGTAATTTTGAAGTTATTATATTGGATG
>NZ_OV100765.1:491573-491845 GCF_920984865.1 Candidatus Nanopusillus massiliensis | reverse complement strand
AATATACTTGAATATTGAGAACAAGAATAAATATTGTCTCCCGGATTCATATATATAATATATATAGGAGTATTATTTGTCCAATATTGACTAAATTGTTGATAATTTGTATAATTAAATATATCATATACTGGAAATATTTCTTTTCCATCAACTGAATAGTTATTTGTTNNATTGTATTGGAGAAATATTTAATATTACATAACCATATGGAGATATATTTAAATCAACCCAAATTCCATAGGCATTATTATTAAAACTAATTTCTATTT
>NZ_OV100765.1:491474-491568 GCF_920984865.1 Candidatus Nanopusillus massiliensis | reverse complement strand
ATTTTTTAAATAACAAAAAGAATAATTATTTCCATTGAAGTCTTCTACGGATAGATNAGAACCATTTTGCAGCCAATAAAAAATATCAGTAGAA
>NZ_OV100765.1:491206-491463 GCF_920984865.1 Candidatus Nanopusillus massiliensis | reverse complement strand
CAGGATAATTAGTTAAATTTTGTTTTGAAGGATTTGAAACATTTATTAAANCATATTGTGGTTGATTATTGTTTATATTAAAACTTGTAAAATTTGCATAAAAGAATATTCCAACATTTGGATCTAAATATGTATTATTTGTATTATTTAGTACTCCAGAATATTTTAGTTAAAAAGGATATATTTAATGGATAATAGATTGGAAAAGATGTACAAAAATCATTATATGCATTTTCAAAAATTAAATTCTTATATAT
>NZ_OV100765.1:490970-491159 GCF_920984865.1 Candidatus Nanopusillus massiliensis | reverse complement strand
ACATTTAATGATAATAAATAATATTCACTTTCAATTGAATTCAGTATNTTGTTTATATAATTATTATAATAATTTATTTGATTATAATTGTTAATGTTATTTATCATAATTNNNTATACATTGTTAAATAAAATGTTAAAAATGAAATAAAAATTACTATTGCAATTACTCCTTCTATTTCCTTTACTA
>NZ_OV100765.1:490683-490900 GCF_920984865.1 Candidatus Nanopusillus massiliensis | reverse complement strand
TATTTGAACTGGATANNTTTTTTTAGATTTATCATCTAAAATTAAAGCAGCGCCTTTTTTCTTTGGTATATTTTCATTCATATATATATCAATATCTTGCGCAGTAAAGTTTTTCATTATTTCATTTAAAGATTTTAAATCTTCTTCTGCAGTTACTCTATGTGATATGACTTTATCACTTTGTGTAATTACATCTGTATGCATTTTACCAGGTTGT
>NZ_OV100765.1:490546-490678 GCF_920984865.1 Candidatus Nanopusillus massiliensis | reverse complement strand
TGCTAATACTAATGTTATACCTGGCTGTCTTCCTTCTCTTATTATCTGTATTAATGGTTCTGTTGCTGGTGTAATTGAATCATTTGGAATTGCTTCGTGAGCTTCATCAATTGCAATCCATATCAATGTGAA
>NZ_OV100765.1:490446-490537 GCF_920984865.1 Candidatus Nanopusillus massiliensis | reverse complement strand
TACCTAATTCTTTTGAAATATATATCTCTTCCAATTCTTCTACTTTCCTATATATTAATCTTTGATAAAATATTTTTTTAGATACTAATCC
>NZ_OV100765.1:490164-490405 GCF_920984865.1 Candidatus Nanopusillus massiliensis | reverse complement strand
GTATATAATGATATGTCTAATATATTTATATAACCNNNTTTTGTTAAATTTCTTATGCTTTCAGCTTTTTCAGAAAATAATCCCCAGCTATCTGCATTTTCAAAATATGTAGTTTATAAAATTTTTAATATTACTATTTATATCCATTTTTTCTGTATAACTTATTATATCTTGTATAGAATATCCATTATTATTTTCCTTCATTCTTTTTATAATTTTTTGTATATATAATGCAATATTT
>NZ_OV100765.1:489865-490109 GCF_920984865.1 Candidatus Nanopusillus massiliensis | reverse complement strand
GATCTAATTGAAAAGTATCATCTATAGGAACATTTATATTTTCTATATTCATCTAGTATACCTTTAGGAACTACTAATTCTACAATTTTTTATTGATTTTGGTTTTAAACCCCATTTTTCTAATAATTCAGCATCTCTATACATTTGGAAATTTCATTGTCCAAAATATTCCTGCTGTATCANNNNTTAATCCTGAGAAATTTTTTAATAAATCTTCTTCAAGATCTGATAAACTTTCAAAATT
>NZ_OV100765.1:489688-489781 GCF_920984865.1 Candidatus Nanopusillus massiliensis | reverse complement strand
ATTTGCTAAAGATAAAGCATTTTCCATTTTTATATATTCTTTACCTATAAAAATTGAACCTTCTAGTCCATATTTTTCTAAATCATCTATTGA
>NZ_OV100765.1:489528-489679 GCF_920984865.1 Candidatus Nanopusillus massiliensis | reverse complement strand
AATAATATCCATAATTTTATGTAAATTTTTATAATTAATAAATTAATAATGCAAAGTAAATATGTGTCTAATTAANNNNTAGATTCAATCATTTCATATCAGTACATNNNAGTGTTTATTGATTTTAGAATATTATATATAGAAAATTATA
>NZ_OV100765.1:489286-489516 GCF_920984865.1 Candidatus Nanopusillus massiliensis | reverse complement strand
CCGGGAATTGAACCCGGGCCGCGGGCCTGGCGAGGGCCGCATCCTGCCACTAGACGACGGGTGCAATATATATTCTTAATAAGGTTAATATTATTAAACTTTGTAATCCTATTAAGTAAGTATTTTAAAAAGGAAGAATAATGATTTTTGGATTTTTATAATTAATATAATGAAAATATAACTTTGTAATTAAAAATTATTTTATATTTTTAAAGAATATTAAATAAAAT
>NZ_OV100765.1:489149-489270 GCF_920984865.1 Candidatus Nanopusillus massiliensis | reverse complement strand
TTCCAAAACATATAGNAGTTATACCAGATGGCAATAGAAGGTATGCTAAAAAATATAATTTATCTGTATATGAAGCATATAAGGTTGGTTCNGATAAAGCTGTAGAATTTTTAAATTGGTG
>NZ_OV100765.1:488626-489129 GCF_920984865.1 Candidatus Nanopusillus massiliensis | reverse complement strand
GTTGCTACAATTTTTATTATTTCATATGATAATTTTCTAAAAAGACCAAAGGAAGATNTACATACTGTAGTTAGAATTATTAAAAGAGAAATTAAAAATGATAAGAGAAGATAAAAGGATTATTGAAAATAAAGTAAAAGTAAAGATAATTGGGAGNACAAAGATCTTACCAGATGATGTTCAGAAAGAAATAAAATTAGTAGAAGATTTTACAAAAAATAATTCTAAATTATTATTTAAATTTGGCAGTTATATATGGAAGCAGACAAGAAATAATTGATGGTATTAAAATCTTATTTGAAGATTTTAAAAAGGGTGATTATAGATATTAATAATTTAGATGGTGTCATTATTCATGAAATATTTATATTTTGGTNATGAAATTCCATATCCAGATCCAGATTTAATAATAAGAACAAGTGGAGAACATAGAATAAGTAATTATTTATTATATCAAGCTGCATATTCTGAATTATATTTTATAGATAAATATTGGCCAGGAT
>NZ_OV100765.1:488230-488493 GCF_920984865.1 Candidatus Nanopusillus massiliensis | reverse complement strand
ACGGGCCCAATAAATTTTAAATATCCCNTAAGTTTATATATAATATGCTAGAATAGTATATACTTTTGTATTATAATTATCTTTTATATCGAATTCATCTAAAGTTACTATTAATCCTTTCTCTGGTTTATATCTTTTGGTAAATGTATAAAAATCTTTACTGATTCTTTTATTTCTCTATTTACATATGTCATAATAACTCTATTATTTTATCAAAATATGTTTAGAATATTAAATATTTTTTAAGTATGAAAATAATTATA
>NZ_OV100765.1:488011-488223 GCF_920984865.1 Candidatus Nanopusillus massiliensis | reverse complement strand
GTTTATGGATATATGGGAAAAGTTTTAAGAGTGAATTTAACTGAAGAAAAAATTTCCATAGAACCTTTACCTTCAGAAGATATATTGAGAAAATGGTTGGGAGGAAGAGGAATTGGTACATATTATATAATAACAGAAGTACCACCAAATGTAGATCCTTTAAGTCCTGAAAACAAATTAATTATTGCTACAGGACCTGTAACTGGAATTGT
>NZ_OV100765.1:487777-488005 GCF_920984865.1 Candidatus Nanopusillus massiliensis | reverse complement strand
TCGAACTGCTGGAAGATGGTCTATTGTTACTCAAATCTCCAATAACTAATACAGTTTATGAAGGAAATGCTGGAGGAAAATTTGGTGCAGAATTAAAATTTTCAGGTTTTGATTTTATAATAATTGAAGGAAAAGCAAATAGGCCAGTATATTTATGGATATACAATGGAAAAGCAGAAATAAGAGATGCAAAAAATTTATGTTGAAAAACAGTTTATCAGACTGTAG
>NZ_OV100765.1:487491-487759 GCF_920984865.1 Candidatus Nanopusillus massiliensis | reverse complement strand
TTCTCACCTATTGTTGGAAAAGATGATGCAANAAGTATGTAAGGTAATTAGTATANNNNCTGCGGGTGAAAAATTAGTTAAAATATCAGCAGTANTTGAAGATAAAGGAAAAGGTGCTGTTGGAAGAGGTGGAATTGCTGCAGTATTTGGAAGTAAGAATTTGAAGGCAATTGCTGTAAGAGGAAATTTAAAACCCCAAATTGCAAATCAGGAAAAATTTAGAGAAGTTATTTTAAAATCTTCTCAATTTGTAAGAAATTCGGCAATT
>NZ_OV100765.1:487272-487483 GCF_920984865.1 Candidatus Nanopusillus massiliensis | reverse complement strand
AATATTACCAAAATATGGAACTGCAGGATTTTTAGCAAAAGCTTTAGGAGAAAAGGGCATGATACTCTGAAAAAATTATCAAACAAATATATTTTCAGATTTTAATAAATTATCTGGAGCAAACAATTGTAAAAGAATATTTAGATCAAGAAAAGACAAGGGAATCAGTATGTTGGGGTTGTCCAATATGATGTAAAAAATATACAAAGGC
>NZ_OV100765.1:487145-487264 GCF_920984865.1 Candidatus Nanopusillus massiliensis | reverse complement strand
CATTATTTAGTACAGAAGGTGATGGTCCAGAATATATGGGTGTATGGGGATTTGGATANNNNCTAAATAATGATAATTTACCTTCTGTTTTAAGAGCTTATCACTTATGTAATGAATTG
>NZ_OV100765.1:486874-487089 GCF_920984865.1 Candidatus Nanopusillus massiliensis | reverse complement strand
AAAAAGGAAAAATACCAAAAGAAAAATTAGAAGGATTAAAAGTTAATTGGGGAGATCCAGAATTAATTATTGAATTAAATATAGAATTGCAAATAGAAATGGAATTGCGAGATGATTATCAGAAGGTACAAAAGAATTTGCAAAGAAATATAATTCAGAAGAATATGCAATGATAAATAAAAGAGGAATGCCTTTGTTTGGTTTTGATTCCTGGA
>NZ_OV100765.1:486703-486816 GCF_920984865.1 Candidatus Nanopusillus massiliensis | reverse complement strand
ACTTGGATTATTTAAAGAAGTTACAGAAGCAGCTTATTTAGGAAATAATAATATTAATAAATTTGAAACAAAGGGTAAAGGAGAATTGATAAAAAAAGAACAAGATTTAGCTG
>NZ_OV100765.1:486484-486610 GCF_920984865.1 Candidatus Nanopusillus massiliensis | reverse complement strand
GATATTAACTCTCAAGACATTATTAAAAATTGGGGAAATGATATGGAATGCAGAAAGAGTATATAATATTTTAGTATTTGGAGATAACTTTAGAATATGATAATTTACCTAAAAGGTTTTTAGAAG
>NZ_OV100765.1:486260-486454 GCF_920984865.1 Candidatus Nanopusillus massiliensis | reverse complement strand
TATGTAGTAAAGATTTAAGAAATGTTACCTGAATATTATAAAGCAAGAGGTTGGATAAATGGAAGACCTACNNNAGAGAAGTTAGAAGAATTGGATTTAAAATGGTTGGCAGATATTTTAGAAGAAAAGCATTTATTATCTTAATTTTTAAAAATTTAAAATAAAATAAAAAATCAAAATTTTTATGCTTGTAA
>NZ_OV100765.1:485251-486189 GCF_920984865.1 Candidatus Nanopusillus massiliensis | reverse complement strand
CTTGTCCTTGGTCTTTTAGATTTTACAGCTTTTATTACTTCATCAACGGTTTTTGGGGTTTTTAATAATTCCAATAAAAGCTCTTTTAGTGTTTTTCTTCTTCTAGCTGCCATATATTAATATTGTTAAAATTAATTTATAAATTTATATTAACAATTTTTAAAAAAATATTTTATTTTATGTTTCTAAAATATTTTATATTATAGGCATACTAAGATAAAAGAATAAATAAATAAATCTAATATATTGCTTGAAATATTGGATGCCAGGTTTCCAACATTATGTAGAATAAAATATATAGAAAAATATATAAAAAATAAAAATAAGGACCTAATATTAGTTTTAAATAAATCTGATTTAGTAAGGCAGATTTTCTAAAAAAAGTGGTGGAAGAATTTAGTAAAGAATATATAACAGTATATATGTCGGCAATATATAGAAAAGGAAGTAGAAAATTAAGAGAAGCAATAAAAAAAGTTGGAAGAAAATATGAAAAGGCATATATTGATGTATTCGTATATCCAAATACTGGGAAATCTTCAATAATAAATATATTAGTNGGAAGGAGAAGTGCTGGTACTTCTCCTAAACCAGGATTTACAAAACATTTACAAATAATTAGGTTATCTAGAAAATATTATTTAATAGATTCTCCAGGTATTGTTGAAACAAAAAATAAATATTTATTAGCGATTTTGGGAGCATATGATGTAGATAAATTAGAATATCCTGAAAAAGCGGTTTTATATTTATATAAAAAGATAGGTAAAAAACCATTTGAAGAATATTATAATATGAATATAGAAAATATAAAAGATTTATTTACTGAATTAAGGGAAAAATATAATATAAAGAAAGATTCTGATTGGATAAAAAGGGTTTCAAAGATTNNNNTATAGATTGGCAAAAAGGAAAAATAAAGGCTTTTTTCTTTTAAC
>NZ_OV100765.1:485066-485196 GCF_920984865.1 Candidatus Nanopusillus massiliensis | reverse complement strand
ATTATTATATATTTTTGAAATTATAAAATTATATATGAAGAAATCGATGTCGACTGAAAGATCATGAAAAGAGGGTATTCAGATTATAAANNTTCAGATATAATTATTGGCAATATAATTGTTATATCTC
>NZ_OV100765.1:484938-485061 GCF_920984865.1 Candidatus Nanopusillus massiliensis | reverse complement strand
ATATTTACATGCTTTGCATTTTTTCTAATTTTTTTCCATGTTATTGCTTCTTTTGTTTTTGCTCCAGATAAACTTCCATCCATTGCATTTCCATAACTAATATATACTGCATATTCTAATGCT
>NZ_OV100765.1:484577-484867 GCF_920984865.1 Candidatus Nanopusillus massiliensis | reverse complement strand
TTTTTTTCTCCAAAGACTTTTGATGCAAGAAACTTTTCATCTTGCCATACTGATACTCTGTANNTCTGGATGATCATATTCTTTCATGAATATTTGTGTTCCAACTGCACCATCTGTAATTCCTGGTACAATTCATTGGTATATTATTTTTATATGACCAATATATTATACTTTCTTCTTTTTTATCAAATTTTTCTAATCTTTTTCCAATTTCAAATATTCAGATTCATGAGTAGATATTAAATTCTTGTTTTTATTTTTTAATTCCTTAAATATATCATCTAAAATTG
>NZ_OV100765.1:484426-484512 GCF_920984865.1 Candidatus Nanopusillus massiliensis | reverse complement strand
TAATATTCCCTCTTCTCTTAATTTTATTTACATCTGAATCAAAATATCCTAAGNNATAATCTTTTGTTAATCTTGCAATATCATGA
>NZ_OV100765.1:484107-484421 GCF_920984865.1 Candidatus Nanopusillus massiliensis | reverse complement strand
TGTTCCTGTTGTTGTAATAACTATATCAAATAATTTATTTTTAATAATATCCTTAATTATACCTCTTATTCCAGTTGCAGTAATATCTGCAGGAAAATCAATACTTTGATTGTATTCTTATCATTTAGCATTTCTTTCAATATTTCATATCCTCTATATAATTCTTGTGCCTGAAATCCCNCTACATATTTAAATTGCTCAATTAAATCCTTTATTTTCATATCTTTATTTATCTTTAAATCTCTTACTGGATCCAGTTTATAAAACTTATATAGAAATTTTTTAAAATGGATTATATAACAATAGATGATATT
>NZ_OV100765.1:483921-484067 GCF_920984865.1 Candidatus Nanopusillus massiliensis | reverse complement strand
ACGAGATCATCCAAATGCAGCTAGAGTTGTATATATTAAAAGTCTGATTTGGGAAATGAAGTAAGATAAATTGTATCTGGAATAAAGCAATGGTATAAGAAAGAAGAATTATTAAATAAAAAAATAATAATTGTTTATAATTTGCA
>NZ_OV100765.1:483560-483895 GCF_920984865.1 Candidatus Nanopusillus massiliensis | reverse complement strand
TCAAAAGGAGTGTTATTAGCTGCAGAAGATGGAAATGGAAATTTATCATTATTAACAGTTGATAGAGATATAAAAGAAGGATCTTCTGTTCATTAAAAATTAATCTTTATTAAATTATAGAATTCATAAGAGCTTTTTTCATTTATTTCTCACAGCAATATTTGTTAAAAACATCTTTTTAACTTCTTCATAATTTTCTGTATGTNNTAAAACATACATTAATTTTACATATGCTAGTTTCNNNATGCATGTCTTCTGCATATATAACTCCTAAATTATAGAATAATCTTGCATTACTATACACAAAAGGACTTTGTTTATTCCAAATATTGTTT
>NZ_OV100765.1:483475-483553 GCF_920984865.1 Candidatus Nanopusillus massiliensis | reverse complement strand
TATAACAAATATTATNCCCCTTTCTATTCCATATTTTATATTTTCAATCCATGAATATTTTTTATCTGTGGTTGGTTG
>NZ_OV100765.1:483199-483366 GCF_920984865.1 Candidatus Nanopusillus massiliensis | reverse complement strand
CTTTTTTACATATTTTATCATCTAAATAAGGATTATTATTGTTTCTTTTCTCTATACATAAATAAAAGATTATCTCTATCTTTTTATTATATGGAAATATTTTTGCTAATGGTGAAGNNNNTATTATTGAAAAGCATCTCTTCTTTCTGTATATCTTTTTCAGCCTT
>NZ_OV100765.1:483057-483187 GCF_920984865.1 Candidatus Nanopusillus massiliensis | reverse complement strand
GTGCATATGAAAAACTATCAGAACTNCTTCCATGCATTACAATTGCTATTTCTGCTATATCAGAATTATCATATACTGCAGAGGATAATAAATTAAAAAATGCATCTGAAGNNNNTCTATCTGAAGATCT
>NZ_OV100765.1:482946-483033 GCF_920984865.1 Candidatus Nanopusillus massiliensis | reverse complement strand
GTTTGTTTAAATTTTTTACAATAAAAGATAATGCTGAAGATGTATAGTGCATTGTATCAGTTCCNNGTAATATTGTTACTCCATTTA
>NZ_OV100765.1:482837-482931 GCF_920984865.1 Candidatus Nanopusillus massiliensis | reverse complement strand
AATTTACTAATATTTTTCCAATTTCTATCCAATTATCTGGTAACATATCTTCTGAAGCAATTGAAAATGGTATTTCTATATTTTTAATTTCAAC
>NZ_OV100765.1:482439-482727 GCF_920984865.1 Candidatus Nanopusillus massiliensis | reverse complement strand
TAATATTGATATTTTATTATTTCTACTTTCTAGCTTTTTATATTCTCTATTTTCATATTTTGATTCTATTTCCTCTTTATTTAATTCCAAAATATCATCATTTCTTATCCCAATATTATAGCCATTCTTTAATTTTATTATAATAAATTCCGATGTTTCGTTTACTAAATATCCTTGCCAATACCTTGTTATCTTTTGTTTTTATCTTTGCGTATTTCAATAAAGGATTTTATATAAAAAAATATTTTAACTTTTTATAAAAAATAATATTTAACAAAATTGCCCTAA
>NZ_OV100765.1:482173-482430 GCF_920984865.1 Candidatus Nanopusillus massiliensis | reverse complement strand
ATAATTGGTTCCATTTATATTGCATATAATATCTGTTGAATTATAAGTGGCTATTTACAAATGNNNNATTTATACTATTTAAATAACATTGAGAGAAATTATAAACCTGTCCAAGAAATGCATAATTCATCATATTTTGTGCACAATTCAGNATATGCTATAATATTTGAGTTCATGTGAATAATATCTGTTGATAAATATTGAGTGGTGGTCTACTAATGATGCTGCTATAATTAATGCTGGTAATATAAACTATT
>NZ_OV100765.1:481869-482162 GCF_920984865.1 Candidatus Nanopusillus massiliensis | reverse complement strand
ATTCTGACTTCATAATAATAATAGTTATAGTAATTTTTATAATTTTTACATTTTTTGTTTATCTTATTAAATTCTTTTAAGAGCNNNNGTCTAATATAATATTTAAAAACTTATCTATTAATGATTATCTTAACATGATTTTTTTCTATTCAGAAAAATTTGTTAGGTCATTTATATATTTTAATAATTTATTTTTTTATGTTAAAAGCTATCTTAAATTTATGGAAATTTACTAAGATCTTCAAAAAACATTATTTTTTTATAGAAATATTTTTAATATATGAAATGCCATA
>NZ_OV100765.1:481700-481810 GCF_920984865.1 Candidatus Nanopusillus massiliensis | reverse complement strand
GGGGAGGAGTTTAAATNNNTGCCAACAATAAAAATAATAGGTGTTGGTGGGGCTGGAAGTAACATGGCAGATTGGTTATATAGGATGAATATAACAGGTGCAGAAGTAAT
>NZ_OV100765.1:481540-481682 GCF_920984865.1 Candidatus Nanopusillus massiliensis | reverse complement strand
ATGCTCATTTAAAGATAGTTAAAGCTCATAAAAAGATTCTATTGGTAANNNAGGTACAGAGAGGATTGGGTGCTGGAGGATTACCATCAAAAGGAATGGATGCTGCAAGATCTTCACAATCAGATATAAGGAAATTATTAGA
>NZ_OV100765.1:481239-481326 GCF_920984865.1 Candidatus Nanopusillus massiliensis | reverse complement strand
ATTGATAACAACAAAATATTACAATATGCTGGTAATTTACCATTTACACAAGCATTTGGATATGCAAATAACTTAATAAGGGACAAA
>NZ_OV100765.1:480938-481013 GCF_920984865.1 Candidatus Nanopusillus massiliensis | reverse complement strand
ACCTGATCTGACATTAAATGAAATAAATGAAGCAATGGAATATATAAAACAACATCTTGGAGAAGATGCATTAAC
>NZ_OV100765.1:480723-480925 GCF_920984865.1 Candidatus Nanopusillus massiliensis | reverse complement strand
AAGGCAATCTGAAGATATGAANNNNAAGATTAAGGTTACATTAGTTTTATCTAGGAGTCAAGAGTCCATATATATTAGGAAAATGGAAGGAAGAATGGGAATCTGGAGAATTAACAAAAGTAAGAAAAGATGTAAATCTAGGTATTGATGTACTACAATAGATTTTTTTAATTTAATTTTATATATTTTTTATGGAGTTTGC
>NZ_OV100765.1:480365-480718 GCF_920984865.1 Candidatus Nanopusillus massiliensis | reverse complement strand
TTGCTGAGGTGTTTAGGAAATTGGAATCTGTTTCTGAAAAAAACCAAAAAACAAAAATATTGGCAAGATTTATTAAAGAAATAGATATAAGATTCTTTAAAAGAGACATTTATTTCATTCAGGGGATGATTTTTTATCTATGGGAAGATAAAGATATAGGAATAGCTGAAAAATTTACTATTAGAGCTTTATCTTTGGCTACANNNTATGATAAAGATTATATTGAAAGTTTATTTGTAAAAACAGAAGTGTTGGTGATAGTTGCAGAGAAATTAGTAACAGAAAGAAAACAAAAATCAATATTTACAAAGAAATTAACAGTAAAGGACGTATATACTCCTTTAGAACTATAG
>NZ_OV100765.1:480210-480349 GCF_920984865.1 Candidatus Nanopusillus massiliensis | reverse complement strand
AAGGAACACAAGATAAAAAGATTAAATATCTGGCTAATTTATTTATTTCATCATCACCAATAGAAGCAAAATATATTGNAAGATTAACATTGGAAGATTTGAAAATAGGTGTTGGAGAAGGAATTATAAATAGATTCTA
>NZ_OV100765.1:480082-480194 GCF_920984865.1 Candidatus Nanopusillus massiliensis | reverse complement strand
GTTTACCATCAGAAAATGTAGAAATGGCGTATTCAATTTTGAATGATTTTGGTGAAATGGTATGAAAATTTTAGAAAAGGGAAAAGATATTGTATTTAAATTAGAACCAATA
>NZ_OV100765.1:479844-480061 GCF_920984865.1 Candidatus Nanopusillus massiliensis | reverse complement strand
AATGTTAGCAATAAAGGCAGAGAGTGCTAAAGAAGCTTTNGATGATGATGGAAGACCTGCGCAAGTTGAATATAAGTNTGATGGATTTAGGGTTCAAATACATAAGAAAGGAGATCAAATATCTTTATGGCATAGAAGATTGGAAAATGTAACAAAACAATTTCCAGATGTAATAGAATATCCTGAAGAGTGTTTTCCAAATGATAAGGATTTTTTA
>NZ_OV100765.1:479713-479826 GCF_920984865.1 Candidatus Nanopusillus massiliensis | reverse complement strand
TGCATATGATAGAGAAAACAAAAAATACTTACCATTTCAGAGAATTTCAAGAAGAATAAAAAGAAAATATGATATAGAAAAAATGGTTAAAGAAATACCTGTTGTTGTTAGAA
>NZ_OV100765.1:479547-479701 GCF_920984865.1 Candidatus Nanopusillus massiliensis | reverse complement strand
ATTTATTATGATGGAAAATCTTTAATAAATACATCCNNNTAGGGAGAGAAGAAAAATATTAGAATCAATAGTAAAGCAAGATATGAATAAAATATCATTATCAGANNNCATAATAACATCTTCTGATGATGAAGCACAAAAATTCTTTGAAGAG
>NZ_OV100765.1:479140-479378 GCF_920984865.1 Candidatus Nanopusillus massiliensis | reverse complement strand
ATTTTTTATAGTTGCTGTTAGAGATGAAAAAACAGGGAAATTATTGGAAGTAGGGGAAGTTGTAAGTGGATTTAAAGAGAAAAAAGAAAGTCCAGATGATATAACATTTGAAGAAATGACAGAAATGTTAAAGGATCATATAGAGGAACAGAATGGAAAATACGTAAAAATTAAACCAAAAATTGTAATAGAAGTGTTGTATGATGAAATAGAAAAAAGTCCTAAATATTCTTCAGGT
>NZ_OV100765.1:478994-479073 GCF_920984865.1 Candidatus Nanopusillus massiliensis | reverse complement strand
ATTGATAGGTTGATAGAAATATACAAAAGCCAAAAAAAGTAATTCTATTTTTAAGCTTTTTATTATATAGATAAATTAT
>NZ_OV100765.1:478910-478981 GCF_920984865.1 Candidatus Nanopusillus massiliensis | reverse complement strand
AGAGTTAGTAGAAAAGATAAAGTCATCTTTTAATTTGATTACTTATGAAGCCAGGATATGGTTGGCCTTAT
>NZ_OV100765.1:478521-478751 GCF_920984865.1 Candidatus Nanopusillus massiliensis | reverse complement strand
TGTTGAAAGGGTAAAAAGAAGATATGAAGAATCTATGTCAAGAAGAATTAATGAATTGGAAAAAGTAAAAACTTCTGATTTAATAANNNNATTAGATGCATTGCATNNATCTGGTGTTGGATCAATAGATGTTTCTGAAAAATCTGGAGCAATATGTGGGCAACAAAATATAATAAGTCATTTAGAATCAATGTTAAAAGAAGCTCAAAAGAACGTAAATATTGTTACAA
>NZ_OV100765.1:478030-478512 GCF_920984865.1 Candidatus Nanopusillus massiliensis | reverse complement strand
CATTTGTTAGAGATGCAANNGCATTAAAACCAATATTTTAGTAGAATTAAGAGAAAGACAAATACCAGTTAGGATTATAACACCATTAGTCATGAGGGAAATGCAAAATATGTTGCAAGAGCTGATGAATGTAGTTGAAATATATGATGCTGGATATTATAGAGGAAGAATTGTTACAGTTGATTCTGAAGAAATAAGAGTGATGTTATTTGATGAAAAAGAGGTTCCATCCCTCAATGTCTTTTGCTGTTTGGTTGTCTGCACCAGCCTTAGCAAAATTCATAGATGAAATGATTGAAGTATTATTACCAAAATTAAAACCAGCACAACAAACTTTAGTTGAAAAGAAATTAATAATATAGATTATATTTTTTCAAATACCTTCTTAAAGTAATCTGTTATACTTTTTATATTTTTGAACAAAGGTTAAAACTGAGGCTTATATAATTTGTTTCCCCACTTTTCAAAGAATGTTATATCAT
>NZ_OV100765.1:477872-478007 GCF_920984865.1 Candidatus Nanopusillus massiliensis | reverse complement strand
TTTTGGTTTTTCATTTGGATCTCCTTATTGAAATTATAATATGTATATTTTTATCTTTTGGTATTTCTAATAGATTTTTTATACTTTCTTCATCAAAAGATCCTATCCAGCAGGTTCCGATATTTTTATCAGTAG
>NZ_OV100765.1:477299-477864 GCF_920984865.1 Candidatus Nanopusillus massiliensis | reverse complement strand
AATATATTTTCTGTTATTGCAGCAGTTATCCTGTATTGCAAATATTTTTCCCTTTTCTCCATATAATGCTTTCAATTTTATCATCAGATACAATCACTNNNNATGTATTCGCATCTTTNATAAAATCTTGACCTGCAAATTCTGGAAATTTTTTCTATTTTTTCAGGATCTTTTACAATAATAAAATAATAATGTGTCATACATTTCCAGCTATTGGTGCTAATATTTCTAGAGATAATATTTCTAATATATCTTCATATGAAATGTCATCATCTAAGATTTTTTTTAATACTTCTTCTATTTCTTATAGAATCTTTTAATTCCATAATATTTTTTTATTTTTTGTTTTATAAAAGATTTTATTTTTTATATGAAAATGAAGAAAATATTATGAAGAGTAAAAGTATTGAAAACTCATAATAACTATTTATAATATTTAATAACTGATAAAAATATTATTATAGAAGTCTGTAGTGCAATNNNAAAACTCCTATAATTTTTTCTATAAATTAATAGATAAATAAAAACAAATATTATTATATAATAATTGAAATAATATAAGAGA
>NZ_OV100765.1:477174-477291 GCF_920984865.1 Candidatus Nanopusillus massiliensis | reverse complement strand
ATATCAATGAAATAATCTGTATTTTTTTATAATATTTCTCAATATCNTCTTCTATATATCTTCTTGTATATGTAGATATTATTAAAGCAAATGATAATATTAGGAATGCCAATATTT
>NZ_OV100765.1:476087-477114 GCF_920984865.1 Candidatus Nanopusillus massiliensis | reverse complement strand
ATTATACTTTGTTATAACTGCGAAAGGTTTGGAAAATATTACAGTTGAAGAAATAGCAAAATTATTAAATAGAAATATTGATTATAATATGATTGAAAAGAAAAATAAAATTTTAATCTATTCAAATTTGTATTTTGAAGAAAGATTAAAATTATTATTTAATTCTAGAAAATAGATAATATATTATATATGGAAAAAGATGAATATAAATACTTTTTATTAAAAAATGTATNNNAAAGGTGCTTAATCAATTGAAAAAAATTGAAAAATTAAAATCAACATTGTTCTATAAAATTATATATTATTCAGATATAAGGGAAAATGAAGAAATATTGAATATAATGGATGNNNNTTCTTTTTCTATAGAACAAGCTATATATATAAAGAATATATTACCAATATTTTGGAGGAGAAAGGAAATTTCTAAATATATGGATTATTTTGAAAAATACATAAATATAAAGAAAAAAGTTAATATTAAGATATATTGTGTTAATAAAGATAAAAATAAATTATTATTAATAGAAAGAAATTCTGAAAATGCTTTGCTAANNGATATAATATTTTTTAGAAGATTAGATATAGAATGGATTGATTTAAAATTTAAAGAAGAATCAATTGATAAAATATTTACCTTTAGAATAAAGAAAAATCCAGAATTAAATATAAAAGATAAATATATTTTCTATCATTCAAACAAATTATTAAAAGATAATGGAAAATTATATCTTTTATTATATAGTTATGATTATAAAAAAATCCTAGATATTATAATAAATTATATTAAAAAGTATTCTCTAAGATATTTAATTCATTCTATTTATATAATTATAATATAANNNTACTTTTAATTATATTAGAAAAAATTTAAAAATGATTTACTTATGAATTTTATTATGGATATAACTGAATTAGAAAAAACAAATGTATTGAAAAACTTAATAGTAAGGATACATTAGTAAAATTTACATGTTCCAAATTGTGGTCAGGGAATAATAATAAGGAGCAATAAAGAAAAGAAATGGGG
>NZ_OV100765.1:475803-476037 GCF_920984865.1 Candidatus Nanopusillus massiliensis | reverse complement strand
AAGATATGTAGTTATAACATTAAAAATATCTGCAAGTGATGTTGATGTAGATTTAGAAAAAATAAATGAAAAAGTAAAGGATATAATAAAAAATTTTGGGGGCCAATATTTAGCTCACGAATGCTGGCAATAGCATTTGGATTAAATTCTTTAAATGTTAAATTTTTATATCCAGATCAGGAATTTAAAGAGGAAGAATTATTAAATCAAATAAATAGTATAGAAGGAGTAAGT
>NZ_OV100765.1:475684-475795 GCF_920984865.1 Candidatus Nanopusillus massiliensis | reverse complement strand
AGTTATTTCTGTATCTCTGGCCCAATTATGAATGTATATTTTTAAAGAATTTTCAGAACTAAATATAAAAGAGTTAAAAAATGAAATAGAAAAGGAAAGACAATTAATTAA
>NZ_OV100765.1:475495-475679 GCF_920984865.1 Candidatus Nanopusillus massiliensis | reverse complement strand
TAAAAGCTGGAAAAATATATAAGGAACAAAAAGAATTAATGAAGGTTGTTTTATTTATTGTAGAATCACCAAATAAAGTAAAAACAATTTCTTCATTTTTTGGATGGACATCAATAAGAAATATTGGTGGATTAAAGGTTTATGAAGTTTCTTTAGGAAATATGTATTTATTAATTACAGCATC
>NZ_OV100765.1:475276-475414 GCF_920984865.1 Candidatus Nanopusillus massiliensis | reverse complement strand
TATTATAATACAATTAAAAAATGTTTATCCTGTGGGAAACCNATTTACTGAATATAAAGATGGAAAATGCGCCATATTGTGGTTCTACTAATATTGATGATTCTATAAATAGGATAAAAGCTTTACAAGAATTAGCCA
>NZ_OV100765.1:475093-475233 GCF_920984865.1 Candidatus Nanopusillus massiliensis | reverse complement strand
AGGGTGAAATGATTGCATATTCTTTATATTTAGTATTTTTTCCATTTAATAGGAATATTAAAAGAGCAGAATTTCATGAAGTTACAAAAACAGCAATATTAAATGCTTTAGAAAATTTAAGAGATATAGATTGAAATTTA
>NZ_OV100765.1:474883-475054 GCF_920984865.1 Candidatus Nanopusillus massiliensis | reverse complement strand
GTTGGGATTTAGCTTTTCTCAAATTGTTCAAAAATATTTTAATAAAAATTGGTTATCTGCTGAGAAGAGTACAGACTCCNNNNCTTGGTTGGATAATCAATAGATTTGATGAAAGAAATAAATCTAAATCATATATTTTAGAATTAAAATTGGAAAATGATAGAAAATTAT
>NZ_OV100765.1:474762-474877 GCF_920984865.1 Candidatus Nanopusillus massiliensis | reverse complement strand
ATATTGAAGTAAAAAATAGAAGAGAAATAAACAAAATTATAAAGAATATAAAGGATAAAGAAATAAATATAGTTGATTATAAAGAGGAAAAAGAAGAAATGCAACCTTTACCTCC
>NZ_OV100765.1:474669-474734 GCF_920984865.1 Candidatus Nanopusillus massiliensis | reverse complement strand
TGCAAATAATATATTAAAAAGTGGTNNNGATAGAATAATGCAAATATTACAAGAACTATTTGAAT
>NZ_OV100765.1:474287-474512 GCF_920984865.1 Candidatus Nanopusillus massiliensis | reverse complement strand
AGACCTTTGGATGTAGATATTTTAAGAAATTCAATAGAAAATGGAGAAATTGATATATATATTAATATGACAAAATATCATTATATAATTTATGATTTAATATTTACTAGATTTATTCAATCGCAAATGAAACCTGTTNNNNTAATTAAATATACAGAAAAGATAAAAATACCAGAAATAAATAAAGAAATTGAATTAAGTNNTGTAAAGGATGTAATAGAGTCA
>NZ_OV100765.1:474205-474278 GCF_920984865.1 Candidatus Nanopusillus massiliensis | reverse complement strand
TTTAATATTCCCATTTAGAATATAATATTATGAAAATACACCCAATACAAAATGGAATAAAAATTATTGAAGC
>NZ_OV100765.1:473917-474106 GCF_920984865.1 Candidatus Nanopusillus massiliensis | reverse complement strand
ATAATAGTAAAGAAAGTAATGGGGAGGGGTTATGTAATAAATAAAAGCAATAATCTAATACCAACAAAATTAGGAATAGATGTATATAACTTTTTAGAAAAAAATTTTGGAAATTTCTGTTTCTNNNAAGAGTACAAGAGATTTAGAAGACACTATGNNNAGAATTTCTGAAAATAAAGAGGATTATAG
>NZ_OV100765.1:473810-473912 GCF_920984865.1 Candidatus Nanopusillus massiliensis | reverse complement strand
TACTTGAAAGTATATATAATGAGACAAATATGGTAATTGAAAAAGGAAGAAATATACAAAAAGAATAAACTTATATATAAGTTATTTTAATATTAATTAATG
>NZ_OV100765.1:473418-473804 GCF_920984865.1 Candidatus Nanopusillus massiliensis | reverse complement strand
AGGGGAATAAAAGTTGGAGATGTATNTGAGTTGACATAAAGAGTTTGACACAAAGGGGAGATGGATTTGCTAGGATAAATGGGGTTGCAGCTTTTGTAAAGAATGTAAGTGTTGGTTGGAAAGGTAATGTAAAATTTGTTAAATGTTGGTCCTACTTATGTAGTTGCCGAACCCGCTGCAACTGGAGAATCTGAATATTCNNNCCAGAGTGATTTTTAAAGATTTATAAAATATTTTTTTAAGATATTTTTTATCCAAATGATGATATCATGATGACAGCTCCATATGTAAAATGGCCTGAAGATGTATTGAATACATTTATACAAAATTATGAAGCAAAGGTATATGAAATATTTGAAAAAGCAAAACAAAGTGGAAAAGTTAGA
>NZ_OV100765.1:473258-473336 GCF_920984865.1 Candidatus Nanopusillus massiliensis | reverse complement strand
AGAAATAGTAATGCATATACCAGCATTATGTGAAGAAAATGGAGTAATTTATGTATATGTTTCTTCAAAACAAAAATT
>NZ_OV100765.1:473089-473188 GCF_920984865.1 Candidatus Nanopusillus massiliensis | reverse complement strand
AATTATGGATGAAATANNNAAGGCACTTGATACATTGTTAAAGAAGTAATCTTTATAAATTTTTTTAATATTATATGTAAGTTAATATAAATAGGAAAG
>NZ_OV100765.1:472999-473083 GCF_920984865.1 Candidatus Nanopusillus massiliensis | reverse complement strand
AAAACTTTATGTACATATATATACTATGGTGCTAGACGATGTTGTTAAAAGTGCATTTAATCACTTAAGTACAGATGACAATTT
>NZ_OV100765.1:472848-472950 GCF_920984865.1 Candidatus Nanopusillus massiliensis | reverse complement strand
TTACAAGCTACTGCAAAACAAATAGAGATGCAATNAGCCCCAAAAGTAAATAAATCATTAAAATATACAATTGAAGGATTTAATATTAATTCTACTAAAGAT
>NZ_OV100765.1:472716-472833 GCF_920984865.1 Candidatus Nanopusillus massiliensis | reverse complement strand
ACAATTATATAAGGATATGGGAAATATATATAAACAAAATATATTTGGAAACAGTACATTTTCTAATATATCTTTACTATCAACATTGTATATAAGAGGCCCTTAAAAAATTAGGAT
>NZ_OV100765.1:472544-472680 GCF_920984865.1 Candidatus Nanopusillus massiliensis | reverse complement strand
ACAAGACAAGAAAGAGAGAATGCACAAAATATTGCAAATATAATTGCAGAATTATTACCAGAATCATTATCATGATTATTATAATTCAATAGGAAAGAATGTAACAAAGTCAGAAATTATGGCAAATCTAGAGAAA
>NZ_OV100765.1:472324-472390 GCF_920984865.1 Candidatus Nanopusillus massiliensis | reverse complement strand
CAATATATTCAATGTATTCAAAAGTATAAATTCCAGAAGCAGTAGCATTAATATTGAATAAATTGG
>NZ_OV100765.1:472139-472207 GCF_920984865.1 Candidatus Nanopusillus massiliensis | reverse complement strand
AAGGTAATCAACCTCGACAGCCTCAAGGACAAAATCTTCCATTNGCACCTCTAGGAGCAGGAGGACAA
>NZ_OV100765.1:471751-472072 GCF_920984865.1 Candidatus Nanopusillus massiliensis | reverse complement strand
TAATAATACCTCAAACTTAACAACCAGGTCAGCAACCAGCTCAAATATCACGATAGTTAAAAAACTGAAAAATGAAAAAATTAGCAGTATTATTAGATCATAGGTGGGATTCGGGTGTTAAAATTTTTTCTATTGGTGCTTCATTATCTTTTTTAAGATTATATGAATTACTTGAATTATTTAAAAATAAATTAGGGGATGTTGAAATAGATTTTTTCATAATNNNNTATAATCCTTATGGTAAAGTAGAATATTTTAAAGTTGATTTTAATGAATTATATGGAATATATAAAAATAAAGATATAAAGAGAATTATAGGGC
>NZ_OV100765.1:471597-471724 GCF_920984865.1 Candidatus Nanopusillus massiliensis | reverse complement strand
CTGAAAGAATTGGATTGGCCGNTATATTAAATGAGTTATCTAGTTCAGATTTTAAATTTATTACTAGTGTTGGTTTTGGTATTTATAATGATAGTTTTGAAAAGAAAGAAGATTTAGATAGAATGTT
>NZ_OV100765.1:471388-471574 GCF_920984865.1 Candidatus Nanopusillus massiliensis | reverse complement strand
ATAATGTTTCATACTGATTATCCTGGTAATTTCTTATATAATCTTGTGGAATTTATGAATTCTGGTAGATTAAAAAATATAAGTGAAAGAACCAAGAATAAAATATATTCATTACTTAATAGAAAATTAATTAGAAGCTATATGGATGATAGAGATCAAANNNAATTAATAGATATAATAGAATAT
>NZ_OV100765.1:471271-471353 GCF_920984865.1 Candidatus Nanopusillus massiliensis | reverse complement strand
TTAGAGAAAAATATTTCTTGGTGNTTAGATGAAGTAAAGAAGTATATATATACATTTACTAAGCTTACTGAATCAGAAAATG
>NZ_OV100765.1:471029-471250 GCF_920984865.1 Candidatus Nanopusillus massiliensis | reverse complement strand
TATATTGTTAGTGATTCTAATAGTAGATTCATAAAAAATGTTAGTGGATCAAATATTAAGAAAAGAATAGCTTTACATGAGCCTATGTACATGATAACATTAGATAAGTATTATAGAAATGAGATAGAAGAATATCAAAAATATTCATTGAACTGTATAACAAAGGCAATAATATAAATTTGCTTTATGTAGGGAGAAGATCAAAAGAGAAAGGAATTTAT
>NZ_OV100765.1:470871-471015 GCF_920984865.1 Candidatus Nanopusillus massiliensis | reverse complement strand
TGTTTGAAGATTTAGTCTAAAGAAGGTGAAGATGAAAGATTAATAATTATTTCTCCAGATTTTGGAGAAGATACTGAAGAATATAAAAAATTAGAAGAAATTGTAAATAAATATGGAAGAGGGGAAGTTGATATATATAGGAAG
>NZ_OV100765.1:470666-470803 GCF_920984865.1 Candidatus Nanopusillus massiliensis | reverse complement strand
TTAAACTCAACAATATATATTAATCCAACATATTTTTGAGATCATATGGTCTCTCTNCTTTAGAGGCTATTATATTTGGAAAACTCTTAGCAATATATAGAGATGTTGATGGATTAAAAGAATTAAAAGAAGAGGGA
>NZ_OV100765.1:470399-470533 GCF_920984865.1 Candidatus Nanopusillus massiliensis | reverse complement strand
GGAAGTTGATCCAGAAGAGCTTGCAGAGAAATATGCAGAAATAATATATCTTGCAAAGGAATATGGAAAAATAAGACATAATGAATCAGAATCAAAATATAATAATAATTTAGAAGCTCAAAGTGAAGAAATTG
>NZ_OV100765.1:470299-470392 GCF_920984865.1 Candidatus Nanopusillus massiliensis | reverse complement strand
TTCCTAGTCTTTATTTTTTAGTTGTCCTTTAATTTTTATAAAGATCAACATTTCTCTAATTTTTTATGGTATATATAAAGTGGTTACTAATGA
>NZ_OV100765.1:470029-470294 GCF_920984865.1 Candidatus Nanopusillus massiliensis | reverse complement strand
CTCAAAGTGATGTAAATATTGTTGGTGGAAAAGCTGCAAATTTGGGAGAAATGACAAAAATAGGTATTCCAGTTCCTCCGGGATTTGCTATAACATGCAGAAGGTTATTGGAAATTTGTTGAGTACAATGGAATAAAAAATAAAATGGAAGAAATATTAAAATCAATTGATGTAAATAATCCAACNNAATTGAGAAAAGCAGCCAGCCAAATACAAGAATTATTTATAAAAGGAAATATTCCAGATGATTTAAAGAATGAAATAT
>NZ_OV100765.1:469791-470024 GCF_920984865.1 Candidatus Nanopusillus massiliensis | reverse complement strand
AATTATAGAAAATTANNNAGCATGTTTGGAAATGAACCAATATTTGTTGCTGTAAGATCATCTGCAACAGCAGAAGATTTGCCAAATGCTTCTTTTGCAGGTCAACAGGCTACGTATTTAAATGTACGAGGCTTAGATAAATTATTGGATGCTGTTAAAAAATGCTGGGCATCTTTATGGACAGCAAGAGCAATTATTTCTAGAGAAACTATGGGATTTGAGCAAACTAAAGT
>NZ_OV100765.1:469447-469719 GCF_920984865.1 Candidatus Nanopusillus massiliensis | reverse complement strand
ATTAAAAATGATTTATCAAAAATAGTAATAGAATCTTCCTGGGGCTTTGGAGAAGCAATTGTTTCTGGAGAAGTNNTAGCAGATGAATATATTGTAGATAAGAATACATTTATTGTATTAGAAGTAAAAATAAATGAAAAGAAAGTTATGACAGTATATGATCCAGNNTCATTTACAAAAGAAGTAGAGGTTCCAAATGAATTAAAGAATGCAAGAGTATTATCTGATGATGAAGTGAAAAAATTGGCAAATTATGGAAAAATATTAGAACA
>NZ_OV100765.1:469304-469400 GCF_920984865.1 Candidatus Nanopusillus massiliensis | reverse complement strand
GGCGTATATATTGTACAAACAAGAAATATAACAACAATTAAGAAAACAAAGAAGGAAGAATTAGAAGTAAAAGGTGAAAAAGTATTATTAAGAAGT
>NZ_OV100765.1:469146-469292 GCF_920984865.1 Candidatus Nanopusillus massiliensis | reverse complement strand
TCCTGGTCTTGGTACTGGAAAAGTAAAAATAATATTATCTCCAGAAGAATTTGATAAATTTGAAGAAGGGGATGTATTAGTCACTGTAATTAGCAAATCCAGATTATGAACCATTAGTGGCAAAGGCTTCTGCAATAGTTACAGAT
>NZ_OV100765.1:468918-469010 GCF_920984865.1 Candidatus Nanopusillus massiliensis | reverse complement strand
TATCTAAAGGAGAAGTAAAATTGGGAGAATTAACTAAAAAGTAAATTGCAAAGAAAATAGTAAAATCTACTCCATTAGAAATTACAGCTACA
>NZ_OV100765.1:468800-468906 GCF_920984865.1 Candidatus Nanopusillus massiliensis | reverse complement strand
AATTGCTGATTATCCNNAAACTGTAAGTAAAGTAAAAGATTTGGTAGATGGTATAGGATTGTTAAGGATGGAATTCTTGGTATAAAGAAATAGAAAGCATCCAAGA
>NZ_OV100765.1:468700-468785 GCF_920984865.1 Candidatus Nanopusillus massiliensis | reverse complement strand
TAATAAGTTAGATGAATTTACAAATATGTTAGTAGAGAGATTAGAAGAAATATTAAGAATTATGTATCCAAAACCACGAATAGTT
>NZ_OV100765.1:468241-468475 GCF_920984865.1 Candidatus Nanopusillus massiliensis | reverse complement strand
ATATACAGCAAAAGAAATAATTAAAAGTGAAGGATAAATACCTGGAAAAGATATAAAGTTTGGAATAATGGTAGAAACACCTGCTGCTGCATTAACAATTGAAGATATAATTAAGAATGCTGGTATAGATTTTATATCATTTGGAACAAATGATTTAACTCAATTAACATTAGGAGTAGATAGGAATAATGAAATGGTACAAAAATTAATGGNTGAGGGACATCCTGCTGTTGT
>NZ_OV100765.1:467530-468228 GCF_920984865.1 Candidatus Nanopusillus massiliensis | reverse complement strand
AAGGGTAATAAAAATATGTAGAAAATATGGAGTATATACATCATTATGTGGACAAGCTGGTTCTACATTAGATTATGCAGAACTATTGGTAAAACTCGGTATAGATTCTATATCAGTAAATGTTGATGCAATAGAATTGGTAAGAGAAACNGTAACAAGGATGGAGAAAAAGCTTTTATTGGACAAAATAAGAAAATTATAAATGAATAAAAAGGACATATTATATATATCTTTAATAACTGTTTTTTCAATATTTTTCATATTCTTACCAATAAATATTAATATATTTGTTAAAATTGGAATAATTGTATTATTGTATTTAATTTATTCATTAAAATATCTTCAAGAATATTTAGAGTATGAAGAGATGGTAAATAATTTTCCATTATTTTTAAGAGATCTATCACATTATTTAAAAATAGGACAACCATTGCCAGTTGCTTTAAAGAGTGTATCAAATAATTATTATGGAAAAAGATTGAATAGAGAAATTAAGTATATAATTTGATGAAATGGAATATGGAAAAACTTTCTATGATGCATTAAATGATTCTGCAAAAAGNNNAAATAATTTAGAAATATTTGAAGTTTTATCAAATATAAATAATGTTTTAAGAAGTGGAGGGGATTTAAGTAACTTNNNAGATACATTATCAGAAAGTATAAGAAATTTAGAAATGATTAAAAAGGATAGACTA
>NZ_OV100765.1:467426-467519 GCF_920984865.1 Candidatus Nanopusillus massiliensis | reverse complement strand
AGCTTACTACCTATACATATTATGGATTATATCTTGGAGTTTTNNTAACTTTTATTGCAGTATATTATTTAATAATTAATATAAAATCATTGG
>NZ_OV100765.1:467298-467415 GCF_920984865.1 Candidatus Nanopusillus massiliensis | reverse complement strand
TAATAAAGAATCATATTATGAATTAATAAATATATTATGTTCTTATCTTTTTTACTATTATTGATTAACGCAATTTTTCCAGGTTTGGTTATTGGAAAACTTGCAAAGGGAACTATA
>NZ_OV100765.1:467203-467289 GCF_920984865.1 Candidatus Nanopusillus massiliensis | reverse complement strand
ATAATTCATAGCATAATTTTAACAATTATAACTATAGGCTTTTTCTTTTTGTTATAATTTTAAAATTTTTTCATTTAAGGAATTAT
>NZ_OV100765.1:467102-467195 GCF_920984865.1 Candidatus Nanopusillus massiliensis | reverse complement strand
TCAAGAACTATAATGTTAAAATATGAAAAATCAGGGAAATAAGAAAATTTATGAGATCACCTTTTTGGGCAGCAATTAGAAAATTTGGTAGGA
>NZ_OV100765.1:466885-467095 GCF_920984865.1 Candidatus Nanopusillus massiliensis | reverse complement strand
ACCTTATAGATTAAAATAATTATACATTAGGTTCTACATTTTTTATTATAGGNNNNATATCCATTCCTTCTCTTCTATTTTTTATTAATACAATTCTTGAATCAATATCTTCTTTAAATATTTCATAACCAGGTAATTTTTCTACTAATCCTTTTGCAAAATTTCTTATATCTTCCATACTTGGAACATTTTCAAATTTTAATCTTGATC
>NZ_OV100765.1:466326-466815 GCF_920984865.1 Candidatus Nanopusillus massiliensis | reverse complement strand
CCCATTCATCAAAATATTTTGGATCATCATTTATTCCTTTAATTAATGTTATTCTTGCAACTCTTCTTGTTTTCATTTTTGAAGCAATTTCTAATGATTTTAGAAATCTTTCGCGGTAATCTTTATATAAAGGTGCAGATATTTTTTTATACATTTCTTTATTTGGGGCTTAGTAAATGATATATATAATTGCGTTGGTAATGCATTCTTTTCAATTAATCTTTTAATGCTTCTGGAACTTGTCCAGATGTTAGTATAAATATTGATTTTATCCATGGCCATATTTTTCTTAATATATAATATACTTTCTGCAACATATGGATATAATAATGGTTCTCCTAGATAATGAGAATGTAACATGAGTTGGTTTATCAATAAATTTATCTAATAATTCTTTATTTGCTTTTGGATTTCCATAATATCCAATTAATAATTTCTTTCTTAATTCTCTTAGTTTTTCCATTATTTCTTCAGGTTTATCTACTTCAT
>NZ_OV100765.1:466148-466318 GCF_920984865.1 Candidatus Nanopusillus massiliensis | reverse complement strand
AATATATTATAATAAGGTTCAAATTTTGTATTTGGTCTCCAGCAAAATATACATCTATTTGTACACCAAACAACGGATTGAGGCATTTCCATACATCCTGCAGTATCTATTCTCATAGAATTTATTTTTATAGCATGTTCTTCCATTTATAATTGATTCTTTTGTCCAAT
>NZ_OV100765.1:465864-466119 GCF_920984865.1 Candidatus Nanopusillus massiliensis | reverse complement strand
AATTCCATATCCGGCTTTTTCAATTGATTTTGAAGTATTTAAATCATTGCTCTCCATTTTTCAATATTTTCAGGCATTGAATAATATATTATATAACACCATTATAAATCTATCAGTGAACTTGGCATTCATCATTTATCAGCTGAGAAGGCTTTCCTCACCAAGATAATCATATATCTTAAAAGATTTTATTTCATAATTTTTAAAATATTTTTTAAGTAATTCTTCTAATTTTTCTTTATTTAATTTTTCACC
>NZ_OV100765.1:465526-465859 GCF_920984865.1 Candidatus Nanopusillus massiliensis | reverse complement strand
ACGATGCGAGCATCTATGTCTATATAAATTCCGTCTTCTTCAGTATAGCTACTTATTACTATTCTGTGATGTTGCTAAGATTCCTGTAAATGTTATATCTTTATTTCCCTCAAAATCTGGTGGAAATAGATAAATTTTTTCATATAATAATCTACTATTTAAAATTTTTGCAAAATCATTAGAAAATTCTCTAATAATATCTATAAAACTCTCATTTTTATTTATCTTTACTATTGCTATTAATCTCTTTACGTNNNTAATGGATATTCTTTTATATTCCTTATTCATTTATGAATAAATCTATATATTTTTATTTTTATAAATTTATTTTTA
>NZ_OV100765.1:465381-465456 GCF_920984865.1 Candidatus Nanopusillus massiliensis | reverse complement strand
CGGGGCTATTCTTATAAAATTAATTATTTAATAATTTTTATGGTTAATAATCTTGAATCAACAATTTGGGATTCT
>NZ_OV100765.1:465253-465348 GCF_920984865.1 Candidatus Nanopusillus massiliensis | reverse complement strand
AAATCCTCAATATTATCTTCCAATAGTTTCAGAAATTCAACATATGATCTTTTTATATAATGCAAGATTTCATGAAGGAATAAAAAGGAAAAGGG
>NZ_OV100765.1:464593-465247 GCF_920984865.1 Candidatus Nanopusillus massiliensis | reverse complement strand
TTGCCGAAATAGAAAGATATATGAATTTAGATAGTATAATTATTGATGGTTGTTCTACAACTGGGAATATAGAAATAACAAGAATCTTAAAATTTAGAGAAAAAGATGTAAGTAATGTAATTGATATAGTATGCATAGTTTCAACAAAGAACTATAGAACAAAGAGATATTGTAACAAAATATATTGAAATGAGAGGATATAAATATGAATTTCTACCAAATAATGTTTATGGATTTGGGTTAAGTTTAAATGGAGAAGAATTAATAATTCCNNACTTATATGGAATATATTCTTATATAAAAGCAGATTTATTGAATTTAAAATTATATATAATGATAGATACAGAAGGAAATCTATTAATTAAAAAAAGTGGTTACTGAAGCACAATTATATTTTTATAATTTTGGATTATTTTCTTTATTTTATAAATTCTTTAGATATAAAGATAGGGATATAAAAGATTTAGAAGAATATGAAAATAGATATAGAGATAAAATTAAAGAAATAATAAGTAAGGGATTTAATGAAAGGGACTTAAATAATTTAAGAAAGGTATCTTAATGAAATAGATATTGATAAAATAACAAGAAACTTAGATAGATATATTGAAAAACATCCAGANNNTGTTTATGAAAATTTATATAATATTATTG
>NZ_OV100765.1:464406-464588 GCF_920984865.1 Candidatus Nanopusillus massiliensis | reverse complement strand
GTTTACTAAATTTTTTTGGTGAATTAATTACTATAGATTTTTCTAATGGAATATTTAAATAAATAGAGTGCTAATAAAATCTTTATTAATATATTTATTCTATCTGGAACATTCTTTATAGACCCATATAATTGTTTTCTTTTATTGGTAAATCAATATTTCTAAATAAATATTGTGTTGCA
>NZ_OV100765.1:464233-464398 GCF_920984865.1 Candidatus Nanopusillus massiliensis | reverse complement strand
ATTTAGATCAATATCAACAATTCCTCCTAGAATGAATAAGTTATATTTATTTAAATCTTCGTTGTNTAATATTTCATCTCCATAATGATCTTAATATTATTGCTTTATATTTATAGAAATCAAAATCTTCCTGTTTTTTATATATATTTACAAGATTTTTACCTA
>NZ_OV100765.1:463923-464218 GCF_920984865.1 Candidatus Nanopusillus massiliensis | reverse complement strand
ATATCCCCAATTAATATTAAATTACTATCAAATAAATATTCTCTTATAACTCTTAATGATTGAGAAATCTGTATTTTTAAACTAATTTTTCCTTTATTTGGTAATAAATTAAATAATGAATTATCTATTAGGAATTTCTTTTCATTTTCAATATCTTTTAATATTTTTTCTTTTTGTATATCTATTTCTTCTTTTGCATCTTTATTATATTTTACTTCAATAAAATTTTTGTATATAATTTCTCCATCATCTTTATATAATTTTTTCCTATTTAATAAATATTTTACAATGTAAT
>NZ_OV100765.1:463810-463915 GCF_920984865.1 Candidatus Nanopusillus massiliensis | reverse complement strand
ATATATTTTTTGTTTTTATCATAATTTCTTACAGTTATATAATTAATATATTTTGAGGTAATTTTTTCCAATATCATAAAAAATATTTTTTATAAAAATATTTTA
>NZ_OV100765.1:463644-463734 GCF_920984865.1 Candidatus Nanopusillus massiliensis | reverse complement strand
ATTAATGAAGATTATAAATGTTTTGGGTAATTTTATTAATCTTAAATTTGATAAAAGCTAAAAAAGATTCTATTTTTTATTGTAAACTTA
>NZ_OV100765.1:463479-463612 GCF_920984865.1 Candidatus Nanopusillus massiliensis | reverse complement strand
GTTAATGGATGATAAAAATGATATTATTCTTATACTCTTATCTGGAATTTTTAGAAGATTGTTGCAACTGGTGCTCTTGGAGTTATTATTGGATTGTATCTTTATAATGTACTTCNCCTATCTTTCATGTTGA
>NZ_OV100765.1:463401-463470 GCF_920984865.1 Candidatus Nanopusillus massiliensis | reverse complement strand
TCTTTGGTGTTGGAGCCTTTTCAGCTCCATTAATGAGCATTTATTTTGGTAGATTAGGAGATTATTATG
>NZ_OV100765.1:463155-463396 GCF_920984865.1 Candidatus Nanopusillus massiliensis | reverse complement strand
AAGAGCGTACTTATGGTCTATCATACCTTTTTTACCATTATCAATACTAATTCTCCTTTTAGCTTCAAGCTATCCTTTCCTTTTGGTAGCTGCTGCACTGGGTGGTTTTGNTACAGCTGGTGCATTGGCAAGTGGTGGTGCAGGTGCGGTGGCAGCTCNNNTACTGAATGCTTTACTAGCAGATAAAACAAATGAAAAGAACAGGACAAAGATTTATTCTCTATTTTTCTTATCTTTAAGT
>NZ_OV100765.1:463002-463135 GCF_920984865.1 Candidatus Nanopusillus massiliensis | reverse complement strand
CATGTATTATCTCACTTAATTTTAAGGATGANNNTATAATAGCTTTAATCTTTTCATTAGCTTCACTAATTGCAATATTCCCTTTTAGTGATAGATATAGTGAAAGTCTCAGTAGACATTCCTTTAATTCAAA
>NZ_OV100765.1:462874-462989 GCF_920984865.1 Candidatus Nanopusillus massiliensis | reverse complement strand
ATCAGATAAGAAAATCATCAAAATTTTTGTAGCTACTGGAACTTTAAATGGTCTTGGACAATGTCTGGTAACACCATTTCTACCCTTGATTTTTGAAGTATTACTTAAAGTTCCT
>NZ_OV100765.1:462185-462510 GCF_920984865.1 Candidatus Nanopusillus massiliensis | reverse complement strand
ATTTATGATAGATTATTTAGCTTTACNNATTCCCTTCTTATTGGCATTTATAGTTAATATTGCAAATATATATCTATATAAAAGGTTCTTTAAAGATGTTGAAACAAACGATAGTATAAAAAGTGTCTTAAATGTATAGTTTAATAATTATTAGAAAGATTATACCTCACCAGGTTGGTAAGCTATTTTTAAAATTTTTTGTATAATATCATTTATGACATTGAGATGCAAGCTATTGATAAATGAATTGCTTCCTTCAATTAGAAAGGAATTGTCAAAAATATTGTATGATGATTATAAAATGTCTCAAGAAGAAATTGCAGAT
>NZ_OV100765.1:462038-462180 GCF_920984865.1 Candidatus Nanopusillus massiliensis | reverse complement strand
ATCAATAACTCAATCTGCAGTTTCTCAATATTTAAAGGGNNTAAGAGGGAAATCTTATTTTGAATTTGATAAAGAAGATAAAATTATATTAATTAAAATGGCAGAATTATTAAAAAATGATAAAAATATCAAATTATTAGAT
>NZ_OV100765.1:461608-461957 GCF_920984865.1 Candidatus Nanopusillus massiliensis | reverse complement strand
TAAAATCTGTTGCAATTGTAGGAGCAAGTAATAAAGAAGGAAAGGTTGGAATATAATATTAAAGAATTTTATTAAAAGATTTCCTGGAAAAATATATCCAATAAATCCAAATTACGATAATTTATATAATCTAAAATGCTATAAAAATATTCTTGAAATAAATGAAAATATAGATGCTGTTGTAGTAGCAATACCTGCAGAAGGTGTTCCTGAAGTTATAAAACAAGCTGGAGAAAAGGGAGTAAAATTGGCAATAATTGTTTCTGCTGGTTTTTCTGTAGTTGGAAGAAAAGATCTTGAAGAAAAAATAGTAGAATATTCAAAAAAATATGGAATAATAATTTTGGGA
>NZ_OV100765.1:461483-461589 GCF_920984865.1 Candidatus Nanopusillus massiliensis | reverse complement strand
TATATCCATATAATGGTATAGCTACATTTTTTGTTGATGATAAAAGATTAATAAGACCAAAGAAAGGAAAAATTGTTCTATTGTCCCAATCTGGTGCAATTGCCTT
>NZ_OV100765.1:461284-461468 GCF_920984865.1 Candidatus Nanopusillus massiliensis | reverse complement strand
GGTTATCAAGTAAAAATGATTGGTGTATCAAAGATAATTTCTTATGGAAATAAAATTGATTTAGATGAGGTTGAAATATTAAAAGAATTAAAGCATGATCAANNTTCCAAGGCAATATTTATATATATGGAAGGATTAAGAGAAGGAAGAGGTAAAGAATTTTTAGTAGTTGCAAGTCAATTAA
>NZ_OV100765.1:460909-461130 GCF_920984865.1 Candidatus Nanopusillus massiliensis | reverse complement strand
TGATCTATTTAAAAACTCTAGCATTCTATTTATAATAATGGTTATTTACATATATTCAAATNGAGGGGGTGAGGGTGTTTTAACAACAGATGCTTTAGAAGAAAATAATATTAAAATAGAAGAAACACCAGATGATATTAAAGAAAAATTAAAAAATATTTTACCTTCCTTTGCTTCATTTCATAATCCAATAGATANNACAGCTCAGGCAAGTGAAGATC
>NZ_OV100765.1:460369-460902 GCF_920984865.1 Candidatus Nanopusillus massiliensis | reverse complement strand
AGATGGATTAAAGATTTTATTAAATGATTCAAGAACTGAAGGAATAATTGCANNATTATTACCTCAATTACCTTTTTTTACAGAAAAATTTCCTGAAAAATTATCAAAAATAATTAATAAAAAAGTTCCTTTAGTATTTTTAATATATGGAGGAGGATTTACAGAACAAATAAAAATATCTGTTGAGGAATATTTACCAGTATTTGAATCTCCAGAAGAGGCTGCTAAGCATTATCCTTTTTATTAAGATTAAAGAGAAATAATTGGATATAAATTTTTATAAATATTTTCTTTAAGGATAATATATGAAAAAGAAAGTATTATTAATTTTATTATCTTTCCTTATATTTTTATCAACTAGGAATATTTTCTCTTATCAAATTAATTATTATAATCAAAGTTATATTCCAAATATTACAATTTCTGCATATTTATATAATCAAGAATTTATTGGCTGGACAAAATATTACAGGATATGTTTTGATACAAAATAATGATCCATATTATTATCCACAAATATTTTTCGGAATAAT
>NZ_OV100765.1:460179-460347 GCF_920984865.1 Candidatus Nanopusillus massiliensis | reverse complement strand
ATTTGGTACTCAAGTATTATTTGCAGAATTAAATAGTATATCAAATTTATTTCCATATGAAAATTATACAGTAAACTTTTCATATCAAATTCCAGAAAACATATCTTCAGGTAATTATGAATTATTATATTCATCTATATACTGCTATAAAGNATATAATTGGTAATC
>NZ_OV100765.1:460024-460110 GCF_920984865.1 Candidatus Nanopusillus massiliensis | reverse complement strand
ATGGAATGGAATGGTAAGGAATCAAACAGAATTAATAAATAATAATGGGATATTAAATTTAAACTTAAGTTTATATTCATTATATA
>NZ_OV100765.1:459252-459818 GCF_920984865.1 Candidatus Nanopusillus massiliensis | reverse complement strand
TACCTTACTATGTTTATGGAGAGTCANTATCTTTTAATGGGATAAATTTAAATAATAATGGAACTTTATTAGTAATTTTATCTACATATCCAAATGATAATAGGAATCATGTTTTATATAATGTTGGATTGACAATATATTCTGATAATCAGAATTTTAAAGANNNAATTAATATAGGAAATTTATTGTACAATTCTACAGAATATATATATATTTATGATAATGTTCCAATGATAAATGGAGAAGATTTATGTTTTAACTTAACATATCAAAAAGAATTAAATGGATTAACATATCTTTCAAATATATGTTATACATATTATTTAACAAATCAAACAATAAGTTCTTCTTCTAATTATAATACAGAAATAAAAGTTGTAATAGTTTTAGTAATAGTTTTAGGTTTAGTTATTTATTTGCTTATGAGAAAATAATGAAAAAGCTTTATAAATTATGCAATATAAAAAATATTTTATAATGTTTGATAAGGGCAGAAGTAAAGGAAGTATTGTTTATAAGTTGTATAAGATTCTGATTATATTGATTATATTTATAATTATCTTAGT
>NZ_OV100765.1:459138-459216 GCF_920984865.1 Candidatus Nanopusillus massiliensis | reverse complement strand
CTTTAGCTTCTTCTACTACTAAAGTCACATTAGCTGTTATATCTTCAGTTACAGCTACTTCTACATCTACAACCACTA
>NZ_OV100765.1:458502-458636 GCF_920984865.1 Candidatus Nanopusillus massiliensis | reverse complement strand
TTATTATACTTTAATNNAATCATAAAATGGGTGCTATTAATAAAATAAAAACTGATTCTTAAATTTATGCTCATTTTAATATTATTTATAAAAATATTTAATGTTGCTTATGGTAGCATTTGTACTACTTTTAG
>NZ_OV100765.1:457974-458048 GCF_920984865.1 Candidatus Nanopusillus massiliensis | reverse complement strand
ATACTTCAACAGTAACTACTACTCAAACATATACTACAAATGTAACAAATACAACTACATCAACAATCACCAGT
>NZ_OV100765.1:457808-457920 GCF_920984865.1 Candidatus Nanopusillus massiliensis | reverse complement strand
CACAAACTTATGCAACTACTACAACAACCANNACTCTATATATATAATTCTATCATATATTTGCATGGTATTTTGAGNNTTAATTCTATTAATCAAACTTTCTGAAGTTCAA
>NZ_OV100765.1:457534-457796 GCF_920984865.1 Candidatus Nanopusillus massiliensis | reverse complement strand
GTACAGTCTGAAATTACAGTATTTTATTTAAATATAACAAATTCTGNNAATGCAACAATTAATAATATAACTTTAACTTTTTCAGTTATTGGAAATAATGAAATTTTCTTATATAATAATTTTACCAATAACAACATCAAAGAATATTACCATATCTTCTCCTTTACAGCCAAATAGTTCATTAGTAATACCATTTAAAATGGTTGTATTATCTCCAGGTTGAAAGATATTGATATAGATGTTTATGTAAACGGACAATACA
>NZ_OV100765.1:457229-457503 GCF_920984865.1 Candidatus Nanopusillus massiliensis | reverse complement strand
AAATGGGATCTTCTTCACCTACTTTNNNNGTTTCTGAAAATATAAATTATGTATTGATATCTATAGCAGGAATTTTAGGTCTGTTACTATTAATATAAAATAACAAATTATTTAAAAAAATTGTTTTAATATNNNTTTATGAATATGAGAAATCTATTTATATTATTAGCTCTTGTTGTTGTAATTTTTGGAGTAATATATTATTTGGGTTATCAAACTAAAACATATATTAGCGGAAAAATATTAGAGTTATCAATATATAATCTAACAAATT
>NZ_OV100765.1:457112-457223 GCF_920984865.1 Candidatus Nanopusillus massiliensis | reverse complement strand
TCTTTTCACCATTTCAGCAAGAAATATCTATAAATAGTTCTATAATGAATGAATATGGAATAAACGAAAATGGATCAAATGTTTTCTTCTTTACAAATTTAAGTAATATTA
>NZ_OV100765.1:456635-457099 GCF_920984865.1 Candidatus Nanopusillus massiliensis | reverse complement strand
TATTTCATGGTTTGCAGGATATTATGGTAATTATTCTATTTGGTGGGTAAGATTGCCAAGTTCAATTCCNNCATATTCAAATATTACAATTTATATGTATATAGGACCTGCAGGAGAAAATTATTATGAAGAATATTCTCCTTATGTTGGTATGTCATNTTATGTATATGATAATTATAGTTGGGGACCTCTAAGTATTTATGATAATGGACAACTTGTCTTTGATTTTTATGGTTGGTTTTATGATACAAAAGATAACTGGATTTTAAATGTTGAAAATGGAAGTTATTTCCCAACTCCAACTATTNATGGAATTGAAATGTTAAATAATACATCATCACGAGGATCANATATAGAACCTCCAAACAATGGAAATATATCAAATATACCAATAATTATTGAAGAAGGATGGTATCCTATAATGGGGAAGCTGATGCAAATTTAATTTCAATGTATGGTGGAAA
>NZ_OV100765.1:456300-456581 GCF_920984865.1 Candidatus Nanopusillus massiliensis | reverse complement strand
TTAAATATTCTATATTTGTTCAATATGAATATTATAATTTACAACCTNNAATATATGTTTCATATATAGTTATTCTTGGTAATGTTCAATTATATNNNGGGCCATTTATAAAAGAAAATCATTCATATATTTATTCATATTTCTTAGCTGTTTTCTGTAATAATACATATGTACAAGCAGGATACCTTGTATTAAATAATATTCCACCAATTTCTTTATTAGGAACATTAGAAAATACAAATCAGANTCCAGAAATAGAAATTAATAAAACATATGTTATC
>NZ_OV100765.1:455849-456227 GCF_920984865.1 Candidatus Nanopusillus massiliensis | reverse complement strand
TGGAAGAACATATCCATCAGCATGGAATTATGCCANNNNTTTATATAGAAAGTTTATCATAAATAATCTAGCTTTTTAAATTTTTTTAAGATAGATCAATAATGAAAAATTTATTTAGGATTATTGATGTTTTAAAGAAAAATAGGATAATAAATAAATTATATGGATTTATAAAGAAATACACCTTTTATATAATTTTAGGTATTTTATTATTAATTCTATACTTATCAAACAGTTTCTGTATTTTATCCCATAAATTCATATATTTCAGATGNAGTATGGTATGCTCCNGCTTCATATAATATTATGACAAAAATATTTCATTTAAAGTATAAATCAAACTGTTCCATTTCCTTCTGGAAAAGATTTAACAAATTA
>NZ_OV100765.1:455619-455750 GCF_920984865.1 Candidatus Nanopusillus massiliensis | reverse complement strand
ATATTAGGAGATTTAATGATAATTCTATCATTTTTAATAACTAGAAAAATTGTTGGTAATAATATATTTGGAAATATTGCAGGAATAATTACTTCAGTTTNNATTATTTCAGATCCAAATATATGGGTAAT
>NZ_OV100765.1:455408-455603 GCF_920984865.1 Candidatus Nanopusillus massiliensis | reverse complement strand
GTTAGATATATATGTATCATTCTTTTCTTGTCCTATCATTGTATTATTTAATANNNGACGATATACTAAAATCATCAATATCTTTTGGACTAGCTTTTTCTTCAAAATTTCCTGGAGCATTTTTAATATTTCCTCTTTTATATTATATTAAAGGAATTAATATAAGTAGAATAAAAAGATTTCTTTATGTAATTT
>NZ_OV100765.1:455313-455399 GCF_920984865.1 Candidatus Nanopusillus massiliensis | reverse complement strand
TATTAATATATTTATCTTTAAATCTTCCATTAATTATATATTTTGGATTCTCTNNTTTGTTAATCAAAGTTTTTTAGGTGCATTAG
>NZ_OV100765.1:455000-455306 GCF_920984865.1 Candidatus Nanopusillus massiliensis | reverse complement strand
TATTACATCTGGACATATTGTAAATGCTCCAAATCAAATTTCTTCACCATGGCAATGGTTATTAAATATTCATCCATTTTATTTGGGAACTTATTNNNNAAATAATCTTTATTTAAATAGCTTTTCATGCATTAGTAAATAATTATATNATGATACTCTGGCTANNTTTAACACCTTTAATATTTATATTAAAAGATAAAAAAGTTACAGTTTCTTATTTATATCCATTATCAATTTATTTAGGATTTTTCTTAGTATATTTTCTAGGTAATACATATATTATTTACATATTATGTTGTAGATTTC
>NZ_OV100765.1:454739-454925 GCF_920984865.1 Candidatus Nanopusillus massiliensis | reverse complement strand
TTAAGTTAATTAAGCGGACCCGGAGGGATTCGAACCCCCGACCAATGGCTTCGGAAGCCGCCGCTCTATCCAGCTGAGCTACGGGTCCTTTTTAATTTAATTTAATTATCTTTTATTATATTTTGATTATAGTAAATGAACCTTTTAAAGTCCAAAAATTTATAAATATCAATATTCTACTAAATT
>NZ_OV100765.1:454660-454724 GCF_920984865.1 Candidatus Nanopusillus massiliensis | reverse complement strand
TAACTCCAATTATTGCAACAAAACAAATCATTTTAATGACAGTAGCAANAGCAGGATTAATGTA
>NZ_OV100765.1:454577-454654 GCF_920984865.1 Candidatus Nanopusillus massiliensis | reverse complement strand
GTTATCTGGAATGTTTTCTTCATTNACTGGAGCTACTTCAAGTCAGGTTGCTCAAGCTACAGAAATAACATCCTTTA
>NZ_OV100765.1:454136-454267 GCF_920984865.1 Candidatus Nanopusillus massiliensis | reverse complement strand
GCAACATTAGCTGCTCATTAGATTTAAAGTCTCAAGCTTAAAGTTTTTCTCTTTATTTTATAATATTAGATAATTTTTATTCATTTAAAGCTTTATCTAAAATATTTTTAACTTCTTCTTCAGAAAAGCCT
>NZ_OV100765.1:453963-454125 GCF_920984865.1 Candidatus Nanopusillus massiliensis | reverse complement strand
TTTCTCCATATTTATATATTTATACATCTTTTTCTTCTAACTTTATCAAACAGAATTTTCATTTCTTTCCTTTATTTCAAAATTATTTAATATTTTTATTAATTTATCAATAAATTCATTATTAAGTTCTTTATCAAACTTTACAGATAAATTATTCATTCC
>NZ_OV100765.1:453617-453949 GCF_920984865.1 Candidatus Nanopusillus massiliensis | reverse complement strand
ATACTATATTTCATTATGATAGAATATAAATAAAAAATATAAGAGTTTTGTATAAANNNAGTTTATGATCAATCCAAAAGAAATAAGAAAAGCTTTTCCAATTTTTGAAAATAATCCAAATTTAATATATTTTGATAATACTGCAACAACTCAAAAGCCTAGACAAGTTATTGAAAAAATAAAAGAAGTTTATGAAAAATATTATGCAAATATTCATAGAGGTGTATATAAAATAAGTGAAATATCTTCTGAAGAATATGAAAATTCTCATAAATTGGTTGCAGATTTTATAAAATGTAAATGATTGGAGAGAAATAATTTTTACAAGAAAT
>NZ_OV100765.1:453501-453605 GCF_920984865.1 Candidatus Nanopusillus massiliensis | reverse complement strand
TATGAATTTTGTTGCATATTCTTATGGTTTAAATAATATAAAGAAAGATGATAAAATTCTGATATCTTCTATGGAACATAGTTCAAATTTATTACCATGGAGAT
>NZ_OV100765.1:453382-453481 GCF_920984865.1 Candidatus Nanopusillus massiliensis | reverse complement strand
AGCAAAATTAGAATATATTAATGTTATAGAGTCTAAATTAGATTTGGATGATTTAGAAAAAAAGATAGATGAAAAAACAAAAATTGTTTCTATAACTCA
>NZ_OV100765.1:453286-453363 GCF_920984865.1 Candidatus Nanopusillus massiliensis | reverse complement strand
TACAATAAATCCTATAGAAGAAATAATAAAAATTGCTCATGACAAGGGTGCTTTGGTTTTGATTGATGCTGCACAAA
>NZ_OV100765.1:453118-453271 GCF_920984865.1 Candidatus Nanopusillus massiliensis | reverse complement strand
CCTATAGATGTTAAAAAATTAGATGTAGATTTTTTAGTATTTAGTTCTCATAAAATGTTGGGACCTTCTGGAATCTGTGTATTATATGGAAAAAAAGAATTATTAGAAAATATGGAACCATTTTTATGGGGTGGAGANATGATTACAGATATT
>NZ_OV100765.1:452751-453113 GCF_920984865.1 Candidatus Nanopusillus massiliensis | reverse complement strand
TGATAAAGAATATTTAAATGATTTGCCTTGGAAATTTGAAGCTGGAACACCTAATATGGCGGGAGCAATTGTTTTTGGAGAAGCAATTAAATATTTAAATAAATTAGGAATGGAAAATATTGAAAAATATGAACAAGAATTAACAAAATATTTCTTAGAAAGATTTGAAGAATTTTCAAATAAATATAAAGATGTAATATTAATGGGATTAAAAGATTATAAAGATAGAGAAGAATATTTCTCATTATTATTTAAAATAAATCCTCATATAATTGGAAAAATGTTACATTCTTTAATATTACTGTTAGAACTGGATATCATTGTTGTTACNTATTATTTAGACCTTTGGATCTATATAATAT
>NZ_OV100765.1:452570-452730 GCF_920984865.1 Candidatus Nanopusillus massiliensis | reverse complement strand
ATTGTATATTTATAATACAAAAGAAGAAATTGATTTCTTCTTTGAAAAATTAGAAGAAATTGTTAAAAGATTTTAGTTTTTCGATTATATAAGGAAAATATTTTTCTATAAAAAATTTTATAGTATAATCAANNNTAACTTATTATACAATTATATCAAA
>NZ_OV100765.1:452259-452440 GCF_920984865.1 Candidatus Nanopusillus massiliensis | reverse complement strand
TATATTCTCTGATTACTTTGTTTGTTTTATCTAATATGCTTATAACTGTATGTTTAATGATATTCGATCAGATACCTTTAGGTAATTCAGGAGTATATATATCGATGCAATCTTCTNNNTTACATTCACTCTTTAAATAACATTTTGTAATATTTCTTATTGTATCTATATTTACCAATGC
>NZ_OV100765.1:451939-452134 GCF_920984865.1 Candidatus Nanopusillus massiliensis | reverse complement strand
ATTTCATTTTCATTGCTTTTAATTAATATACCATCTAAAAACTTTTTTAAAATGTTATATGAATATTTATTGTCCATATTGCTATTGACTTGTAGTAAGTTTTAAAAATATCTAACTTCTCAAAATTTATAAAATAATGTTTTGATTTGGATTGCATTTAAGGCATAAATTTGTGGGAGGTTTATAAAGAGTTAG
>NZ_OV100765.1:451591-451868 GCF_920984865.1 Candidatus Nanopusillus massiliensis | reverse complement strand
TAAACTTGATTAAATACTATCTTAATGAAGACCAAATATATATTTATTATGAGAGTTGTGTTGTCTGGGTTGGGTCAGGGTATAAATCCATCTTCTATTGGCAAAATACTTCAAGCTCGAGGTTATAATGTAACAGCAGTTAAAATTGATCCATATTTAAATGTGGGATGTTGGTACAATGAACCCATTCCAGCATGGTGAGGTTTTTGTTACTTTTGATGGCGGTGAAACAGATTTGGATTTAGGACATTATGAAAGATTTCTTGATGTTGAGATT
>NZ_OV100765.1:451411-451536 GCF_920984865.1 Candidatus Nanopusillus massiliensis | reverse complement strand
GAGCGAAAAGGGGATTACTTAGGTCAAACAGTTCAATTAATTCCTCATGTTACTGAAGAAATAAAGAGAAGAATAATGTTGGTAATGAAAACGCGAAAAACCAGATATAATTTTAATTGAGATTG
>NZ_OV100765.1:451260-451332 GCF_920984865.1 Candidatus Nanopusillus massiliensis | reverse complement strand
TATTGTTTGTTCATGTNNNTTTAGTTCCTTTGCTATCAACAACAGGTGAACTTAAAACAAAACCATTGCAGC
>NZ_OV100765.1:451108-451232 GCF_920984865.1 Candidatus Nanopusillus massiliensis | reverse complement strand
GTATTCAACCTGATATAATANNNGCAAGGGCACCAAAGATTCTTGAGGGATCAACAAGAAGGAAAATATCTTTATTTANAAATGTACCAGTTAANGCTGTATTTACATCACCTGATGTAGATAC
>NZ_OV100765.1:450850-450981 GCF_920984865.1 Candidatus Nanopusillus massiliensis | reverse complement strand
GAATAGTAATGATGAAGTTAATATATACATGTGTGGTAAGTATGTAAAACTTCATGATTCTTATATAAGTATTGTTGAAGCCATAAAGCATGCTGCTGCCAAGTTAAAGATTAAGNCAAATATTATTTGGT
>NZ_OV100765.1:450741-450810 GCF_920984865.1 Candidatus Nanopusillus massiliensis | reverse complement strand
GGAATTAGATAATGCTGATGCTGTTATTGTATTACCAGGTTTTGGAGCTAGNGGTGTTGAAGGTAAAAT
>NZ_OV100765.1:450298-450530 GCF_920984865.1 Candidatus Nanopusillus massiliensis | reverse complement strand
TAATTGGAAGATTAATATTGTTGAAGGCACAATAGCTCATGAGTCTATGGAACAATTGAAATAGTAGAAAGACATAGACATAGGTATGAAGTTAATCCTAAGTTCTTTAATATACTAACTGAAAAGGGCCTTGTTTTCTCATCTTGGAGATCTGATGTTCCAAGAGTAGAAATGATAGAGTTACCAAGCCATTATTTCTTTGTAGCTACACAATTCCATCCAGAGTTTAGAA
>NZ_OV100765.1:450058-450250 GCF_920984865.1 Candidatus Nanopusillus massiliensis | reverse complement strand
CATATAGTAAAAAGCTAAGGATTACCTTCTCCTTGGTCTCGCGCTGCTTGTTAGATAATGATTCTTCTTCATAGTTTTAATAGAATACATTTAATACANTAGAGAACTCATTTCATTATTTTCATTTGCTTAAATTTTTATTAATATAATAACATTAGAATTTTAGTTAATGTAGTAAAATTTTTAGTTGTA
>NZ_OV100765.1:449842-449933 GCF_920984865.1 Candidatus Nanopusillus massiliensis | reverse complement strand
CGTATGTAGTTATTTTATTTCTATTAACAATTGTTAAATGCTTCAATCAGGTATTCGTCTTGGTTTACAATTATNATGGCTTCGCGTTTTA
>NZ_OV100765.1:449769-449835 GCF_920984865.1 Candidatus Nanopusillus massiliensis | reverse complement strand
GTAAAGTATTTTAATTGCGATGTCCTCATTCATTTCTCCCATAAGAATCTTTTTCCATAAAGCATT
>NZ_OV100765.1:449670-449753 GCF_920984865.1 Candidatus Nanopusillus massiliensis | reverse complement strand
TGATAGATCTAGAGTTGTAACTCCTTCTTCTATTATTTGATTACTTTTTCCCAACCTTCCTCTTTAGAGAAAAATTGTTTCTA
>NZ_OV100765.1:449444-449655 GCF_920984865.1 Candidatus Nanopusillus massiliensis | reverse complement strand
ATGACTCTCACGGTCCTCTCTCACTGACTTTGTAGAGAAACCTTTTTCGCTAGGTTTAATATCTTTTAATTCTTCAACCCATTTCTTTACATATTCTTTAGCCTTGACCTTTTTATAAAGTTCTTCTAAAAATTTTCTTATTTCTTGACTAATATCTATTCCATGCTTTTCCAATTCGTTCTTTTATTTCTTCATTTATCCTGACGCTAAT
>NZ_OV100765.1:449362-449439 GCF_920984865.1 Candidatus Nanopusillus massiliensis | reverse complement strand
TAGACTCTAATTGTTTATTAATTGTAAACATTTATAAAGATTTTCATAAAAATTAATGTAAACTATTGAAGAGCTTA
>NZ_OV100765.1:448774-449311 GCF_920984865.1 Candidatus Nanopusillus massiliensis | reverse complement strand
CAATAATAGAATAAATAAGCAAACCATTTATACTTATAATATATTGATTTAAAGATAAATAAAATATAAAATATTATTTATTGTTTGTTGTAAATTCTCTGTCTTTAAATTCTTGATGAATACATAATAAAAAGATTAAAATTTAAAAATTAAATATTAGTATTATGAAATATTATGAAGAATTTTTAGAGTAGAATAGCAAAAATCGAATATCTAGAAATTTATGATAATTTAGATATAGAAAAAATGAAAGAAATTGTTCAAGAAAATATAGATTATTTAATAAAATTAAAAGGCGAAAAAGCTGTTGAAGAAGTAATTAATAATGATAAGTTAATTGAATATTTTCAAGAATTGATTAAAGTAAAAACTATTTTATATATTCCAAAAGAATTCATAACTTATATTTATTTAATTAAAGAAAGATTTGGTGGAAAAGTTTTGGAAGATTTGATAAGTATGTTAATAAAATATGAAAAAATATTTCAAATATCTACAAAATTTATAATAGAAACTATTGGAAAAAACATAGAAAAT
>NZ_OV100765.1:448440-448767 GCF_920984865.1 Candidatus Nanopusillus massiliensis | reverse complement strand
ATGAAAGAATAAATGTTTTATTAGAAATATTAGAATATTTAATAAATGAGAAATATAAACTAAAAATTTTTATATATGAAGCTTTATCTGNNAGTTTAAATTTAATTGTTGATAAAGATATAGATATTAAAACATCAAAAGATTTTATAATAAAAGTTATTGGAAGTTTTAGCAAAGACCATATCTTATAAGAAAATTAAAAGATAAAATTCCAAAGGAAAAATTTTCAAAATTATTAAATATATTTTCTTCTAATGGTTTCATATTATAAGGTACAAAATGAAGAAGATTTAATATTGTTTTTAAATCAAGTTGCTAGAGATCCTT
>NZ_OV100765.1:448232-448432 GCF_920984865.1 Candidatus Nanopusillus massiliensis | reverse complement strand
GATTTTATAGATAATGTAAACTTTGAAAAAATAGAAGCAAAAGATCTCTTATTTATTCTAACNAAATACTTTGAAAATATATATTTTAATGATAAAATAAATCAAGAAATAAAATTAGAAATATTTAATCAGTTAATAAATAAAGGAGGAAGAATTGTTAGATATATAATAATTCATACAAATAACAAAAAGTATAGATT
>NZ_OV100765.1:448056-448213 GCF_920984865.1 Candidatus Nanopusillus massiliensis | reverse complement strand
TATCATAATGTTATAAATTTAATGGGAAAAGATTTATTTACGAAATATCCAAATATATTAAAATATTATCCTCAATTTGTTTCTTTTAGATTATATAGATTAATAAATTCTGAAAAAGATTTAGAATATTTAGAAAAAGAATTAGATAAAAGATATC
>NZ_OV100765.1:447485-448034 GCF_920984865.1 Candidatus Nanopusillus massiliensis | reverse complement strand
CTAAAGTATTGGAAGAAATATATAAAGACATAATAAGTAAAGTAAGTAATAACTTTGGATTATCCTGATAAAACTTTTGGACCATATAGTTAAAAAATATGGAAAGAAAAGAAGATTAATTAAAAAAATATTAGATGCTATTGAAGAAATAAATAAATTTGATAAATCAAGTTATTTATCACAGGTTCTTGCATNNNNATTATTCAGTATTAAAGATAATATAGGAAAAATTGGGGCTTGGTGTCAATTATTTTTCACATGAAAGTACATATTATAAGTGGATTCTTATTAATTTTATGAAAAAATTAGAAAAGATGAGTAAAAATTAATTTATATAATATTCCATTTTCTCTCAGGTTATTATTTATTCATTAATCGTTATATAAAATTTTTCTATATTCTATTGGAAGANNTGTTATTTTTAAGTTGGCTTATAATAGAATTAGAAAAAGATAAAGTATATTTAATCCTTTCTTTTATTTTTGTTATGTTTAAATGTCTAGAATAGCAAAAAGTATCTGACAAAATTTATTTTATGTAGAATAAACT
>NZ_OV100765.1:447252-447374 GCF_920984865.1 Candidatus Nanopusillus massiliensis | reverse complement strand
AGCAGTTGATAATTTAAATTTTGAAGTTAAAGAGGGAGAAATATTTGGTTTTATAGGACCTAATGGTGCTGGAAAATCAACTACA
Organism: Candidatus Nanopusillus massiliensis; assembly: GCF_920984865.1. Taxonomy (NCBI): domain Archaea; kingdom Nanobdellati; phylum Nanobdellota; class Candidatus Nanoarchaeia; order Nanoarchaeales; family Nanopusillaceae; genus Candidatus Nanopusillus; species Candidatus Nanopusillus massiliensis. Next base: position 447,289 of record NZ_OV100765.1, on the reverse strand, counting down.
ATAAAAATGCTAACTACTGTATTAAAACCTACTGAAG
>NZ_OV100765.1:447118-447247 GCF_920984865.1 Candidatus Nanopusillus massiliensis | reverse complement strand
GCTATAGTTAATGGTTATGATATAATTAATAGAACCAGCAAAAGTAANNNATTCTATTGGAGTAGTACCTCAAGAATTCACTGCAGATGAGGATTTAGCAAGATGGGAAAATATGATGATGATGGCCGG
>NZ_OV100765.1:447043-447112 GCF_920984865.1 Candidatus Nanopusillus massiliensis | reverse complement strand
TGGTATAAAGAAGGATGTGGCTAAAGAAAGAGCTAAGGAGTTATTGATATGGTTGAATTAACTAACAAT
>NZ_OV100765.1:446944-447032 GCF_920984865.1 Candidatus Nanopusillus massiliensis | reverse complement strand
GTACAAACATATAGTGGAGGAATGTGAANNAGATTAGAAATAGCAATGTCTTTANNTAGTAGACCAAAGATTTTATTCTTAGATGGAC
>NZ_OV100765.1:446606-446816 GCF_920984865.1 Candidatus Nanopusillus massiliensis | reverse complement strand
TAGATAGCTATAATTGATCATGGTAAGATACTTGCTATAGGATCACCTAAAGAATTAAAAGAAAGTATAGGAGGTGATGTAATTNCTTTAAGTACTTCAAATGATGATGAAGCTATGAAGTTATTACAAAATCTTGATGGTATATTANNTATAAAGAAAGTTGATANNATGCTAAGGATAAAAGTAACGGATGGAGAAGAAATGGCTGCC
>NZ_OV100765.1:446386-446593 GCF_920984865.1 Candidatus Nanopusillus massiliensis | reverse complement strand
AGATTAATAAGGAATGGAGTTAAAGTAACTAAAATGTCAATAATGCAGAGCNNACAATGGATGAGGTTTATATGGAGTATACAGGTAGAAAAATGAGAGATGAAGAGGCTGATNNNNAGGAAGTATTTGCAATGAGAAGAACTTTCAAGGAAGAGCTAGAGGATAAAGATGGTTGAAGAAATACAAAAGAGAGAGGAAGAAGAGAGA
>NZ_OV100765.1:446279-446374 GCF_920984865.1 Candidatus Nanopusillus massiliensis | reverse complement strand
TGGTTTGTGGACTTTACAAGCAGNGATTTTAAGAAATGGTATAAGTCTCCAGTAATTCTTTTANTATCTATTATACAACNAATATTTTGGATAGC
>NZ_OV100765.1:446137-446223 GCF_920984865.1 Candidatus Nanopusillus massiliensis | reverse complement strand
AATACCTGGGTTGAATATACCTAAAAGTAATAATNGATCAAATCGGGCAGGAAATATTGAAACAAACCTTTGGAACAACAGATTAT
>NZ_OV100765.1:446045-446125 GCF_920984865.1 Candidatus Nanopusillus massiliensis | reverse complement strand
AGCTGCTGGAATGTTATCTTTTATATCTTTGTTTACTTCAATGCAAAGTGGTATGTCAATGGTATGGGATAGAAGGATTG
>NZ_OV100765.1:445899-446002 GCF_920984865.1 Candidatus Nanopusillus massiliensis | reverse complement strand
AACATTAATTATAAGTAAAGTATTATCTTCAGTAATTAGTATATTTAGTACAAGCTACTTTTGTATTATTTGTGGCAGTATTGTTAGNGATGTCATTTTATCC
>NZ_OV100765.1:445818-445891 GCF_920984865.1 Candidatus Nanopusillus massiliensis | reverse complement strand
ATATCTTTGACTTTCTTGGAGCTTATGCTGCTTTATTCTTGATGTCCTTTGGACTTTCTTCTCTATTTTCTGA
>NZ_OV100765.1:445637-445768 GCF_920984865.1 Candidatus Nanopusillus massiliensis | reverse complement strand
CTTACTCAATCTGCCTATTACTATTTACCAGTAATGCATTTTATCCTGTAAATTCAATGCCTTTCTGGTTAAAACCAATTGTCTGTAGATAAATCCATTAACTTATTCAAATGCAGTAATAAGGGGAATGT
>NZ_OV100765.1:445347-445622 GCF_920984865.1 Candidatus Nanopusillus massiliensis | reverse complement strand
ACAAATCTAACAATAGATTTTATATATCTAGTAGTATTTGCTACAGTTCTCTCTATAGTTGGTATGATTTTATCATGGAAGTATATTAGTTCTTAAAAAATTATTTTTCCTTTTTTGTTTACTATTTTTTTGAGTTAAAAAGATGTGAGTAGTNCTTTTTTTAAAAAAAATCTTTTATTGATAAAGTAAAAATTTCATAGAAATTTGAAATATTTAAATTCTAATTTAATCTATTAATATAAATTATTCTTCATATAAATTATGAATTTTTTTTT
>NZ_OV100765.1:445160-445315 GCF_920984865.1 Candidatus Nanopusillus massiliensis | reverse complement strand
ATGTATAATTTCCTACATACATTATAAGATTACAGAATGTTTTCTCTATCTGGGAGTATATGAATTCATTAATTTTTGAAGGGTTCTTTAAATCCTAATTTTATTAGAAGTTTCCTGGATNTTATATTCCTTTCATCTAGCCATTCGGTGTATTT
>NZ_OV100765.1:444632-444886 GCF_920984865.1 Candidatus Nanopusillus massiliensis | reverse complement strand
GGATCTTGAGAAAGTNTATTCATAAAATCTAAAGAATCTTTAACTCTTTAACTTGANNCTTTATTATGTGCAATAATTTACCATCTATTTCTATTTTCATATCTATTTTAGATAAAGATTGTGTTTATAAATAGCTACTTAAGTTCTAATTATTATGATTAATAAAGTTTGAAATGATTTAAAAAATTTCAATTATTCANNACTCTACCTTTCTATTATTTCTTTATTATCTAGAAATATCATTAATTTACTCA
>NZ_OV100765.1:444373-444474 GCF_920984865.1 Candidatus Nanopusillus massiliensis | reverse complement strand
CATTTCTTAACATAATCTCAAAGTTAGTCCCTACAAATATAGAAGATGTGTTTTTATTTAGTATTATATCATTTTCTTTAGGATATACTTCTTTGACTATG
>NZ_OV100765.1:444017-444168 GCF_920984865.1 Candidatus Nanopusillus massiliensis | reverse complement strand
TAGTTATTAACTTTTTCATTTCATCTTTATTATACCATTCCATAAACTAAATATTGATTTATAAGTTAAAAAAATTATCATCAACAAAATCAGAAATAGACTTCTATTTAATATTTTTTAAAAATGCTTTTAATCCAGCAATGTTTTTACT
>NZ_OV100765.1:443738-444006 GCF_920984865.1 Candidatus Nanopusillus massiliensis | reverse complement strand
TCTACATTATTCTTTTCTGCTAATTTCAATGTAAAAGTCCTTAATGATAATGTACCTAAAACTAATTCTTCCATTAAATTTCTATATTTTAGATCAAATAAAAGAACATTATTTCCTACATTTCCAACTGATCTTTCATATAATTTATTCTATATTCAATTCTTTCATAATAATTAAATTTTAATAAAATAAAATCTATATTTAATTTTGATATACCTTCTAAATCATGATGATTATATTCTGAAATTATTCCATATTCAGAGAACCA
>NZ_OV100765.1:443553-443676 GCF_920984865.1 Candidatus Nanopusillus massiliensis | reverse complement strand
GTATAAATCATTATTGGATTTTTTACATCATTTACAAATATTGACAGATCCTTTAATCTTTTCTATAGTCTTTTAATATTTCTAATAGTTCATAATATTTTTTCTTATCTAATATTGACAAAA
>NZ_OV100765.1:443368-443546 GCF_920984865.1 Candidatus Nanopusillus massiliensis | reverse complement strand
CAAAATTACTGGAAATGTATACCTTGTTGCTGGATAGATCTTGTCAATTTTTATATAATATAGATTTTTTTCTTTAGCTATTTTTTCCATTTCTCCTCCAGAAGAAATTGCTATAATTTTGTTTCCATTATTTATTGCTTCATTCATACAATTTAATGATTCTTCAGTATCTCCATGA
>NZ_OV100765.1:443238-443342 GCF_920984865.1 Candidatus Nanopusillus massiliensis | reverse complement strand
TCTTTATCAATAAATTTTGGTAAAAAATAATCTTTACAAACAACTATTTCTTTATCATTTAATATTTGTTTTGTATAATCTCCATAAATTCCAGATCCCCCCAT
>NZ_OV100765.1:442658-443224 GCF_920984865.1 Candidatus Nanopusillus massiliensis | reverse complement strand
GCCTTTTTGTAATCTAATTCCTCAAGATTTTCATATTTTTTAGTTATTGAATAATAATCTAAATAAAATGGGCCAAACATAAAATAGAAAAATATTTTAGATATTATAAGTTTATCCTCCAGAAACAGAATCCANNNTTTTTATATAATCCCCNTCTTTTATTATATCATCTTCTGTTACAATTTCNNCATTTTTTACAACAATAAATCTTGAAGAATCTAAGTTTAGCATATTTAGTAAATCTTTTACAGTATTTCCATTAAATTCAATCATCATTCTCAGTAAACTATCTTTCAATAAATACTCTTATTTTTTTCATTAATATTTTTTAAGTTTTATTCTTAAAAAATTTTAAATGAAAAAAGAAGATATAATAACATTTATTGTGTTTACAGTAATATTTTTTGTAATATTTTATATAATTTTTTATAAATTGTTTAGCAAAAATTTAAGTAGTTCAGAAAATATGCCAATGAAATATTNNNTTTCATCCAAATCCATATCAATATAATGTAAGTTATGTATATTATACATTATATTTAAATATAACTGATTATCAATTGCCA
>NZ_OV100765.1:442397-442638 GCF_920984865.1 Candidatus Nanopusillus massiliensis | reverse complement strand
TTAGATTAAATATAACTGGNNATATTTATAATCTAACATGTGAAAATAAAATAGTACATTCAAATCAATCAGTATTATGCTATGTAAAAAATATAATTATTGAGAATAAAACATTAATTCAATTATTATATCCTTTTAATAATGTTTTATATGATATAGAATATAACATATCAACTTAAAGTTATAAATAATAATTTTTAAAAAATTTAATATNNNGCGGTGCCCGAGTGGCTGAAGGGGA
>NZ_OV100765.1:442232-442346 GCF_920984865.1 Candidatus Nanopusillus massiliensis | reverse complement strand
GCGGCGTTTATAAATAGATAATATTAATATTATCAATTATTCTCATNNNTGGGGAGTAACAACATTAGATGATTTAATAAGAAAAATAGATAAGAAAACTAGAGGCCTAATAAT
>NZ_OV100765.1:442046-442219 GCF_920984865.1 Candidatus Nanopusillus massiliensis | reverse complement strand
CTAAAGAAATTAAACGAATTTTTAAAAAATATAAAAAATAAATATGGAAATATACNTACAGTAGCTGCAACTNNNNTTTTAGAAGATTTTAATGAAAAAGGAGAAATTAGATCAGGAAAAAATAAAGAATTTGCAGAATATTTTGAAAATATGGAAAGATTGAGAACTCAATC
>NZ_OV100765.1:441835-442011 GCF_920984865.1 Candidatus Nanopusillus massiliensis | reverse complement strand
AATGGATATCTTATTGAATATTATTATGATAAATGTAATAATGACAAGGGTGTCCTATACTAATGGTTGGAGAACCTGATGNCCTGAATTTTGAAGATAAGATGAAAAAAGCAAATATTAATGAAATAAAATCTTTTAATCTTTCTAGCTTTTATACCNNGTCTAAATCAAAAGAA
>NZ_OV100765.1:441251-441736 GCF_920984865.1 Candidatus Nanopusillus massiliensis | reverse complement strand
GCTTAATTGAAAATATTGAAGGAATCGAATCTCATGGAAGTATTATTCTTTATGTCTACAGATATAGAACATTTCTATAACTGCAAGAAGAATAATAAAACAGAATTTTAATAGAATTATAAGTGATTCACATAAATATGATGCTTATTATTTGGAGTTAAAGGATGAAGAAACTATATATATGAATGGGAGAAATATATATTACTTTAAAATTGATTTTAGAACAAAATATAATCCAAAAACAATAAGTACCTATTTAAATAATTTATTGAATCACTTGATTCTTTAAAATTGAATGATAATGTGATTTATAAAGATTTTCTCTATTTTGAATAAAATGAATAAAAGATATGCAATTACATTATCTATATTATTGATAGCATTTCTATTAGCTTTTTTATTATATAATGAAAGGTCTAGCTTTTTATATAGCAATGAATATTCGGTATATATTCCTGCAGTTCTAAATCAATCATATAATTTAT
>NZ_OV100765.1:440934-441190 GCF_920984865.1 Candidatus Nanopusillus massiliensis | reverse complement strand
CAATACCCCCTGTATTTTATGATAACTATAATTTAGCATATTTATTTGAGAAGGTTGCTGTGTGTAATTTANNNNCAAATAGATGTAATGATTATGATTATTATTTTAGTTCAAATGATGTATTGTTTGCAGAAGGATTTTCTGGTNCTGCAGGATTGACTTTACTTATTTTAGAAGCTTTATTAAATAAAACTGCAATAGTTAATTATCCAATTACAGGTTTTATGTTACCAAATGGAATAATAGCACCAGTTGA
>NZ_OV100765.1:440471-440883 GCF_920984865.1 Candidatus Nanopusillus massiliensis | reverse complement strand
TAGCTCCATATTATAATAATTCTAAAATAATACCATTGTATNNAATACCTAATTTAGAAAATATATATTTAGGAGAGCAATTTAATAATACATATAATGTTCCTCAGGATTATATTGATGTTATGAAAAATATAACGGATGAAATATGTAGTGGAATAAATAATAGTACTGTAAATTATTATATTTCCTTAGGAGACTATTATACAGCAGCAAGTTTATGTTTTGAACAAAAAGTATATATACCCAANNTTTTATCCAAATATAACTGAAGAAGAATTAGAAAAAAATATAACAGATTTTTATAATTATATAAATAATTATCAATGCTTTGGAAATTATGAATGTGAAGAAATAAAATATCAAGTAATATCATAGATTAGAAGATGCAAATGAAACTTTTGAATAATTTACA
>NZ_OV100765.1:440121-440448 GCF_920984865.1 Candidatus Nanopusillus massiliensis | reverse complement strand
TCTGCAGTTGGTTGGNNNCAGTTTTTATCAATAACAAATAATATATATAAAGAAAATGAATGTTCATTAATGGATGTACAANNNNCGTTAATACAATATTTATATCAATATCATAGTTGCGATTANATCTATCTTGTTTTGAAAAAATGGACTGTTTATCTAATTTATATTTCTTATATATCAGTAATAGTACAAATTATGTTAGTAATTATACTATAGAAGCAATAGAGCAGTGAGATTATTACTACTATAATAAATATGGATTTTCTATAACTTCTTACAATTATTTACAATTTGGAAAAGATTTAATATTTATGGGTAATATAG
>NZ_OV100765.1:439782-440113 GCF_920984865.1 Candidatus Nanopusillus massiliensis | reverse complement strand
TTGTATTATTTAATATTATCAACAGAATATGCAATATGAAATTAAAGTTGGGGAAAGGGTAAAAAGAGAGATAAAAAAGGGAAGACAGGTTTTTTCTACAAATTGGATTAAAAAAATTGAAGCTGAACCTGGAGAATTGGTTAAATTAAAATATAATAATAATTTTCTAGCTTGGGGAATAATAAATCCAAAAGATCNNNATCATTATATTAGAATATTTTCATATAATGAGAATATAGATATATATAATGAAATAAAGGAAAAAATAAAGAAAGCAAAAGAATATAGAGAAAAAACAATAAATTATAAAAATCATTATAGATTAGTATAT
>NZ_OV100765.1:439496-439771 GCF_920984865.1 Candidatus Nanopusillus massiliensis | reverse complement strand
ATTTTTTATCAGGTTNNATTATATATAAATATAATGATATATTTGTAATACAAAATTACAANNGCATTTTTTGATAAAAATATTAATCTAATTAAGGATTCATTAATAGATATATATGGGAAAAATATTACAATTTATGAAAAAAGTATTGGAAAACAGAGAGAAAGATCATATTTAAANNNTATCAGACAGATTTATTTATGGAAATAAATATGAAACTGAAATAGAAGAAGTCAATAAAAAATTTTATGTAAATATATTAAAAGGACAAAAGA
>NZ_OV100765.1:439010-439489 GCF_920984865.1 Candidatus Nanopusillus massiliensis | reverse complement strand
GTTTTTAGATCAAAGAGAAAATAGAAAGATTNTAACTCAATTATATGGAGATAAAATTTTGGATGTATTTTCTTATTCAGGACCTTTTGGTATAATTATTAATGGAGAAGAAAAATATTTTATTGAAAAAAATAAAGAATCAATTAGTATGTTATATAAGAATTTGAAATTAAATAATATAGAAAATTATTAATGTTATAAATGATAATGCATATAGAATATTAAAGCANTTTTATTTAGAAAAAAGAAAATTTGATATAATTATATTGGACTCCTCCAGATTTATTGGCAGAAAATTATGAAAAGGGGATTAGGATGTTGTGATAGTTAATAAATTCTATTGCTTTAGATTTAATTGATGAAGGATATTTAATAACATTTTCATTTTATCAGGATTTGAATGAAAGAAAATTTTATTCATTAATTAGAACATTAATAAGGAGAAAAAATAAGAAATTTGAAATATTGTATAAATTTAA
>NZ_OV100765.1:438584-438996 GCF_920984865.1 Candidatus Nanopusillus massiliensis | reverse complement strand
CATAAAGTTATATTTCCTCATAAAGAATTGTCATATCTTAAAGGATTTTTAATAGAAATTAAAAAATAATTATTTATTTTCTACTGTTTGTGTAATTTCCTGCTTAATTTGACTTATTTTTGTTATTCTCCTTATTTCAACATTACTAACAGGAAATATTTTATTTAATGTTGGTTTTATCTCATTTTGTAAATCATAATTTATTACCTTTTCAATTGATTCATAATATTTTAATGAAGAAACTTTTTCTTCTAAATATTTTCTATATGTTTTTCTTATTTCAGCTCTTTATTATTTATGTGCTTTAAATCTTGTAATANCTAATGGTTTTATTTTCACTTCATATCCATCATTTGTTTTTACTATAAATGAATCTTCTATCTTTGATGTTCCTTTCCTTGTTATTCTTCTT
>NZ_OV100765.1:438452-438533 GCF_920984865.1 Candidatus Nanopusillus massiliensis | reverse complement strand
TCCCGATATTTTATTTATCTGAAATATAACTTTGTAGTTCTGATATTTAAAATTATTTAATATAAATGCTAAGATTTAGGT
>NZ_OV100765.1:438127-438433 GCF_920984865.1 Candidatus Nanopusillus massiliensis | reverse complement strand
TTTCTTCAACATCATCCTTATTTGCTGGTGTTTCTCCAATTTTATTTTCATTAAATATTTCTACAGGTGCATATATATCTACCCTTTCCTNNNNACTCCAATCAGCATACTTTTTATTATATGCCATTTAATAAAATCATAAAAAATAATTTTAAAAGTATTTTTATATTTAAATTTACTTTATGAATGAAAATGATATAAAATTCTTTAAAGAGATAGAGAAAAAATGGCAAAAGATATGGGCTGAGAAACAGATATATTATTCAAATCCTGATAAAGAAAAACCAAAGTTTTTTGTCACATTTC
>NZ_OV100765.1:437780-437984 GCF_920984865.1 Candidatus Nanopusillus massiliensis | reverse complement strand
TTGCAAAATCATGGAAATTAAGAAATGGAGATGAAAAAATTATAAAGGAATTAAAGGATGAAGGAATTTCTGATGAGGATATAGAAAAATTAAAAGATCCTGCGGGATGGGCTTTATATTTTGTAGAAAAGGCTGAAGAAGATATAAAACATNTATGATGTTCAATAGATTGGAGAAGGAAATTTTATACAACATATTTGAATC
>NZ_OV100765.1:437702-437774 GCF_920984865.1 Candidatus Nanopusillus massiliensis | reverse complement strand
ATAATAAATTTATAGGAATGGCAATATAGAAAATTGAAAGAAAAGGGATTAATNNNAACTGGAAAGCATCCA
>NZ_OV100765.1:437554-437681 GCF_920984865.1 Candidatus Nanopusillus massiliensis | reverse complement strand
AAATATACCTGTTGGTTATCTTGNNNGACCAGATGAATATGCTGGAACAGGCCTACAGAAGGTTATATAATTTTATTTAGATTAAGAAGATGAAAATATAATATTACCTGCATTTACATTAAGACCA
>NZ_OV100765.1:437314-437421 GCF_920984865.1 Candidatus Nanopusillus massiliensis | reverse complement strand
ATATAAATTAGAAAAAATTAAGGATATTGATGTTAAGGAACTAATTGGAAAAGAATTTATAAATCCATTAACAAAAGATGAAATACCAATATTGCCTGCAGAATCTG
>NZ_OV100765.1:437017-437192 GCF_920984865.1 Candidatus Nanopusillus massiliensis | reverse complement strand
AAGATGAAAGTTTTATTTAAGGTTTCTGGATATAATATACCAGCAAAGGAAATTGTTGAAAAAATGAAAATAAATAATCAAAAAGATTTACAAAAATTAGAAGATGCACCAAAGGAAATATATTCTTTAGAATATTATAATGGAATATTAACAGATATCTTTGGAAAATATAGTG
>NZ_OV100765.1:436766-437011 GCF_920984865.1 Candidatus Nanopusillus massiliensis | reverse complement strand
AAATATATGAGGCAAANNNTAATATAGCCAAAGATTTTATAGAAAACAATATAGCAAAATTACATTATACATTAAAACCAAGATTTGAATCCAGATCTGGAAATTTATGTATTGTAAAAATTATAGATAATCAATGTTCTCTTAAAATATTCAGATCCTGAATGGAAAAAACTTGCCCATGAATGTGTAGATAATNNNAACTTTTATCCTGATTATGTAAAACAAGATTTTCAGCAAAAAATTGA
>NZ_OV100765.1:436389-436672 GCF_920984865.1 Candidatus Nanopusillus massiliensis | reverse complement strand
GATTCTACAATATATATGGCATTTTATACAACTGCTGCACTTAATAAAAAACATAGATCCAAATAAAATTGAAGATGATTTATTTGATTATATATTTTTGAATAAAGGAAATGAAGAAGAAATAATAAGAAAATATGGGGATATTGCAAAAAAGATGAAAGAAGAATTTGAATATTGGTATCCAGTCGATTTAAGAAGTTCTGGAAAAGATTTAATTCTAAATCATTTATTATTCTTTATTTTCCATCATGTTTGCAATATTTGATAAAAAATATTGGCCAAG
>NZ_OV100765.1:436208-436368 GCF_920984865.1 Candidatus Nanopusillus massiliensis | reverse complement strand
ATGCTGATATGCATTGGGAAGAAAAATGTCAAAATCATTGGGAAACTATATATCATTAAGAGATGCTTTAAGAAAATATTCTTCTAAGATCTTAAGATTTATTATTGNNNTGTCAGCAAATTCATCTTATGATGATGCAAAAATAGATTTAGATAAATCA
>NZ_OV100765.1:435873-436199 GCF_920984865.1 Candidatus Nanopusillus massiliensis | reverse complement strand
ATAAAATATTTAATGTCATTCTTTAATTATTCAATAGAAAATTATAATAAACATCAGGAATATGAAAAAAGTTATATAGATTTATGGTTTGAAAATAAATTAAATAAATTGGCAAAAGAAATTGAAGATGAATATGAGAAATTAAATTATATGAATGTTATTAATAATAAGATATTTGAATTAGATAATTCTTTTGAATGGTATTTGAAGAGATCTTTAGGTAGAATAAATGGAAAAGTTATAAATAAATATATTGAATATAAGGCAATATTTTTATATCCAATANNNNCTCATTTTATTTCTGAAATATTTGAAAAAATTGGTTT
>NZ_OV100765.1:435442-435853 GCF_920984865.1 Candidatus Nanopusillus massiliensis | reverse complement strand
TATCCAGAAGATTTAAGTTATACGGATGAATATGAAAAATATGAAAAGTATGTAAAATCTGTAAGAGGATGATTTATTAAAGTTAAAAATATTAATGAATAATAAAAAATTTGATAAAATAAAAATAATAATTGCAAGTAAAGAAAAGTATGAATTATTTAATAAATTAAGAAATAATAAAGACAAGATTGATGAATTTTTAAATAATTATCAAAACTATAAAGATATATTGCTTTTTGTAAAGAAAAACATATATATACTTGATGAATTTCTTGATAGAGAAAAAGAATATGAACTACTAAATTCTGCTAAGGATTTGTTTAAATCTGAATTAAATGTTAAAGATATATTTATAGAATATGAAGAAGAATCAAAGGAATCTAAGAAANNNNGGGCAATGCCATATAGAAC
>NZ_OV100765.1:435301-435436 GCF_920984865.1 Candidatus Nanopusillus massiliensis | reverse complement strand
TTGTATTTTTTGAATAATAAGATTTATATTTTATGACTTGTTAATTATTCTTATATGGTACTGAGTTTATTTAAGAAGAAGAAAAAAGAAGAAGAATTTTATGGGGATTTAGATAATTTAAAAGATCAACTTGGA
>NZ_OV100765.1:435090-435161 GCF_920984865.1 Candidatus Nanopusillus massiliensis | reverse complement strand
AAGGATTTGGTCAGCAACAATTTGCANNAATGGTCAACAAACTAATTTTGGTGGAGTTCAGAGCAATAACC
>NZ_OV100765.1:434717-435014 GCF_920984865.1 Candidatus Nanopusillus massiliensis | reverse complement strand
AACAATCAACTTTACAAGAAACTAAACCNNNNTTGAAGGAAAAAATTAAAGAGAAAACTCGTAAACAGCATTTAAAAGAGGAAAAACCATTAGAAGTAAGAAAAGAATTGTTAATTAAGATAGAAGATTATAAGAAGGNTAGAGAATTATTGCAACAATTAAAGNNNAAGATGTCTGAAGTAGAAAAGATAGTTAATGAATTGAAGGAAGATGAGAATAAGAGAATAGAAAGTTTAAAAGGATTAAAAGAAAAATTAGAAGAATCGAAAAGCAATATAAATAGTGTGCTAGGTATAT
>NZ_OV100765.1:434622-434711 GCF_920984865.1 Candidatus Nanopusillus massiliensis | reverse complement strand
AGAATGGAGAGCGCCGGTAGTCTAGAGGCCTAGGACGCCGGCCTGCAAAGCCGTTTACACGGGTTCGAATCCCGGCCGGCGCATAAAAT
>NZ_OV100765.1:433545-434599 GCF_920984865.1 Candidatus Nanopusillus massiliensis | reverse complement strand
AATCTATATGTTGAAATCCTAACCTGCGAGGAGATATATTAGAAGCAATTAAGAGAGTAAAGAAAAATATATATTTACAATTATATGACGTATTNCAAGATATAAAAGATCATGAAGTTAAAAGCCAGAGATTAGATAAACTATTGGAAAATATAAAGTCTATAAAAGATGTAATAGATGAATTATTAAATTAATTACCAGAAACAAAAGAGATAGAAGAATTATATAAGGAAATTAATTCTAAAGAATTAAATAAGGTGGCAAATTATAGAAAAAAAGAAAAGGAAGAAGAAACCAAAAGTTGAAGTAATAAAAGAAGAAAATAAGGAAGATAATAATCAAATTAGAAAGGAATTAGATGATATATCTTCTGAATTAGAAGAATTAAAGGAAGAATTGAAAAAATTAATTGAGTCTTAATATTTCTCCAGTTTTTTCATTACTCTATAAATAATTTTATTTTTCTTTAATTTTAACTCTATTTTATCTTTATATATATTTATTTCATCAAAGTCATCCAATATATAGACATTTTCATTTTTTTCTTCAATATCTTTTCTTATATTTTCCATTTCTTCTTCATATCTTTGTCTAAAATGTGTTAATAATAATATTTTGTGTATTACTTCTGTTAAATATTTCTCTAACTTCTAAAAAATCCATATGCATATTTTTCTTTGCTAGATCTGCTTGGAAAAAATATGTAGANNNAGATATTAATATTGTGCTATTCTTTTGCAAAATCAATACATTTATCAAAAAATATTGTATCAGTAATATATGTAATTTTAATTCCTTTCTTTATATATCCTACATCTTTATAAGATATCTTTTTACCATCTATTTCTATTTCTTTTCCTTCTTTTAATTTTTTAATCAATTCTTTATCTTTTATATTATATTTATTTAGTAGATTTTTATCTATGTTTAATGTAGTTCTTTTCTATAATATAATATGAATAAGAAGTTNTGGAATGCTTTGTCCTTATTCCATATATTTGGAAATCTTCTTCATCAACTATTAACCCCTCTCTTGCTTCTATTATATTTCTAT
>NZ_OV100765.1:433249-433540 GCF_920984865.1 Candidatus Nanopusillus massiliensis | reverse complement strand
TTTATTGGAATCATANNNNCTTCAATTATTCTTTTTAAATTTTCTATATTTTCTTTATAGAGTTATTATATTTAATTTTTTATTATAATTCATGCTAGAGAGANTTTGGATATATACCTGGTAATCCTAANACATGATCTCCATGCCAATGTGTAATTAATATATAGTNNNNTTTTGTTGGTGAAATTTTCTTTTTCCTTAATTGTCTTTGTATATTTTCTCCACAATCTAATAAAATTCCTTTTTTATTGAATTTTATAAATATGCCTGGATGATTTCTATTTTTAGTAG
>NZ_OV100765.1:432816-433233 GCF_920984865.1 Candidatus Nanopusillus massiliensis | reverse complement strand
TTCCCAATATTATTATTTTCTTCATCATTAAACTTTCCAATTCATCTTTGGAGCCCTTTCAAATATTCCATAGTATATTATATCATATATTATTATTATTTCATATAATGGTATATATAATATTGAAAATAATATAAATGGGAGAAAATTGTATAGTTTTCTTCTCTTTATTGAAATTAGTAAATATATGTAAGTAGATGTTAATAGTATGTATAATAAAGTTATAGTATAGAATATTAAATACTCTGAAAATAGATGATGGACTTAATATTAATAAATATATAAAACTAATATTGCTAGATAGATTTTTGTATATTATTTGTAGCAAATTGATATAAAAAAGAAACTGGCAAGTAAATATATATATAAGTCTATATTAATATGGTAAATATAAAATTAGAAGTATTAATATAGGAG
>NZ_OV100765.1:432596-432778 GCF_920984865.1 Candidatus Nanopusillus massiliensis | reverse complement strand
CAGATGTATTTAGTATTACTTCTATCAGTCCAAAACCCCATCTTTTTCTTTGTTCAATCCATTTCCTTAAACTTGTTAATGGTTCACTTAATAATTTTACATTTGTTGACGTATAATATTTATATCCTTTTTTTCCAGCTTTCATAGCAAAATCTACATCTTCTACATATACCTTAGAATAT
>NZ_OV100765.1:432183-432561 GCF_920984865.1 Candidatus Nanopusillus massiliensis | reverse complement strand
CAAATCCACCACCATTTAACAATAAGTGTCTTTTTATTCTATTTAATAATGACATCAATAATATCAAAATATGAAGAAAATTCTATAAAAATAAGATGACTGAGTCAGCCCCTTTTGATTATTTCTTTATAGCATTCTATTATGTCATATTCTTTTAATTCTTTGACATGTTCATTTATATTAATATAATCAATAATAACATCTGAATCAAAGAAAAATAAAATTTCTCCAGAAGATATTTTTACTGCATCATTAGTTGCAGANNCCTTTCCCCTTCTTTCTTTTGATATAACCAATGTTATATTTTTATATTTATTTTTTAGTTCAATTAATTTATTTAAAAAATCACTCTTCTGGAGAGTCTATTGATATTATTAT
>NZ_OV100765.1:431392-432174 GCF_920984865.1 Candidatus Nanopusillus massiliensis | reverse complement strand
ATCATTTGGATAAGGATCTTCTAATATTTTTTGAATATTATTTTCTAGATATTTACTTTTTTTATAAATAGGAAATATAATTGATATTTTGTGGAAGANNCATATTGATTATATTTAATATTAATATTATTAAAAATAGTGATGAAGGTCANNGTTAGCTGATACATGATGACATNCAGATACCTCTGACATTTTCTACTCTTTCTATTATTGAATATATAAAGAAGAAATATAATGAAACTATTGCAAATATTACTATATCAATTATAGATGGTATTATAAATTGAACAATTTTTCTTAAATATCTAACTNNNAATATGGATGCTATAAATGTTGCTAGGAATATTGATATATAGTATTCCTTTGTTTTTGTTTTTATTTAATGAAAATACCTTTTCATAGTGAATATATAATANTCCTTGTGTTGCTATTAAGAATAATATTATTATATAACTATTATCATTTGTNNNTAGAGATACAATTGTAGAAGAAAGGCCAATAAATATCATATTTCTTATTATTTCTAATTTTGTAGATCTATCAAATATTTTAACCTTCATTTTCTTTAGCATTTTCTTATCTTTAACATTTGCTGATCCCATATATAATGAATTAATTGTTTCAATTACTAAGTTTAATAATAATAATTGTAAAGCCTGTAGAAATATTTGATTATATATAAAAAATCCAATTGAAATAAATAAAAATATTCCAAGTAGTTCTGATAATAATACTAAAATATATACTTTTAGATTGTATATAATTCTTTTTCCTTCTATAAT
>NZ_OV100765.1:431243-431320 GCF_920984865.1 Candidatus Nanopusillus massiliensis | reverse complement strand
CATTATAAAATGTAACACCAACATTAGATATTTTCAATGCTATTGCATCGTTTGTTCCATCTCCAACAAATAATACT
>NZ_OV100765.1:431065-431232 GCF_920984865.1 Candidatus Nanopusillus massiliensis | reverse complement strand
TATCCTTTAATGTCTTTATTCTTCTATATTTATCTAAAGGATCTGCATTTATATAACATGATAATCTTTTAATATCTTGTTTAAGTAATTTTCATTTAATTTTTTTATATCATTTGCATCTATTATTTTATAATCTAAATTTAATAATCTTAATATTCCTAATGTAT
>NZ_OV100765.1:428870-431013 GCF_920984865.1 Candidatus Nanopusillus massiliensis | reverse complement strand
ATTCTTTTATATATTTTAAAGTTTACTTCTTTTATTCTATCTTTTATAAATAATAATGCCTCGGAATGTTATATCTTTTTTGGGTTCTTTATCATTCTCTATTTCTTTAATGCCAATTGCCAAGATTCTGATAACCCTTTTTTCCATATTCTTTTTCAATTTTTTCAATTTTCTCTTTATATTTGTCTATTCTAAATGTTTTATTGTTTATTATTATATATTTTGAAATAGATAAAAGGGAGGATGGAGATCCTTTTATTATTGCATATTTTTTATCATTATATTTTACTATTACAGCAAGATCTTTTTCTGTATGGATCAAAATAATTTATAGAATATCTTTCTAAGAATTTGGAATTTTTTAAATATTTTGTCAAGTTTATATATTGATAAATTTGATAGGANNTCCAAGCATTTTTTTCTATATCTATTGTTAAATAATTTTTTANNNNATTATACAAAAATATTAAGAATTCTTTTATTTCATCTATATTTACTATTTTTTTATTAAAAATTATTTCTACTTTATTTTTATATATTTTATATATAAAATTTTCCATTATAAAAAAATTTATTTATAACTAATTCGATTATATGTAATTGTGCCAGTTTTATCTAAAACAACAGTATCTATATTGCTAATATCTTCCAATATGTTGGGATCTTTTACATATATATGATCCTTTTCCAATTTTTGGCTATTATTGTATATATTAATACTAATGCTGCAGGCAATCCTTCTGGTACTACAACAATAGCTAAAGCTATTACGAATATTATNNGCTGGTATAAATTTATTATATTCTTTATTAATAATATTACAAAAGATATAATTACGTTTATTGATGATAATTATTATCATGTAATATGAGAATCTATCCAATTCTTCCTGTAGTAGAGATTTATTTCTTTTTTGTTTTGTTATATTTTTGTATATACTTCAATAATATGTATTGTTTCCAGTTTCAACTACAACCCATTGCAATTCCTTTTATTATATAGCTATTCTGAAATATCATATTTTTTCTTTCTTTTATTGGAATATCCTTTGGTAATATCGTATTATATTTTTTTACTGGTTCTGCTTCACCAGTTAAAGAGCTTTCATCAACTTCTAGGTCAATTGATTCTATTATTCTTATATTTGCAGGAGCTCTTTGTCCATATTTTAATACAATAATGTCCCCTGGCAACAATTTTTGATGATTTTATATATTTATATTTTCCATTTCTAATAACTAAAACATTGCTTTCTATATTTTCTTCTAAAGATTTTATTATTTTTTCAGATTTTTTATCATGTAAGTAATCTGATACTACATATAATATTAGAAATAATGTTATTGCAGATCCTTCAGAAATACCACCAAAAATAATTGATAATATATCTGCAACAAGAAACAATAATAGGAATGGATTTTTTAAATATTCAATTATAATTTTTATGAAATTCTTTTTCTCTAATTTTATTTTATTTTCTCCATATATTTTTAACCTCCTTTAGATTAATAGTCATTTAAACCCTTATATGAAGTATTTAATTTTTTAAATACTTCTTCAATAGATAAAGAATGCCACATTATAAATTTTTATAGAATTTACGAATTTTATAAATTATAAAATGTTGCTTATAAATTTAAAATCTTATATAGAAACAATTGGAAAAAGGGGATTAGAATTATTAGAAGCTGCTGAAAAAGTCTCTGAAGAATATAATATTGATATAGGAATTGCTCCGCAATTTCCTGATATATATTTATTATCAAGAAATGCAAAGAAAGTAAAAATATTTTCACAACATATAGATCCAATTGAGCCAGGTGCTTATACAGGATATATATTACCCGAAGCTGTAAAAGAGGCTGGTGCTGTTGGAACTTTAATAAATCATTCAGAAAAACCAATGAAAATGGTATAGATATAGAAAAGGCAATAAATATAGCAAAAAGGTTAGGTTTAATTACAGTAGTATGTGCAAATGATAATATTGTAGCTGCTGCAGTTGCAAAATTAAATCCAGATTATGTTGCTGTAGAACCGCCAGAATTAATAGGAACTGGAATTTCTGTATCAACTGCAAGACCTGAGATAGTAATAAATTCTGTTAAGATGATAAAAGAAATTAATTCAAATATTAAAGTAT
>NZ_OV100765.1:398433-428861 GCF_920984865.1 Candidatus Nanopusillus massiliensis | reverse complement strand
CTGGTATAAGTAATAAAGAAGATGTAAAAAAAGCATTGGAATTTGGAGCTGAAGGTGTATTATTATCTTCTGCAGTTACTAAGGCTAATAATTTTTATGAAAAAATAAAGGAATTGGCTGAAGNTTTTATAAGATAATTTTATTATATTTTTAAATCACTCTATTANNTAACTAAATCTTTTATTTCATTAATTTTATTTTCAATTATTAATATATTTTCTCTATATAACTTGTTGATATATATATTCTGTTATATATGGGAAAATTGGATGTAACATTAATTTGTAATTATTTTTATATATAGTATATAATAAATATTTTGCAGTTTTGTCATTATTTTTTATCCTTTCCTTTATTTTTTCTAAATAATTATTTGCAAAATCTTCCCATGTAAATTTTCTCCATAATTTTAAATATTCAGAATTTCTAAATTGTTCAATATATTCTTTAGATTTTTTAATATTTTCTTCTAATATTTTTATTATCTCTTTGTCTTCATCTTTTAATTCTAAAATTTTTTCTGGCTTTTCTTTGTATATTCATTTCAATATATCTTCCAATATTCCATAATTTTATTATAAATGCTTGTCCAGATTCAATATCTTTTGTACTAAATCTATAGTCATTACCTGGTGCAGCTAATAAAGCCCAATATCTTAAAGCATCTGGAGAATATTTGTCCATTATCTCATTTGGATTTATTGCATTTCCCAGTGATTTTGACATTTTTCTTCCCTTTTCATCCAATACCATTCCATGGATTAATACATACTTCCATGGGCTTTTATTTGTTAATAAATTTACCCTTACAATTGTATCAAATAGCCATGTTCTTATTATTTCATATCCTTGTTGTCTTAAATCTACAGGCAAATATTCTTTTATCTTATTAAATAATTCTGGCAATTCTTTTGGATTAAATTCTTTATTTTCAGTTAATGCGTTATATAATATTATTATTGATGTTATTGAGGATTCAATCCATACATCAACAGTTTCATCTTCAAAGAATTTTCCATCGTATTTTTTCATTTTTTCTTTATCTATTCTTGGATCAATTGGTAATTCTTCTATATTTACTGGATATATTTTTCCATCTTTTTCATAAAATGGAAATGTGAGACCCCATATCATTTTTGTTCTAGAGATATTCCAATCCTGGTCTATATTATTTATCCAATCAATTAATTTTTTTCTTTCACTTTCAGGAATTATTTTAATATTTTTTTGCCATTCCAATATTTTTTCTTTTAAATCTTTTATTTTTACTAAAGAATTGTCTCTTTTGGAATAAATTCTAATGGTGATAAACAGTCAGATCTTTCAGTATGTGATAATATACTTATGTTTTATTTTTTCTATTTTATATATATAATCCTTTAATATTTCTTTTATTTTTTCTCTTGCCTCTTCAATTTTTAATCCATTTATTTCATTTATATTTGATATTATTCTTCCATCTTCAGATANAGAAATTATTTCAGGTAAATTATATTTTTCTTTCCATTTTATAGTCATGAGGATCTCCATATGTACATACCCATACAATTCCTGTACCAAAATTATTATCTACATCATTATCTGAAATAATTTTTACTTTTCTATTGATTAAATGTAATTTTAACTTCTATATTTTCTAATTCTTTATAATCATATTCTCTTATAATCTTTAAATTATTTTTTTCTGCATATATTTTTGATACAATTAAATTATTTTCAGTTTCTACATATTTATTTTTTGCAATTAATATTAATGAACATGAATTCATTAATTCTGGTCTTGTTGTTGCTATTAATATATATTTTCCGTTATTTGTTGGTAATTTTATATATATTAGATATCCTTCTTTTTCTAAATATCCAGCTTCTTGCATTGAAATTGCTGTTTGGCATTTTGGTCACCACATTATTGGATATCTCTTTCTTTCAATTAAACCATCATTAGCATTTTTATCAATGTATATTGAACCAAGGCTTCATATTTTCTATCAATTGTTTTATATACTTTATCTCTATCAAAAGATGATCCTAATCTTTCAAACGTTTTATACATAGATTCAATCATTTTATTTGTCCATTCAATACATGCTTTTATAAATTGTTCCTTATTCTCTTTCGTATCTTTAATTTATTTATAACTTTTAATTCTGTTGGCAAACCATGACAATCAAATCCCAAAGGAAAAAGAACATATATGTCCTTCTAATCTTTTATATCTAGCCAAAAAATCTATCCATATAAATTCTAGAGCATGACCCATATGTGCTTCTCCAGAAGTAAATGGAGGTGGATTATCTATTATATATATTTTATCTTCATTAATATTAAATCTGAAAATTTCCTTATTTTTATTCCAAAGATCTAATATTTCTTTTTCGATTATTTTGTAATCGGGTCTCTTATCCATTCAAAAAATATATATAAAAAAATATATAAAGGGACTATGCTTCGTATATGTTTTCTTTTACCTTATTTTTAACTAACATAACTACTAACAATCCTATTATTAATAGTACTAGACCTATTACTAATAGGTAAACTCCAGCTTGAACTATTGATTGGTAGCTTGAATATAATGGCTGTAATAGAATTCCCATTATATATATTAGCATTCCTGCAAATTCTAATGTTAATCCAAGATTTGATATAATGCATTTATCCATCTCCTTTACTAGCATATATATTAGTAATGATACTGCTACTGCTGTTGCTATTTCCTGTGATACTATAGATACTAATACCGAAAACACAGAAGCTAAAACATTACTTCTTCCAGTCCATTAATAAATTATATAATATTTATTTATAAGTTTATTTAGATAAAAATTCTAATAAAATTATTTAATTTATTTCTTAATTCTTTAATAGCTAAAGGTATTAACTTTTCTGCTTAGTATTGTCCAAATGATTCTATAATAAAAACAAATTCATCTTTTGGTATAACCTTTATCTTTTCATTTGAAGCCCTTTCTATTGCATCTAAAAAAGTTCTATCATATTCTTTTTCTTTTGGTATTTGTATTTTATTTTTCTTTATTTCTACTCCTAACAATTTTAGATTTTCCAATTCTTTTTCATCTAAGTTTTCCTTCTAATTTAAGTTCTCCAGTTCTATAATAATAAACATGTCCAGGTATAAATTTTGCATGCTGTTTTCCATTACCAAGAACAGCAACAGCTTCTAATTTTATTTTTTGATTTTCATCAATATAGGCAATCATTGTTTCTGGATAAATTACATATGCATCTATCCCTATCTCGTTTTTAAATCAGATCCATATACATATCCCTTTTCATTTTTTTCTAAATAAAATTTTACTTCCTCATTTTCTTTAATATTTTCAGGAGTATTTATATGACGTTCAAACCTAATCTATGTGCTAGCATTTCATCCCAAATTGCAGAACTATTTTCTATAATATAAACATCCTCAATTGCTAATGTTTTTACTTCTTCTAATATTGCTCTTCTTAAAACATTTAAGAAATTTGGAGTTTCATCCTTTATGAAATATTTTAACTTATATATTTTTTTATCTTTATCAACTGCATCTTTATCAGTGGCTTTTTCTAACAATGATATTTCTGGCATTTAAGATTTTTATAAAAATTATTTATAAATCTTGGGACCACGGGGATTCGAACCCCGGTCGCCACCGTGAAAGGGTGATGTCCTAGGCCTCTAGACCACGGTCCCTTTCATTTAATATTTTTGTAAAAATTTTAAAATACTATTGAAGATTCATCTTCAATTTCTGAAGTTCTTTAAATATATAACTAATTGTATCCTCTTTTATTTTTCTTCTTATTGATAATAACACCTTTATCTAAGTAAATATTAAATATATAATATTCTAGTTCATTCATTTCATTACTTTTTGTTAATCTTTCGCAATCAACTATTTTACAATCTTTTATATTCAATATTTCGAAATCTGAGGTTATATTTGAACCTGCCATGAATGTTAATCCATTTTCTTCAGCATACCCTAATATAATATTTATCTTTTATACATTCATATATATGTCCCTTCTCTATATTCTCCTCCGCTTATTTTACAAAACATTTCAAATTCTTTTTTAATTTTATTGTCCATTATATTCCCAATTGTTTTCTTACTTCTGGGCTTATTCTATCTAAACTCCATTTATTTTCAAAATCTATCTCTATCTTTGAATTTTCGTGATATATTTAATTCTTTCAATTTTTCATCTATTTGTTCTAAAATTGCAGATATAAATGGGCAAAGAGGTGATGATATGTAAGAATTTTATAATATATTCTCCATTTTCTTCTCTAACATCTTCTATTTCTCCTAGAGATATTATATCATATCCAAGTTCAGGGTCTGTTACTTCTCTTAGTTTGTTTACTATATCTTCAATTTTTACCATTTCTTTGTTTTAATATACAGGAAAGCACTAAATGCAGGCTACAGCACCTTGTGCTGCTGAAGTAACAACCTGTCTTAAATTGCATATCTGAGTTGTTACATCCCCTGCAGCAAGCAATCCTACTACATTTGTTTTTCCACATTGATCTACAATTATATGTCCACTTTCATCCATATTTACATTTAAACTCTTAACTATTTCAGATAATGGAACTAATCCTATTGCTACAAATAATCCATCCAATTTCATTGAGCTAATTTCTCCTGTTTTTGTATCTTGCAAAACTACTTCTTCAACCTTTTCGGTTCCTTTTATTTCTTTTACAACTTTATTTAGTATAAATTTAATTTTTTGATTCTTTTTTGCTTCTTCAACTTTTACTGGATCTGCTCTAAATTCATCTCTTCTATGAATTATATATACTTCTTTTGCATGCTGTGCTAGTACTTGAGCATCATGGAATGCGCTATTTCCTCCACCAACTACTCCAGCATTTTATCTATCAAAGTTGAGCATCACATTCTGCGCAATGTGATACGCCTTTTAAATTCTCTCCAGGAACACCCAATTTTCTTCTTTGAGAGCCTGTTGCAATTATAATAGCTTTTGCAATAAATTCTTTACCTAGATTAGTAAGAACTTTAAAATTTCCATCAGGTAACTTTTCAATTCTAACAACGCTTTCCAGTAATTTTTTTGCTCCATATTTTTCTGCATGTTTTTTAAATATTTTTCCCATTTCAGATCCTTTAATGTTTTCTAATCCGGGATAGTCATCAACAATATCTGCATCATTTAATGTTCCTGCAATATCTTTCGTTATTATCAATGTTTTTAATCTATATCTTCCGCAATATAATGCCGCAGAATAACCTGCAGGACCTCCTCCTACAATAATTANATCCCATTCTTTATCTAGATTTTCTGTGGTAGATATATTTCCTAGTGATAAACTTATTGGCATAGAAAAAAGATATTCAAAAAATTTTATAAATCAAGGCTTTGATAATTTTGGAAAATATTTATTTTAACGGCTATTTCAATGTCTCCTTTATTATTTATTAATTGATATAAAGCATTATTATTTGTTATCATTTCTACTTTACTTATTAAACTGTCATCTGATAAAATTTCTACTGGTTTTCTATTTATTTTCCTTTCTAGTTGATTATATCGGGGTCCTCTATGAGAAATGCCAATAATAATATCAGCTAATTTATATGAATCTGATATTTTTTTGTTATATTTTGCTAAATCTTCAATAATTTTTTCATATGGATTTTGTGGTATATATATACTTGCAATTACTTCAATTGGGTTTTCGGGGTTTTTAATATTAAACTATGAAGCTTCGGATATATGGAAAATATATATTCCATTACCTATTGTTGTTATTGGATTATCTTTTGTATCAATTTTCTATAGTTATTCAACATAAAAATCCAATATTTGTCAAAATTTATAAAAATATATCTATTTAGAAACTTTTTCTAAGCTTTCTTTTATTTTGTTAGCAAATATTTCCATTTCTGCAATAGCCCCCTCCCATTCTGTTATAGTATTTCCGTCTTTATCTATTATTGCATTATGTGGTACACCATATACTTTGAATTTTTCAGCAAACTCTGGAAATTCATATGATTCGATCATATTCCTCTAATATTATTTTTTACCATTGCAAATTGATGGGAATGATGTGTCATATATGGACAATATGGACATGTTGGAGTTACAAATACATATATACTAAAGGTTCATTTANTAATGCCAATTTCATTTCCTTTAGTTCCGATCTATGTCAAAATGTTCATTTGATACATGTATTGTATCTTCTAAAAATATTGGAAATTCTTCTCCAGATGGTAATCATAATATATAATTCCTGGATATTTCTTGAATACAAATATTGTTCCTCTTCTATTTCCATATTTATCTATTAATAAATTCTTGCTTTTCATTTCTTCTTCTACCTTCTGGATCATATGCATCTAGGAATTCAAACTTTATCTTATTATTTATTTGCATTAATAGTTCTCCAATTTTTCTTGCAAAATCACTAGTTTCCTTATTATTTTTTTCATCCAAGTATACGGTTATTTCTACCTGGTTCTTCAAGCTTTTGTCGAACATTTCTTTTAATGTTTGTTTATCTTCCTGACTTAAAATTTCTTCAGCCATTTAGTAATATATAACACCATTATTTTATAAATTTTTCATATATTAATTAATTCATTTAATTTTCTTAAAGCTCTGTAAGTTAACTATTATTATTAACTTTTGCTTCTTCAATTGCATTCTTTAATAATTCTCCTGTTTCTAACATTAATGCTTTTTTAACATAATATGGTTTTCCAACTTTTGTTCCATGTGCAAATGTATATATTATTGGATCTTTGAATGATAGTTCACTTCCATATATTATTTTTGCAGTATATGCAAATGCTCTTAATAATCCAGGTCCAAGACCTTTTATAAATAATAGATCCTTGAAATTTTCTACAGTCCTATTAATTTCTAATGCTTTCCAATATATTTTATCGGGTATCTTCAAATAGTAAGGTAATTCTTGATAAAATATGTAATCATTGTTTTCTTTATTAATATATTTTAATATAGTATTATTTTTATTTTGATATGATTTTAATCTTATTATATATTCTTTTATTTTTTCTATTCTTTCATCATTAAGTATTTCTAAAATATTTTTCCTTAATTCTTCAGATTCTTTTGATGCTAAATTTAATGTTTTTGTATTTGATCCAAAACCAATTTGGGAATCATCAAAATAATTTATATTTATCCAATGAAATCTTCTGACTTTTTGTTCCTTTATTGACATTTTTTGATTTATAATAGTCATATTGCTTTTTTCCTCAGAAATTAAAAAATGAAAATATAAATTAATCCATCTTGAATTAAATAATTATCAACTTTTGCAGAAGTTATTGATATATCCTTTATCTTATCTTTTAATTTGTCCTTTATATCTCTTTTTTCTATCTCTTCAGTTATTTTAGAATCTTTTCCCTTTCCTCCCAAAACAATTATTGGTAAATTGTCTTTTTTATGATATTTCTTTTAATGCTTTTACTGATTACAGTAGTCATTCCAGAATAGTTCCATTCAAATCCAAGTAAACATGCTAAAGAATTAAACCATAATAGATTTGAATATCTTTTTATTAATTCTTCTGTTCCAAATTCTTCAATAATTACTTTTACTATACTTCTTTCTAATTCTTTTAATTCTCTATAATGTGGAACAGGTCCTTTTGCTAATCTTAATTCAACATCACCTACCTTTTTCATTATAAATTATTTATGTAAATTGTACTTAAAAATTATTTTTTATTCTTTTGGATAGATTATAGATAATTTATTAATATCTCATAAATTGGTTAAATGTATTCCTATAGCTAAAAAAGTTAAAGCTTTTTAATTACTATAGCTTTAAAATCTCCTAAATCCTTTATACCTTCTACTTTAAATTGAGGATTATTGAAGTATTTAATTACATACATTGGGGCTCATTTTTAACCAAGGTGGTGGGCCATGCATTGTTAAACCTGGTTTAGACTCTATAATTAAAGCTAGGCCACCCTGCTTAAGAATTCTACTTACTTCTAAAGCTACCTTATTTTTATTCTCCATATCATGGAATGCGTTAACCATTATGACTAGATCTACAGAGTTGGCAGGTATTGATGTTGATGATGCATCTTCATTCAGGAACACAGCTCTATCATCCTTAATATTTTCTTTTGCCATATTATGGCATAGTCATTTATATCTACACAGTAAACTTTGCTAGCTTTATTTTATAGCACCTTACAAAACCTACCTGCTCGACCTGCAAGACCGCATCTGCGCCGCCTTGTGGTAAGTAATTTAGCACTAGTTCAGCCATATCACTACGTATGTCCATATTATATATGTAATGATGAAAACCAATCATTGTAGTGTATTCAATATCAATAATATAAACCTTTTAATATATACACAACTGATCAAATTCAGTCATTTTTATGCAAGTAATTTTAATATTTTTCATTTTCTTTACATGGATTGGAATTTAATGGTTTATTAAGATCTATAGAAATGACTTCATTATAAATATAGTAAGATAAATGTTCTATTAATTTTTTAGTTACATATAGAATAAATTTGGTTGTATGTTCTGGAGCTGGTCCCTCGTGTGGTCCAGCATAGTTTACAAATTTTTTTAATGTCTTAATTAATTTACATATATATTTTGGATATTCTTTTGATTCAATTTCTGATACCTTTATTTCATAATTGAAAATTTTTTCTAAAGATTCAAGTGCTTTTCTTAACCAGGTACGCGAATCTTCTATCTCTCCCTTTTTTAGTTTAATATATGCATTAAAAGCATAAATTATCGCTTCATGGAGAATCTCATTGTCTATTGAATATAATAGTGTTAGTAACATAGTCTCCTATATTTTTGAATAACTTTTGATATTTTTCAGAACCAGTTCCAACATATTTAATATATCCCAGGAACAAGAGGTTTGTTATCATATTTTGTAATAATAAATACTGCTTTATAGTCCTGGCCAATACCAAGTTCATCAGAAATGTCTGTTGGTAAGTATNTATAATATTTTGTATTTAATATATCGAATTCTTTTAATATTTTCCCATCTAATCGTTCCTTAAATAGTGCAAATTTTTTAATAATTTTATTTTTTTCATCTATAAATCCTATAAGGAAAATATTTATCTCTTGTATCCTCTTTTATTTGGGGAAATCTATATTTCAGATCTGATATATCTATGCAGTTACATCCTTTAGGTGATTTTTCTTCTTTAGATTTATCTGAACAATTTTCTAAAAATTTTATGCTAGAAATCATTAAGACTGGCATATTATTTTTATTTTAAATTAATTTTATTAGTCTAAATTATTATAAAAAATTATATCTTATAATTCCAAATACCTTTATCCTTATAGTTGTATACTATTGATTTATATGTTGCTTGTATATTCAATCCCATAACCCAATCCTTCTTTACCAATTCCAGAATCTTTCCTACCCCCATAAGGATAATACCGATTCCATGCCTTGGCATAGCATTAATATATACGGCCCCAACTTCTAAATATTCAGCTATTTTTCTAATTTTATTTATATCATTTCCAAATATTGATGCATCTAATCCATATCTTCTTTTTTCTATAATTTTTAATCCTTCATCTATATTATCTCATTTTTACTAATAATGCTACAGATGAAGAGATACTTCCTTATTAAATAAATATAATATATACCACATTTTCTTTATCCAGTCTATCAAAGTAGGTTCAAAATATGTTTTATCTAATCTATTTCCTCCATATAATATTTTTCCTCCTTTTTGTTTTGCATCTTCTAAAGAATATACAAATTCATCTACAGTCTTAGGATCTGCAATTGGTCCAAGATGTTGTATTATCGTCTCTAGGATCTCCTATTTTTACCTTTGAAATTTCTTCTATTAATTTTTCTTTAAATTTATCATATATTTCTTTTTCTGCAAGTATAATTTTTATAGAATCGCATCTTTGTCCAGAATATGTAGTAATTGCGGATGAAATTCTTTTTGGCTGCAAATCTATATCTATATCATTTAATACAAATGCAGGAGCCCCTCCGCCCAATTCCATTAAATATTGTTTAATTCCAGTATTCTTTATTATTTCTTCTCCAGTTTCTGTAGATCCAGTAAATATTATTGAAGATATTTTTTTATTTGGTGTTATTTTATTCATATCTTTGCCAGGTATTGTTATTAATGATATGTATTTCATTGGAAAATCTGTTAATTCTNATAATCTAATATATAATATTACAAGTAATGGATCTAAAGATGGAGGTTTACATAATTAATGCATTTCCAGGTAATAGTGAAAATATTATTTTATTTACAGAATCAAATAATGGATAATTAAATGGAGATATTGCTAAAACTAATCCTAAAGGTTCTCTTTTTATAATTCCTTCGGATTCTAAGTAATCTTTACTAAATTCACCTGGTAATTATATCTCCAACAATTTTTCTATATTCAGTTTCAATATATTTTATTCTATTAATTGTAGATTCTATCTCTCCCAAAGCTTGCTTTTTTGTTTTTCCAGCATTTATCAATTAATAAATTTACAAAGTCTTCTGAATATTTTTCTAATAATTCTGCAGTTTTTAATAATTTTTCAACCCTTAAATATCCTGGATATTTTCTTGCATTAAATCTTTCATTATATAACTATCTAATTTCTTTCTCTATACTTTCATATTGAACTTTGGCATTTTTGCAATATGAGATAAATCTATTGGGGTATTAATAGTTATATATTCTTGATTTCCATAATACCATTCTCCATTAATAACTGCTGGAAATATTGGTAGACCATCGCTATCGTATTTTATTATTTTTCTTAGTTCTTCACTCTTTATCTCAACCTTTGGTTTTTCGGATAACAGAGTTATACTCCTTAATAAAAAATGATTTTCGTTTTTTATATATTTATTTCCAATAATATTGGAACATGATCAGATCCAAATATATCTACTAGTATATCTTCTTTATCTATTTTGTCTTTTAATTCTTTACTTACTACACAATAGTCAAGTCTCCATCTCTTCATTTTTCTTTCTTGCAATAATTGAATATGAAAACCAGCTATATTTTCTTATATTTCCTTTTATATATCTAAATGTATCAATAAATCCTAAAGATAAAAAATGATCAAACCTTTGTCTTTCCTCATCTGTAAATCCTGCATAACCTTTCAAATTTATTGGATCATATATATCAATATCCTTGTGCGCTACNTTAAAATCTCCGCAAGCGATACATGGTTTATTTAAAGATAAAACATATTTTTCAAATTCTTTATCAAATTCCAATTTAAAATCCAATCTTTTTAATGTTCCAACTCCAGCATTTGGAAAATATAGATTTATTAAATAAAATTTATCATATTCCATCGTTATAACCCTTCCTTCAATATCAAATTTTTCAATTCCAATTCCATATTTTAAATTATTTGGTTTTATTTTTGTTAATGTTAATACTCCACTGTTTCCACTTTTCTTTGCAGGGAATGAATATACATTATATCCAAGTAATTGAAAAGTTAATGGTATTTCTTTTGTTTTTATTTCTTGAAATAGATAAAAATCTGCATTATATTTTTTAATAAAATCAATTAAACCTTTCTGAATTATTGATTTTAATCCATTAAATTCCATGATATAATTTTCATTTTATCAGTTTCCGGGTTCTACATCATTTTTCAGCATATATCTATTCATCATTATTTATATTATATACCTTAACAAAGTTATTAAATATCATTTCTTCTACTTCCTTCTTATCTATATCTTTTATTTCAGATATTTTTTCCAATGAATATATTATCTTCCATGAATTATTTACTGCTTTTCCCTTTTCTATTGGATCTAAATATGGAGAATCTGTTTCAGTTAAAATAAATTCTAAAGGAATTTCTTTTACAATTTTTTGAAAACCAGGATCTCTATAGACAATTGTTGGTATTGATAAATAGCAATTTGTTTCAATTGCTTTATCTGCTAAAGAAAGTTTCAAAATGTATGCAATACTTTTTTATTATTATACTTGTTAATATATCTAATAC
The DNA here is from genome assembly GCF_920984865.1 of Candidatus Nanopusillus massiliensis. Classification (NCBI taxonomy): domain Archaea; kingdom Nanobdellati; phylum Nanobdellota; class Candidatus Nanoarchaeia; order Nanoarchaeales; family Nanopusillaceae; genus Candidatus Nanopusillus; species Candidatus Nanopusillus massiliensis. The sequence continues at coordinate 416,807 of NZ_OV100765.1, read as the reverse complement.
TTCCTTTTCGGCTTTTCTAGCATGAATTATTGCAGGTTTCTTTAATTCTATCAGCTAATTCTAGAAATTTTTCAAAATATATTTTTTGTTTTCTAATTTTATCTTCATCTACATTTAGAGAAATCTAATCCAATTTCTCCAATTGCCAAAAATTTTTTATCCTTATTTTCTTCAATAAATTCTAAAATTTTTTCTATATCTTTATCATTCATTTTTTCAATTTCTTCAGGGTATAATCCTAAAGCATAATATATTATATCATATTTTTTAGATTCTTCAATTACTTTATTTATACTTTCAATATCTAAAGACATTTTCAATTATATATTTTACATTTCTTTCAATATTTTCCTTTATTTTTTCATCTAAATTATTATATAAAAATAGATGTGCATGATCATCAACTATCATAACTAGAACTTTTTCTTTAAATATATTAAAAATATATCCTCAAAGAAAATATGTATGCTATCTATTATTCTATAATCATAAAATTTTGAATATTTATTTAATATATATTGTTGATTAATTATTGAAGACATTATTATCAATATTTCTCCAAAATTATATAATCTAGTNATACTTTGGTATAAAAATTTATCAATTGTTTCATATCCAAATTTTCCTCCAGAAACCCATCTTCTTACTTTTATACCTTATAACTTACTTCTGGTAAATATGTAGGATTAAATAGTATTAGATCAAATTTTTCATTTATATTACTAAATAAATCGGACTGATAGAATTTTATTGGCAAATTTATTTTTTCTATATTTTTATATAAATAATCTAGATCAGGATTATTATGTATATAATTTATATAAAAGTTTATTTTAGATAATTTTAAGCACTCTTCAGATATATCAGAGAAAGAAACATTTTTTGTATATTTATATGCTTCCAAACCTTGAATTCCAGATCCGCATCCAATATCTAATACTTTTTTATTTTTAGCAAATTCTCTTATATGATCATTTAATAAAAAAGAATCTTCTTTTGTAAAATAGAATTCAAGATCATAAATCTTATAATATATTATTAAATCATTATGTTTTACATATTCGAAGTCCATAGTAATATGTATTTAAGTTTTAATTTAAATTATTAATTTATGCCAGAGAATGAAATATGGACTGAAAAAGATAGACCAAAAAGATTGGATGATATAAAAGGACAGGATGAGATAGTAAAAAGATTGAAAGCATTTGTGGAAAATAAAAATATGCCTCATTTATTATTTGCAGGACCTGCTGGTGTTGGAAAAACAACTGCTGCATTGGCATTGCAAGAGAATTATATGGAGATAAATGGGAACAAAATAGTATTACAATTAAATGCTTCGGATGATAGAGGGATAGATGTAATAAGGGAAAAGGTAAAAGAATTTGCAAGAACAGAACCAATTGGTGATGTTCCATTTAAAATTATATTTCTAGATGAGGCAGATGCAATGACAAGAGATGCACAACAAGCTTTAAGAAGAATAATGGAAGAATATTCTTCAATAACAAGATTTATATTGGCATGTAATTATTCATCAAAAATTAACGAACCGATACAATCTAGAACTGTTATATTTGTATCTAAACAATTAGATAAAAAGGATGTGTTTGAATTATTATGATCAATAGCTGAAAAAGAAAATCTAAATATAAGTGATGATGCATTAGAAGCAATATATTATATTTCAGAAGGTGATATGAGAAAATCAATAAATATGTTACAAGCTGCAGCTTTATATTCTAAAGATATATACTCCAGAGTTAATATATGAAGTTGCTTCTGTAGCAATACGACAAGAATTACAGGAAGTATTAATATTAGCATATGAAGGAAAATTTGTAGAAGCTAGGGAAAAATTAATTGATTTAATGCTAAAATATGGTCTTGCAGGAGAAGATTTAATTAAATATCTATCAAAGTGAAGTTTATTTCTATGAATATATCTGAAAAAGAAAAATTAGATATAATATATTATGCTGGAGTAAATAGAATATAGATTATTAGAAGGTACAGATCCAATAATACAACTTGGTGCTTTGCTAGCATATATAGGGCTTAGAGGTTTACAAAATAGAAAATAATTTTTGATAATCATTTTTGAAATTCAAGAATATAAAGCAATCATTTATATTTTGGCAAAATAGTAAAATTTTACATGCCATATAATATTTAATATGAATTTAAGATTCCAAAATATATAATGGAGGGTTTTATTAGATGAATATAATGCTGAAAATTTGCATGGGAATGAAGATATTATGATAAAAAGACTAATATTATATGTATTTTTTAAATAAATATTCAGATCTATTTGATATAGATGATAAAAAATATGAAGAAATTATAAAAAATGTGAAGATCGAAGACAAGGGGAATAAATATGTATATGTTTATATATATGTAGATTAAAATTAATTTTATGGATATCTCAAAAATACCCAAATTTGTGATTTGGGTTGGTGTAGCAGTTTTTATATTGGTTATACTATACGCAATCTATACATATTATGTAACATCATATTTACCTCCATATATGGAATATTTTACATATAGTTGTCAATATGCAAATGGAANATCTCTGATTCTAATTACTGCAAAACAAAATTTGGAGAATGTAGACAGTATATAATTTTTATGAAAATTCATCCTGTAATTTAGGAGATATAAATTATGGATCTATGAATGCATGTAGTGTAAATAATAGTTTAGCTATAGAAAATGCATATTTAAGGGTATATTATATTGTGAATGGTAATCAATTTGAAGCTATTTTACCATGCAAATAGTTGAAAGCGGTGGTATATTAAGTGGACTTTTTTCTTTATTTGGTCATTAAATAAAATTAAAAAAGGGCTAATTTTATTATTTTGTTTTATTCCCACAAGGTTTATCATTAAATATTATTGTATAATTGCCTAATTTAATATTCTGTATATATAAATCAGGATTGCTCAATAAATATTGGATGAATGAAAAATAGCATCATATGCTGCCATTTCCTGTTTATGTTTTCTTTCAATCTCCCAATATGAGAAACTATGATCCGATATTGGTGGGATTGGGGAGCGCAAATATCTATATAATATATTCTTGAGTTCTTCTTCTAATGAAGGAGATATATTAAATGCTGTTGCTAATAATGGATTATGTGCTAGCTCTGTATCGTCACTAAGCATATCTGGGCTTTTATAATTAAGCATGTACAGATACATGTTATGTAGTATATTATATACTCCATCGTTCAATAGGTATTCTAAGCCTTTTTTGAATTTCTGAATATTTGTAGGATCTATACACTTATCAATATAGTCTTCGACACTATCCACTATTTTAATATCGAATTTAGCTGAATGGGGAGAATAAGCTTTTTCTATTAATTTTTCTAATAGTGGTAAAATATTTGAATTTCTCTCTAATATAGGTCGGGCTTTCTCTAATATTACTGAATACTGTTTCATTATAATTAATTAATATATTAAGAAATTTTTCAAATTTATGCCATTATTTTAGTAGCTAATAACTATACTTAAAAATAGTTAAAAGTGGAAGTACTATACTAGGGGATTTTTCCCTTTATTTGGCTATTAAATAAAAATTAAGTAAAAAAGATTTTATCAAAAAGTCTTATGTATTTTGTTTTTCTGTTTTACAACCACCATATAATCTACATGCTGCTATATCAGCATCTTCTAATGGTGTATACCTAAATATTTCATAANTTGTTCTTTACGACCTTTAGGGTTCTCCAAATACTGAAATATAAGAGACTCAACAGACTCAGGTGAGGTTTCATATAACCTTTGATCTAGATCTTCTGGAGACATTTGATTATATTTATTTACTTCTAATAAATATTCTAATTTTAGTTTTTTTACTTCTTGATAGAGTTTATATCAAGCGATCTATTACTTGCTCTTCTGCTAACAAATTTCAAAGCTTCTGTAAATCTCTTTAATTTCTTCTGGTGTACGTACTAATATATAATATAAATATTCATTGATGCCTTCCATTAACCCTTTCTTAAAGTTGTATTCATCTCTACACTTTTGGAGAGTATTTTTATCTCTGGTTNAAAAACTTTTACATTCGCCCCACTTCTGTAAGTTTTCTACTAATCTTTTGTATTTTTCTGCANCCTGTGGTGCTTTTTCTATTATTCTTGAGAGTGCCGCTCCTACTTTGTATAGATAAGAATCATATATTTTTGAGGTTTCACATCTAATACTTTTTTTACCTTTGCTTCTTCTAATGCTTCTTCTAATGTTTTAGGTTGCTTTTGATTTTGAATTCTGTGTTTGTTTCTTTCATAACTAAATATATTATTAAAATTTCTTAAACTTATCAATACTATCTATTATAAGATAGTGGTGATATAAAATATATTCCATATGTTTTAATATTCTAATTATAAATATTAAATAATGGTTGAACCATGGATAAAAAAATATGCGGCAAAGCATATTAATGAAATAATTACATCAATCATAGATAAGCTATTGGAAAAATAAAGTCCTTTATTGAAAAATATCCAAATGTAAATAAAAAAGCATTATTAATATATGGACCTCCAGGTGTTGGAAAAACTCATCAATATATGCAATTGCAAATGATTTAAATTATGAAGTTGTAGAATTNAATGCTTCAGATAATAGAAATGCAAGGATTATACATGAAAAATTGGGAGAAGCAATAAAAGGAAAACCATTTTCTCAAAAAAGGAAGAATAATATTGATTGATGAAGTTGATGGTATAGCAGGATTTCAAGATAGAGGAGGAGTTGGAGCATTGGTAAAAATAATAGAAGAATCAAGATGGCCAATAATATTAACTGCAAACGATCCATGGGAACCAAAATTTAAGAAATTAAGAGATTTATGTGATATGATTGAATTTAAGAAGTTATCAAATACTGATATAATAAGACAATTAAAGAGGATTTGAGCAAATGAAAAAATAACAATTGATGATAATGCATTATCTGCACTTGCAGATAGATCTTCTGGTGATTTAAGAAGTGCAATAAATGATTTACAGGCATTAGCAACAATGACTAATCATATTACATTAAAGGTTTTAGAAGTTTTAGGTTATAGAGAAAGAGAAATTACAATATTTAGAGCATTAGGTCAAATGTTTAAGGCAAATTCAATAAATGGTGCTACATTACCATTTGCAGATGTAGATATGGATCCTGAAGAAATTAAAGCATGGGTTGAAGAAAATATATCAAATGAATATGAAAATATAAAAGAAATATATGAAGCTTATAATTGGTTATCATTAGCAATTGTATTTTATGGAAGAATTTATAGAAGACAATATTGGGATCTCTTAAAATATTTTACAACATTAATGTATGCTGGTGTTGCATTGGCAAAGGAAAAAAGATATAATAAATTTACAAAATACAGGATGCCTCAATATGTAAGGAGACTATCGCAAACTAAGGAAATAAGAGAAAAAATTGAAGAATTATCAAAAAATTTACAAAAGAAGGTTCATACATCAAAGCATAGAGTTAGAGAGGTATATATAAATACATTAATAGTTTTAATGGAAAGAAAATGAAAAAATAGGAAGAAAATATGCAGAAATATTGGGATTTAATGAAAATGAAATATCATATATAAAGGAAGCTGTGGAAAAATTATGAAAGAATTAAATAAAAAGAATATAGAGGAAATATTTAAGAAAATAGAAGAATACTATAATATAAATATAGATAGATCAATAATAAAAAAATATAGATTTTTTATTTGTTAAAGATAAAATATATATGTTTAATAAGAATTTTTCAGATTTTTTAGATGAAAAATATATTAAAAAATATGGTTTATATGTAATTAAAATAGAAAAAAATAATAGATATAGATTCAGTATAGAAGGAGCGCAGATCTTTGGTATAAATTCTAATAAAAGTATTGAAATAAAAAAAGAAAATCTTTTTTATGGTTTTAGTGAAAATATAAAATTGGAAAAAAATTTTGAAAATGGTTTTTATATAGCAAAAGATAATAATGATATTTTATGCAGTGTTTATATTAAGAATAATATATTAAAAGATTTTATACCAAAAGAAAGAAAAATAAACTATATTTTTACTAAAGATAAGCCAGAAAATACATGAGTGAATAAATAATATACTCCAATATTTAATAATGCGCTTATCCATATCATAACTCCTACATCCAAGAACATTCCAAGTTTAGATCCTCCATCTATATTTTTTAATGTTCCTGCCAATATAAAAGCTTCAATAATAGATATTACAAATATGTCATCCTGCAATACATGAAGAGGTATTGAAAATGTATATAGATTTATACCTATTTGTGCTACTGCAGAACCAAGTGCTGTAATACACCTTGAAACATTTGATTTAATAAATATAATATTTGAGCAATTATAAATAGAATTGCTATAAATGCTATATATGTTCCATATATAATACCCCTTAAATTGGATATAAATTGAGATTTTCTAGATCTAAGTTCAGTTTTCTTAATTAATATATTATATAACATATCTCCCGCTTTCTTTGTATCTCCATTATATGATAAAACTTTTTCAAATACCTTTATTATTTTTTCTGTCAAGTGAACTTCCTAATTCAACTTTAAAATATTTCCAAGATTCGGATTAGTTTTTTGTTATATTTGTTCTTTTCCTTAATCTATTAATATCATCATTTAATAAACCAAAATCATGTATAATAACATTATCTAATATTTTTGTTTGATTACTTCCAAATATTTCCGAATAATTCTATTATACTACTAAAAAATGCTGGAAAATGATTTTCTTTTATTTTTAATGCTCTCTCTAATAATATCATCCTATAACTTTCATATGCTAAAGGTGTTGCTGCTATTGCAAATGCTTCCAATAATTGTAACTTTAATACAAAAAATAGTGCTAAAAATAATATATAAGATAAGAATGATAAAAGATAAAATAAATATCTTATGTTATATATTCTTTTGGTTTTTCTTTTGAATGAGACCATAATCCATCATCTGGAATATAATATTTTGATACATAATATATAAGTAAATTAACTACAATGAATATTATAAAGAAATCTGCTAGCAAAAATACTATATTTATACTTACTAAGAATGGTATAAATAATATTAATGAAAATGCAAATCCTAAAGAAGATAATAAAGATATTATAAATTCATCTAATAATCTTATATTTTCTAAACCTTTTTCATAATTTGCTTCATATATTGCTAATTGTGTTTCATATTCTTTATATAAAAATTGGTGTAACTTCTTCTCTTAATATCAATTGAAGTTGCGAATCTTTCTAGAAAACTCTTAAAATTACTATTTGGAATATAAGGCAGGATATATCTTATAGCTTCTGGAATTGTATAATTATATTTATTAGTTAATATTTTAATTTTTGACATATAATAATTTATATCCTTAAATTCTGCTTTTTCTTCAATTGTAATTTCCAATAGTCTTCTTATTATTATTTGTAGAAAATGAAAGAGAATATAAATATGCTATATAATATAGTAAATATTTATCTAATGATTTTTTTGTTTTGTAATATTCTAGAAATATAACTTCCAATGAAAAAACAATTGCTGCTAAATATAAAACAGGATAATATATTTTTAATACTGGTAAATATTTTCCTATTATAATTATTAATGCAATTATTATACTAAATATTATGGTAATCTTTCTAAGGCTCTTTTTTATAATATCATTAATAAATTCATACATATCTTAATAGTTAATGTGAGTTATTATAAATATTTAAATATGTTTTATATATAAAATATAGCTTTGGAAAATATGATATCTGTTTATGATAAGGAAGGTAATAAAATAAAAGAAATAGAATTACCAGAACACTTTAAATTCGAAATAAGAGAGGATATAGTATATAAGGTATTTAGAGCATATATGTTGAGTCATAGGGTACCATATGGATCATATAAATATGCAGGTATGGAAGCTTCTGCTTGGACATCAAAGAGAAGATATACATATAGGTCACATATNAAAGGGGTATATCAAGGGTTCCCAATGCAATATTTGCAAAAATTGCTGGTGATTTCAGATGTATGGCAAGAGTAATACCAAGTGCTGTAAAAGGAAGAAGAGCACATCCACCAAAACCTGAAAAAAATTGGTATAGAAAGAAAAATAAGAAAGAAAAAAGATTGGCAATATTATCTGCAATTTCTGCATCTTCAAATGTTGATTATATAAAAACATAGATATACAAAATCTTTTATTTATTTAAATGAAGCAATTAGCACTTTTGGTTTACCAATTGTTATATCAAATTTAGAAGAATTAAAGAAAGCAAAAGAATATAGAGAATTATTTGATAAATTAAAAATAGAAAAATTTATTGAATATATAAAAGAAAATAAAAAACAAAGAGCTGGAAAGGGAAAAATGAGGAATAGGAGAATAAAAAAATATAGAGGCATTTTATTTGTATTATCTCTTAGATTCGGAGTTACCAAAGGTTTCTATTGATGGTGTTGAGTTTTCAAAAGTATGTCAATTAAATATAGAAAAATTGGCTCCTGGTGGTAAATTGGGTAGATTTATTATATGGAGTGAAAAGGCAATAGAAGATTTAAGAAACTTATATATATGAAATTATAAGATGGATATAAAAAATGCTATACTTTATGCTGAATTAACGGAAAAAGATATGTATTTACTTGATAAATATAATAAGGTTGTTTTTATTGTAAATAGAGATTCTTAAAAGCATGTATCAAAGAAGCTGTTGAAAAATTATTTAATGTTAAAGTAAAAAAGATAAATACATTGATAGATTATAAAGGAAGAAAAAAAGCATATGTAACATTAGAGAAAGAATATAAGGCCCAAGATATTTTATCTATATAGGAATAATATAAAATGGGTGGAAATACAATATTACAACAGAGATTGGGTAAAGGAGGAAATATATATAGGATTCCAGATTTCTATTCAGTAGGAGAATTTTCTTTTAGACCTGTAGATGAAAAGGAAATGAAGGATAAGATAAAAGGTGTTGTTGTAGATATAATAAAGGAAAGGTTCATTATGCTCCAATTGCTAAGATAAAATTTGATACTGGAGAAACTATTCTAGTTCCTGCTGTTGAAAGTTTATATGTTGGAAAAGAAATTTATGCTGGTGTAAATGCTCCAGTAGAGAATGGAAATATTTTACTTTTAAAAGTTATTCCAGATGTGATCAAATGTTTGTATGGTAGAAATTTCTCCAGGTGATGGAGGAAAAATTGCAAGAACATCTGGTACATCATNTATATTAGTTCAAAAAACGGATAAATATGCAATATTAAAATTGACAACTGGAAAAACAAAAATGGTTAATTTATATTTTAGAGCAATATTGGGAAAAGTTGCCGGAGGTGGAAGAACAGATAAGCCATTTGTTAAAGCTGGAAATAAATATTATTTCAAAAAAGCTCATCATAGAAAAGTGGCCAATTAGCAAACCAACTGCAAGAAATCCTGCAGATCATCCATTGGGAGGTAAACATAAGAGGAATAAAGGTGGAATGACTCCATTACCAAAATATGGATATCCAATAAAGTACGGTAAATATGGCTCAAGGAGAACTGGAAGAAGGAAAGCAACGTAAGATGGCACAAGAAAATATTTGGTTGGTTAGTTTAGAAGAATATATAAAAGCAGGTGTTCATATAGGTACAAAAATAAAAAATAAACAAACAAAAAAGTTTATTGCTTAGAGTAAGATCTGATGGATTGGCAATTATAGATGTAATGAAATTGGATGAAAGATTGAGATTATCAACAAAATTATTATCAAAATATGAGCCATATCAAATACAGCAGTTGGAAGAAGAGAAACTGCAATAAAACCATTACAAATGTTAAATAAAGTATACAGGAATAAATGTTTATCCAAAGAGATATCCTCCAGGATTGCTAACAAATCCAGCTTTGGATATATTTAAGGATGTTGATGTTGTTATAATAATAGATCCAATACTTGATAGAAATGCATTGTTGGGTGCATATAGGACTGGAAAAATAACAATTGCTTTTGTTGATACAAATAATTCTTTAGGTTATATAGATATTGCTATACCAGTAAATAACAGGGGAGCAAAATCTTTAGCCTTATTATATTACATTATTGCTAGAGAATATTTAAGAAATAGAGGCTTATCATCTAAAAGAGAAGAACTACCTGTATCTTATGAAGAATTTATGGAAAAGGGTTTAGAAGAGGAGGAAGAATAATTTTTATATATTAAGGAATTTTATAATATTATATGGCATTGGATTTTATAAAGAATATTTTTGGAAAAAAGAATGATGACGATATAGGCATGCAGGAAGATTTTATGAATTATCCACCAGCGGGACCAGGAAATTATCCTCCAGCTCAATATCCAAATGAGCCATTACCACCACCTCCATTGCCACCTCCAGTTCAAAATCAAAATCCTTTTCAGCAAAATCAATTTCCAGGAGAATTAAATCCCCAAGCATATTTACCAAATTTTCCACAGAATTATGGATATAGTAATCAAAATACAAATCAAGTTGATTATAACGCAATACAAATGTTAAATACTAAATTAGATACAATTGCAACAAAGTTAGATAATATAATTGCTCTATTGAACAATTTACTTCAGTATTTCCAATATTATAGGCGTTAATGACTTTATATCAATTTTTTTATCAATATTTTATATATCCAGTAATGGGATTTCAATATAAATACAATATATATAATACTTTTTTGTATGGATTAATATTTGTTATTGGTTTTATTCTTTTTTATTATCTTTTTGTAAAAAATAAAAAGGTAATTATTGATAGATATTTTTTATTAGATCTAATTATTTTAACTTTGATATTTATTATTCCAAGGGTAAATATAGATCTTGGTTATACAATAAAAACATATTTATTATTTACTCCATTTTGTAGATTTATGGATTTCAATTTCCTTTTTACCAGTTTTATTTTTATATAAATATAGAAAATATTCCTTATAGATAATATTAGCAATTTTAATTTTGGAGATTCCAATTTTTATTTTTGGAAGACCAATGAAATTTATTACCATTTTTAATATTTATTCTATTGTTTTCTCTTTTAATTTATTTATCATATAGAGAAAAATTATTTTATTTATCAATATTTGGTGAAATATTATGAGATTATTTTTTCAATTATTGCAATATATTATTTTAATTTGCAATCAGAACAATCAGTTATTAAATATTCTTATCTTTCAATATAGTAATCCTTTATTATTTTATGGGATAAAATTATCTTTAACATTATTTNTTGGATTTTATACAAAATATTATTTAAAGGATGATCTAGAAAATGTAATATATATAATGTTATTTTACTTGGATTCCTACCAGGCTTAAGAGCTAGTCTTATAGATATATTAATATGAAATATATAGAAATATGGAAAGTATATGGAAAAGTATTTGATAAAAATACATTATACTATTTAGATAAATTGTATAAGGGTCATTATATAGAAGATGATTTGGCATTAATATCTGAAGGTAAAGAAGCAATTGTTGTTAGATCTGGAAAATTTGCAATAAAGATATATAAAATAATGTCAATGAGCTTTGAAAGAACAGGTAAATTATTTAAAAGCTCCCTAGAATATATAAGTTTCCAAGAACATAGATTGGAATAATATATGCTTGGGTAAAAAAAGAATATATGAATTTAAGAAAGAATGTATAAAAATTTAGTAAGAGTTCCAATTCCATATTTATATAAAGGAAATATATTGGTAATGGAATATATAGGTTATGAAGAAGGGCCATTATTATTGCATGACGTTTATGATTGCAATTGAAAATAATGAAGAATTATTTTTTGACATATTAGATCAATATAAAAAAATATATAAGAAGGCTAAATTAATTCATGGAGATTTTTCAGAATATAATATAATTATATTTAATAATGTTCCATATATAATAGATGCTATCTAAATGAATACCGGCTTGATTCTCCATATTCTGAAATTNCCTTAATAAAGATTTAAATAATATATTAAATATATCTAAAAAATGTATTTAAATTATGATCTAAAATATATAACTGAGTACATTGGTATTTAAAAATTATTTTTAATTTTCTTTAATAATGGATGTTAAAGAACTTGAATTACAAATGTTAATGGCAGAATTAAATAAATATAATGGTAGAGCTACAGAACTAATTTCATACTATATACCAGCAGGATATGATTTAACAAAGGTTTTAGATGATTTAAGCTATGAATACTCAACTGCACAAAACATTAAGGATAAAAATACTAGACAGCATTAATGCATGCATTAGCAAAAATTATAAATTATCTAAAGGGATTGAAAAAACTTCCTGAGAATGCTTTAATAGTGTTTTGTGGAAATATTTCAAACAGACCTGGAGATGTTGATATAAGGTTATGGGCAATAGAACCTCCAGATAAATTAAATATTAGATTATATAGATGTGGTTCTAGGTTTGTATTAGATCCGTTAAAGGAATTAATATCACCAAAGCAAATATATGGATTAATAGTTTTAGATAGAGGAGAAGCTTCTATAGGAGTATTAAAGGGTAATCAACTAATAGTATTGGAAAATAAGCAATCATGGGTTCCTGGTAAAATGAGAGCTGGAGGACAATCTTTTGTGAGATTTCAAAGATTAATAGAACAAGATGTTCACCTATGGTAAAAATAGGTTTAGCAGATGAAATTAGAAATTATTTTGAAAAGGATTTAGATAAACTGGTTGGTATATTGGTTGGAGGACCAGGATTGCTTAAAAATCAATTTGTTGATGGTGATGATTTACCGTATCAATTTAAACAAAAAATTTTAGCTGTATATGATACAGCATATTCAAATGAATATGGACTAAAAGAATTCTTGGAAAGAGCAAAGGATATATTGGAAAAAACAGAATATGTAAGGGAAGTAGAATTGGTAAAATTATTTTTTGAACATCTTGGAAAAGGTACTGGTTTAGTAGTTTATGGATTTCATGATGTAAAATTAGAGCAATTAGAAATTGGTGCAGTAGATACAGTATTAATATCTGAAGATTATAAAGATAAAATTGAAGCAAGTTATTTGAATTAATTGAACAAACAAATGCAAAAGTTGAAATAATATCAAAAAATCATCCTGAAGGGGAACAATTTTCAAACTTTAAAATAGGTGCAATATTAAGATTTAAAATATGATAGATTTAGAATAAAATATTATCTAAAATAAAACCATCTGAAGAGGAAAAAAGGAAAGTATATAATATAATAAATGAATTTTTTGATATATTAAGATCAAATAATTTAGAACCATTTTTGGGAGGATCATTTGCAAAAGATACATGGATGAAAAATGATTTTGATGTAGATACTTTTTTATTATTTAAAGATGATAAAAATTTATCAAATATTGTTGAAAATGTATTAAAAAAAGAGAATTTAGATTATATAAGGATAAGAGGTTCTAGAGATTATTTTAAAGTAAGTTATAAGGGTTTAATATTTGAATTAGTTCCAATATTAAAAATAAATGATATAAAGGAAGCAAAAAATACTACAGATCTTTCTCCATTCCATGTTAAATATGTAATAAGTAAATTAAATGAAAAAATGAAGGATGAAGTTAGGTTACTAAAATTATTTACAAAGAATATAAATGTTTATGGAGGCAGAATCTTATGTTAGAGGAGTTTTCTGGATATGCAATAGAATTAATATTAATAAATTATGGATCTTTTGAAAATACAATAAAAAGTGTATCTAATTGGAGACCAAAAGTAATAATAGATTTGGAAAAATATTATAAGAATTATGATGAAATAAAGAGAAATCTATCAAAAGATAAGATAAGATCTCCAATAATATTAATTGATCCAACTGATAAATATAGGAATGTTGCAGCTTCTGTTTCTTTACAAAAATTGCTCAGAATTTATAATGTATTCTAGGCTATTTTTATTATCAGAAGATAAAGAAAAGTTCTTTTTTAATAAAATATATAAGAATTATGATGAAATAAAAGAATTGGCTGAAAAATATAATGTAAATATGATATATTTAAAGATTGAGGGAGATTCAAATAATAAAGATATAAAAAATAGTAAAGCGTTATCCCTATTTAATAATATTAAAAAATGGATAAATAATATTGGGTTTAAGATCTTCAATTTCTATTTTCCTTCGATGAAAATTATTTATATGGCTATATATTATATTATCCAGATAAATTACCAGAATATGAAATAAGGGAGGGACTGTTGTTATGGGAAGAAAAAAATTATAATAAATTCTATGAAAAACATAAGAATGAAGAATTAATCGTTAGAAATGGAAAAATATATTTAATTACAAAGAGAAAAATACAATGACATGTATAAAGCAGTTAGAATTTATAATAAATAATTATAAAAATAGTATTAGAAAGAAAGTAAAGTATTTATATATTAAGATAGGAGAAAAGGAAATTGAAGTTAAGTATTAGTTATATTTTTAAAAAATAATAGAAAGATTTTTATATGAGTAAAATTTCTACTGGGGTATATCCAATAGATAAATTGTTAGATGGAGGTATTGAGACAGACATTATTACCTCATTTTATGGTCCTTCTGCATCTGGAAAAACAAATATTGCAATAAGAAATTCTTATAATGTTTCTAGATTAGGAAAAAAGGTAATATATATTGATACTGAGGGTGGTTTTTCTCTTGAAAGATTAAAACAAATTGCAAAGGAGGATTTTTAGAATGTAATGAAAAATATATTATTATACAAACCAGTAAATTTTTCTGAACAAAAAAAGGCAATATATTTAACATATGACTATATAAAAAATAATTCTAATGATGTAGGATTACTTGTTTTTGCATTATCATATCAATGCTATATAGATTAGAAAGAGGTGATAGCAATGTAAATGAAGTAAATATAGAACTTGCAAAACAATTACAAATATTTTCAGAAATAGCTAGAAAATATAATATACCAGTTCTAGTTATAAATCAGGTATATTCATTGTTTGATAATAAGGATACAATTGGAATTGTTGGAGGAATTTAATAAAATATGGGTCAAAATGTTTGGTTGAATTGAGAATTTTAGATAATGGTATTAGGGAAGCAATATTAAGGAAACATATATATTTACCAGAAGGAATATCTGTAAAATTTAAAATAGTAAATGATGGAATTATTGAATATAAAGAAGCCTAAGAATTAAATTTTTTTATTATTTCTTCAGCTTCTTCCTTTGATAATTTATGAGTATTCCAAATAAATATATTTTTATTATCCATTTTCATTATATTGAGGTATTATATGTATATGTGCATGGAATACTGCTTGTCCAGCCTTTTTTCCGCTATTTATTATTATATTATAATCTTTTGATATTTTTTCTTCAAATAATTTTAAGAACTTTGTAAAACTTTCATTAAAATTCTTTATATATTCTCCATCAATATCCGATATTCTATCAAAATGATTTTTTGGTACAAATAGTGTATGTCCTTTATTTANNNNATTTATATCTAGAAATGCTATAGAATATTCATCTTCATATAAAATATATGAGGTATTTCTTTATTTATTATCTTACAAAATATGCATTCTTCCATCAAAATTTAATATGTAAAAATTTTATATACCTAATACTGTCTTCTAATACTTCTTTAATATCTTCGCTATCTGCTACATNTTTAAATTTACTAAATACATTTGAAAAAATAACTTTTTTATCTTTAGTTTTTTGTTGATTTTATATATTCTTCAATTTCTTTCTTCAATTCTTCTTTATTTCTTTTGTATAAATTATTTTCTTTTATTATATCTTCAAAATTNTTATTATCATTATAATATAATGATAATATATTATTGGTATTGCATTTTTTACAATTTTTTTATCTTTTAAATAATCTTTTATCTTATATATAAAATTTAAATCAAATTTTTCTATTTTTTCTTTAAATAAACTTTCTTGTATCTCCAATCATCTGGAAGAATAAATAATATACGGTATTTGGTCTATATCAAAAGATATTTTTATTATATCATTTATATATTCACTCCATATTATATTTTCAATTTGTTTTTCATTATATCCAAAAGATTTTAACATCTGTTTAACAAATTCAGGATCAATGGAATTTAATATTGTTTTACCTTCATTTAGCAATTTAATCTATAAATTTCTGTCAAATTTTTTTAAATAGTATATATCGAATATTTCTTTAATATCTCCATAACTTATTTTATATCTTATTATATTGTATTCATTGTTTTCAATAGTATCTTTATTAATATATATGTAAGGGTGATCTGTCTCTGGATACATTCTTTCAGAGCCTGGTTGTGGCCTTAAAAAAGATGTAGTTCCATCATCATTTGCTTGTCTAGTATCCTTTGGTACCCTTTTAATTGATTCATTTATTCTATTTTTATTAAGCTAAAAACTTTTTTTGCTATTTCGTAGTCTTTTGATATTAATAATATCATTGCATCTTCATCTGAACAGTTTAACATTCTTTTAGCATTCTTCCTTCTTCTTCAGATATTCCATAATTTGGTAATTCATCTGAATGTAATATTCCTTTTAATCCAAATTTTTTTGCAATATCAGCAAATTCAGTTCCTATTCTTCTATTTGGTAATATTTCAAATCCAATCATTCCTTTCATTTTATCAAGCTTTATTCCATATACTTTAGCTCCATTATCTATATTTGATTTAACTAGTTTTGATTTTGTATCTTTAAATATTTCAGTTAGATCATATATCTTAACCCTAAATATCATTAAATATAAATTTAAATAAAAAATAAAAAATTATTTTTTACTCCTTGCTTTTGATGCTTTTTCTTTCTTTGTAGCTTTTGAAGAATATTTATCACAAATAATTGTAAGTTATGTACAATGTTTTCTAATTCTATTATTCTGAAATTTTCCTTTTCAACTCATAATGATCCGCATTCTTTACATATGAAATCATTTTCATATGCATCGTCGAAGGTATATGCACTTCCACATTCAGTCCTAATAGTATAATGTTTTTGTAGTATTTTTAATTTCTTCATTAATTCTATTAATTTCTTTGTTAATTAATAGGCTAAATAATTTTTCTTTATCTGGTACTTTATTTCCCCATTTGAAATCAAATTTTCCTTTGTTATTTATTATGCTTATTGGATATACTATATTATTTTCTTCCAATATATATATATAATTTCCTAATTTCTTCTTCCTTTATCTTTAATTGTCTCTTTATTTCTCTTTCTGTAAATTCCTTTTTATCTGCTATATTTTCTAATATTTTTAAATAGTTTTCTTTAAGTAGGTAGCTCATAATACCTTTCAGGTTTTTTGACATTTATAAACATTATTGATTAACATCATGTTAATAATATTTAATATAACGTTAATGTATATCTCTCTTAAAATTTATAAATATTAACTTAGTGTTAAGTTGCATTAACAGTATGTTAATATATAAACCTAGCAATCTTTTCTTGTATAATATTTGATAGTTCTTCTATATTTATTTTTCTTATATCTGAAATGAGTTTATATAGGTCTTTTAGCATATGTGGATGAAGTATAAATGCCTTTATAATTGTATAGTCCATCAGATTCTGTTATTATACTTTTTATATTTGCAATTTCTATATATTTTTTATATTTTTCATTTACTATTGTCGCAACATTTATCCCTATAAAATATCCCTTATTAATTATTTCTTCTAATAATTTTTCATCTCCACTATACCAATGAAAATATGCCTTTTTAATATCATATTTTATTAAAAGATCAAACACATCTTTTGAAGCATTTGGAAGTCTGAAGATTTACATTTAAATCATATTCTTTTGCTAAATTTAAGAATTTTTCAAAAACTTCTTTCTGTTTTTCAAATGTTTCTGGCTTAAATTTTTTATCTAATCTAATTTCTCCAAGTATTTTTATTTTATTATCTTTTATTATATCTTCTATTATTTTAAATGTGTTTTCATTTACTTTTTCTATATTCCATAGGATGAATTCCTATAGCTGGTATTACATTTTCATTTAATTGAGATAAAACCAAATTTTTTAATGATGATTCTAAATCTTCAGATACTGATAATATTATAATATCTTTATTTCTTATTATTCTTTTTCTTTCTATTTCATTGAATTTATATAAATGGCAATGGGAATCAATATACTTCATGTTACATTTAACTGCTTATTTTGATAATATATATTAATTATTGTGCAATTGTCATCTAATACTATATAATTACTATTATTANNNAAATTCAAATTATTATTTGATACTTCACATCCCCAAT
>NZ_OV100765.1:398291-398369 GCF_920984865.1 Candidatus Nanopusillus massiliensis | reverse complement strand
GTATTACTTAAGTTACTTATAGATAAATTATATTTTGCATATATACATAGAGCCTGACAANNTTGAGCAATCTGAGAT
>NZ_OV100765.1:398054-398221 GCF_920984865.1 Candidatus Nanopusillus massiliensis | reverse complement strand
ATAAATCCAACTGCTAATAGTATTAATAGTATAAATCCTACTGATTATAGTTTGTTTTTTATCCATCAATTAAATTTATTAAAAAGATTAAAAAATTTATGGTTTTCTAATAGAATCTCTTAAAGACTTTAGTTCTTCTACTGTTTCTCTTAATTCTTTTGTAGATT
>NZ_OV100765.1:377977-398040 GCF_920984865.1 Candidatus Nanopusillus massiliensis | reverse complement strand
TATCATTGTTCTTATCAATCTATGTAATGCCTGTATTTCTGTTGTTGCCTCCTGCATTCCTTTATCATATTCTTCCAATTTTTTAGTTGTTTTAATTATTTATTTCAGTTATCTTATTATCCAATTTATCAATTTGTTCCTGCATTTTATTAATTAAATATTCTACTTTTTCTTTCCATATTTTTATTTGTGATAATTCGTCATTTATTTCACCTATTTTATCTTTTAATATATCATTTACAGTATTGTTTATATATTGTTCAATCTTTTCATCTATAACAAAACTTCCTTGTCCAGGTTCTGGTTGGCTCTGAGTTTGTTGTTGTGGAAATTCAATTTGGGGTTGGATTTGGTTGTGGGGGTAAGTTCCAGGATTGACTAAATTGATTTGGAGGATTTTGCTGTAATGGAACCTGTTGATTCATTTGGCCAAAAGGATAATTCTGATAGTTATTTGCTGTAGGATTAATATTGTGACTTTGCTGAAATTGATCAAATGGTCCAATATTTTGTGGTATTGGATTATTAAAATCCTGAAATAAGTTATTTTAATCCTGTTGTTGATTCTGATTTTTATTGCTTTTTTTACTAAATATACCAAGTAAGCTTTATAGTTTTTAATAAAAATATTGAATATTATAAATTTAACTCTTCTGATTTTATCAAGTTATCAAAATATTCCATAATTTTTTCTTTTACTAATTTATCTAATTCTTTCTTGTAACAAAATCAAATGGATTTATGTGATCCAAAATAGAATTTATAATTTTTAATTGGTCTATAGTAGCAAAATTTGATAATTCATCCATTATTGCTTTTATTTTTATTTCTATGTCATTTATTTCTTGTTTTATGTTGTTTATTTCCTTCTTAATATTTTCGATTTCTAATTTAAAATCATCTAAAGAAGTCCTAGTAGTTACATCCATAGTTTGTAATATATTGTTGAACATTGAAATTTTCTCTTCTAAATATTTTAATCGTCTAAGTGTCTCTGGATCATTCATAAGTAAAACTATTATATTTTAATATATATTAATCTTTATATGCTAAATAATTTGCAATATGAAATTAAAATGAATGGAAAAGAAAGAGTATTATATGTAAATGCTAATAATTATAGTAATATTGCCACAATTGAAGATGATCCAAATATAATGGAATATATATTAAATATATTATGTATATATCCATTTGTAAATACAATAATAATTGAGCAGGATGAAAATATAGAATATTGTGAAGATAGTATAAAAATATTGAATAGTTTTCTTGATGCATATCTTTCTATTAAAAATAATATATCAGAATATTATAGATATTTATTAACTGGAAATCCACTATATTCAGAAATAAAGACAATAATAGATTATTTGGATAAGAGATATTTGAAGGATCCAATTGGTACATATATATTTATAAGAAGAATGAAAAGAAAATTAATGTCATTATTAAAAAATAATAAAGATTTAGAAAACCAAATATCAAATTTAATATCATTAATATACAATTTTCTAATAAAATTTGAATCATTACCTTTATATAAATATATTAAACCATTTTTAATTGGATATCATATTTGAAATAGAGAAATATATAGAAGATTATTATTGGGGGATATAAAACCAAAATTTATAGATACAAAATATATAAATAAAATTTCAGAAAGTTATAATATTATAGATTCTTATAGATTGGATAAAAATACAGAAGTTTTNGTATTAAAAAATCCTGAAGAAACAATTTTCAGATATTATATATTTCCTGAAGAATATAAATTATTCTCTGAAGAAACATTTTTATCTCATAAATCAATAGAAATTTTACAAGAATACGAACCTAAGAAGGAAGATTATTTAGTTGTAGTAAGATTAAGGGAAATATATAATAATATACTAAATAATATAATAGCAAAATTAATGTCTATATATAATATAAATATAGATAAAAATAGATTGGAATTAATTAAGAGTATAATTTATTAGATATACATTTGGATTTGGAATAATAGAAAAAATAGTATTAGATGAAAATTTAGAAGATCTCTATATAAATCCGCCAGCAGGCATAACTCCAATATATTTACAGCATTCTAAATATGAAATGTGCGTTACAAATGTAACTCCAACTAGGAGAGAAGTAGAATCTTTGGGCTACAAAATTAAGATTATATCTGGAAGACCATTTGATGAAGCAAATCCTGTTTTAGATACAGATTTTGTAAATTGGAAATAATATATTATTAAGAGTTGCAGCATTATCACCTCCTTTATCTCCTTTTGGATTAACATATATAATTAGAAGACATAGAAGTAAACCATGGACTTTACCTTTATTTATAGATAATAAAATGCTAAATTATCAGGCTTGCANNTTTATTATCTTTTTTAGTTGCAAATGGAAGGACAATTTTAATTCCTGGTACAAGAGGAAGTGGTAAGACATCACTTTAACAGCCTTAATGTTAGAAATACCTAAGAAAGTTAGGATAATAACTGTAGAGGATACTTTAGAAATACCAGCAGAATTTTTTAGATCAGTAGGATATAATATAGTTCCTATGAACGTTAGGAGTCCATTTTCATTAAAATCTGCTGAATTATCTGCTGAAGAGGGATTGAGAGCATCTTTAAGAATGGGGGATAGTGCTATAATTGTTGGAGAAGTTAGATCTAAGAGAAGCTTTAACATTATATGAAGCTATGAGGGTTGGTGCTGTAGCAAATGCTGTAATGGGTACTTTACATGNAGAAAGTCCTTATGGTGTATACGATAGAGTTGTAAATGATCTAGGAGTTCCTAAAACATCATTTAAAGCTACAGATATAGATAGTAATTACTAATCCAATTAAAGAACCTTCTGGATTAAAAAAATATAGAAGGGTATTAAGGCTAACTGAAGTAAGAAAATTATGGGAACAGGATCCATTCAAAGAAAAGGGATTTGTTGATTTGATGATTTATGATGCAGAAAAAGACAATTTTGAACCAACATTAGAGTTAATAAAGGGTGCTTCTGATGTACTAAAGGCTATTGCATCTAGGATAANATATTTGTCAAAATCTTGGGAAAGAGTAAGGAATATGATAGAGACAATAGGTTTATCAAAAAAATTTCTAGTAGATATAGCAAGAGAAAAAAATAGAAAAGATATTTTGGAAGCAGATTTTGTTTCTACATATAATGAAGTGTTTTATCAATATGTAGATTAAATAGTATTAAAGAATATACTGAAGTTGTAAAGGATTATATACTAGCATAATATGAAGAAATGGATATATCAGAAATTGAGTTAAATGGATTAGAATTCAAAATTTAGAAAGCAAATTAAAATTATACAAATATTTCTATTTCGGTAATAAAATAAAATATTATGAAAAAATTGTTAAAGCATTTGGAAATAAAATAAAGATTAAAGTAAATGAAAATAAAAGAAAAAATTTTGAAAAAATAAATGAAGAACTTCTTTTAGATGTAAATATTGAATCAAATAGAATCATCGTCATTATTTTTTCTATTATTATTTATCTTTATAGGAATAATACCTTCTATAATAATATCTCCTTTATACTTCCTATTGTTTATTTCTCTTGGTTTATTATGTTATATAGTGATTGATTATTATTATACTTGTTTTGTATAGTAATCTGAATGCAAAGAAAAAATCTCAATTAATTACTCTATTACTATTATTAGCTATTAAATTAAGGCAAAATCCAAATGTAGAACAAGCAATGTTATTTGCTGCAAAAAATATTAACTTACCATTAAAAATAGTATTTATTAAGGTTGTTAAGAGATATATAGAATAGAAAATATGTTTCTGCATCAGCATCTTTAGTAGAATATTCAAGATCTTGGGAAAAAAGTTCAAAATCATTTTATATTGGTGTTATGCTTATGTTAAGTGCTCTATATGATCCTGATAAGGATAGGAGGAATTTTCAAATAGATAAAGCTATAGAAGAGGCTTTAGAGAATTAGTAAATGAACTATATGAATTTTCTAGGGAAATAAGATCTACAATAAACCTAGTATCTATGTTAGGTATTACTTTACCAGTTATGTATATTAACAATATTTCNCCTTGCATCAATATTTTTAGGAAGTTTATTTAGTCCATTTGTTTTATTTATATTATTTGATATTTTATGTACTTATTTATGTCATTTTATTTAGTTTATTATGCAATTTCTTCAAAAATGATTGGTGTTTTTTCAAATGATGATATATATTTATTCTATTATTTAAAGAAAAAAGATTTAACAAATAAATTAATATCAATAATTAGTGGACTTTCAGTAAGTATATTGTTATTTTTCATAATCTTTTTTGTAATATATCAATATTTATATAAATTTGATGTTTCAGGAATATTATTATCAGAATTTTTAGTATTTTTAATAGGTTTATCTGTTTCATTAATTTCTTTTGTATATTATTTTAATTATAAGGATTTATATAAGAATTTAGAAAGAATAGAAACAGATTTACCATCATTTTTCTTATCTTTAAGTTCAGCATTAATATGAAGGTTATCCAATTGAAAAGGCAATGACACAGTATGTCATAAAATATACAGGTAGTCCAATAGGAGATTTTATATCAAAAATATATCAAAATTTGAGAGCAGGTTTAGTCTTTTTATGATTCAATATTTGATATTAGGTATGGAGCTTTATCTAGAATTCCATCATCTCAATTGAGAGCTACGATGGAATTGTTATATGAAGCTAGTAGTCAATCTCCTACAGAAGCTTCTATTATAACAGGATATGTTTGAAAGATATTTTTTATTAATATCAAAAGTAAAAGAGAGGATTAAAGACCTTGTGCAGAAGATTTAACTAATTAAAATCTCTATCAAGACTTTTAGCTCCAATTATTTTAGGAATAATAAGTGCAGTTAGTGTGATGATTATAGAAATTTTATAACAAATTATCTTTTCAATTTAACCAAATATCTAATTTAGAATTATCCAATTCTGGTGTTTCTCAGATATATAAGCACATTACCTGGAATTATATTTAATTTTATTTAATTTAAATTCTCTCGTATCACCTGCTTCAATGATACTTATAATTGGAATAAAAATGATAGCAATAGCCTTTGTAATTGTATATGCAATAATAGTATAGAAAATAGTGGAGATAAATTGAGTTTTTATTATTATTTGTATAAATATGTATATAATTAATATATTAATATACTTCATATTTTCTACTTTATCTACAATAGCATTATATATGTTTGTTCAGGGAATATTCAATATTAATTACTTTGTCTAAATTTTTTATTATAATGTCAATTGTTAGTCCGTTTATATTATTATCTATTATATCATCAATCAATCTTGGACATGCAGAGAAAATCCAGAAATCTATATATGTGATAAATTTAATAATTGTAAAATATCTATTGTATCTCCAATAAATAAGTATACTTTTTTTCCAGATTTTTCTAATTTATCTTTAATCTTTAATGTTTCTTCATAATAATATTGTCCAGGCTTTATTGATAATATTATTCCAATATTCTTTGAATTCTTTAATTTATTCAATAGAAATTCTAAAATTTTATCAAAATTATAATCTGGTTCATAAACTTTTATTTCTTCATATATTGGATCATAAACAATTACCTTTTTCTTTAATTTTCTTATAATATTTTCTGCATGAAATTTTCCATTTCCAATTAATAGTACTGTATCGCCTTCTTCTTTGTTTGCAGGTTCTGAATAGCATCCCAAAACAATTATACCATATAATCCTTCCTTTAATATTATTTCATAATTTTCTTTTAATATTTCATATATTTTTTTAGTATATTCAGAAAATTGTGTTAAAGATACCAAAGCAAATTTTTTTGGTAAATATTTTTTTAATTCATCTAAATTTTTAATTTCTTTTAATTTATACTTTGTCGGTATATTTATTATATCCATCAAATTTATAATTTAAAAAATAAATAAAAATCTAATGATAGATGTCGTAAATGGAAAAAAACTTGCAGAAAAATATAAGAAATTATATGGGAGATCCATTATATTAAAAAAGGAGATAAATGGATATACTCCTCCATCAAATTTAATCAGTTCAATTAACTATCCCAAATTGTCTTTAGGTGTTTTAACATCTTATAATGATAATATAGAATTATATGATAATCCTATATATTGGGCAAAAAATTGTATAATTTTTGAAGAAATTATAAAGTGATCAATAAGTTTAATAAATGCAAAGAAGATTGTAGATGCGAATTTACCAAGAAAAAATGATAGATTATGTAATGAAATTTTAGATTCAATGTTGTCAGTTAAATCAATAAATTTAGAAATACATCTAAATAAAATAAGTGAAAATATGAAAATTTCAAAGATAATAGGTTTATATGGATATTCTGTTATATAGATAAAATAAAGATAAATGAAAATCCAAAAATACCAAATGAGATATATAAAATAAAGAAATGAAGGCAGAAGATTCTATATATTATTCATATAAATCTAGATGCTGATCATTATTTATCAAGATTATTTTCAATGGGATTCTTTGGATATAAGATAAATAAAAAATTAGTTCCAAGTAAATGGGCAATAATCTGCAGTTCTTGAAATTCTAGAGAAAAAAATAAAGGAAGAAATAAAGGATTATTCTAAAATTAATGATAAATATTACTTATTCTATTATTCTTTATATGGAAATGATTTTTATGGAGTATTTTTCCCAGGTAATGGAAATTGTGAATTGATTGAAACATTAATACCAGGTTCTGCATATAATTTGAATTTCAAATATAGTATAATTGGCAGAGATGATGAATCAGGAGGTTATAGTGCTTTAAAATTATCTTTTGCAGAATTTATGAGAAATTATAAAATGATTGGAAATTTAGATGTATTTAGATTTGTAACAAAAGAATATAAAGTTNCTCTAGGTGTTTGGGTTGTTAGAGAAGGAACAAAGTATATGTTAAATAATTTGATAGAAAAATTTGATGGTTATAATGAACTAATTCAATATCTAAATAATAAATTTATGAATAAATATAATGTTTCAGTATATAAATTAAGAAAATATAGTAATTTATTAAAACAAAAATCAATTTTTAATTTTATTTAAATAATATTTTGTTATTTTATCTCCATAATAATGTATATTTTCTACTATTTTTCCTTTTTTCATTTTAATAGCATCATTGCTATCATATAATGCTCTTCCAATTGCTAATAATTTATTATCCTCAGATATTACTAATATTATTTCATCTTTTTTGAAATCTGAAAATTCAATTATTCCAGGTCTAAATACATCTGCACCATTTAATATTTTTTCTTTTGCCCCAATATTTCCTTTAATATGAATTCATATTTGTTTCACATTCATTTATCAAAAATATTGTTGGATATATTTTTATTATCTCTTATAAACGCTATTGGAATATTATTATATACGTAAATATTATTTTCTTCATCTAAAAATATATTTTCATTTTTTAATTTTTCGCATTCTATTTTATAATTTGTTTTTAATAATTTCGACTTTAATTTTTTCTTGATTTTTTATCTAAACTTTTCATAGAAATATATATAAATATTTAATTTAAAAATTAATAATGGTTGGCTTTGATTACAAAACACCAAATTTGTTAGAAATAATATTGCTGGTAGGATTTTTTATTAATATGATATTGGGATATCTTTTGATGTTTAAAAGCATAGAACTACCACTTGCACTACAAGGTTCAGCTGGTATGTTTATAGCAGCTTTATTTACATGGTTAGGAGTATTATGGTTATCTGTAATTGCAATATTAATAGAATATACTAGATAAAGTTATAATAGAATTAAAGGAAAAGCTTGAAAAACATAAATAATTATATTTTTAATTTTAATTCAGCAATATCTCTATCTTCTAATTTATAATTTAATCCAGCTCTTATAATTTTATCTCCTCTAATTATCTTTGCATATCTAAATTTATCTATCCATTTTTTATTTATTTTTTCATTGAAAGTCTTTTATAGTAGAATCATTATTTAATATTACGCAATGATCAGAATCTATTAGGTTTTACTCTTATTAAATCTAAATCTTTAATTATATTTTCTAATATTTCTTGTAAATTTATATCTTTAAAATCATCAAATTTATTATATATTATTTTATATTTATTATTTGGAATTGTACTAAATTCAATTATTCCCTCAGAAAATTTATTTATTCTTTCCAATTGTTCTTCTATATTTCTTTTTTCATCTAATATTAATATATAATAATCAGATAATGATAAAATTGATCTAAATTTTCTTTCAAATGTAGATGGATTTTCAACAAATTGATAATATACGCAGTTATAAAATATTGTACAAATTTCTGGATTTATTGTAGAAAATGGAATTTCACTTACTTCAGCATTTGCATTTGTAAATTTCCTTAAAAAATAGCTTTTTCCAGTATTTTCTATTCCCAATATACTTATTAAAATATCACCGGATTTCTCTATTAATTTTATACTACTTCCTCCCTTTTTATATTTACCTTTTTCAATCATTTTTTCATATTCTGATATTTTTTTATTTATCCATGCAATTAAATGTTCAGATCCTTTATGTTTTGGAGCAGTTTTTAACATTTCATATAAATATTTTAATTTTTCTTCTGGAGTTTTCTTATTTTCATATTTTTCTTTTGCGGCAAGAATTCTGGTCCTGCATTTGTTACCATATTATATGTAATCTCTTATTTGAATAAAAAATTACTGGTATATTTAGTTTCTTTAATATCATTCTTAAATTTTTATCTAATGTACATACAATAAATTTATCAGATAATGCTGTTTTCTTATTTTAGGTCTATCTGTTTTTTCATAATTTTCTTTTGTTTCTATAATATTTATGTTATTCTTTTTTATATATTCTAATACTAAATTATATATTTTTTTCCATTTTTCAGATTTTGAGCTATTTATTTTATTTTCAATTTCAATAATATTTTTTCTTAATGTATAAAATCCTTCGTATTCAATATTATTTTTCATTAAAAAATCTTTTAATTCATTTATTATATCAAAATTCTCATAAAATGGAATAAAAAATATGTTTGATATCAATTAATATTTTGTATTTCATAATAATTTACCAATTGCAAATATCTTCCATCTTTTATTAATATTTCTTAATATTATTACTTTATCATCTTTATATCCTAAAACTGGTTTATTCAACTTTATAGTAATTACATTTCCCTTTTCTATGTTTTTTATAATTCCATCAGAAATTATATTATATAATCCTACAATTATTGCTTCTCCTTTTTGAATTTTTTCATTTTCATTAAATAATTCTTTTATTATTTCATATTTTACCTTTATTTCATCATATTGTGGAGGTAATTTATAGTCAATATCCAGCAATTTGTCCTGATAATGTATCATCTTTTGTAACTGAAGGATCAAAACTTGTCCCAATTCCTGCAGTTCCTCTCGGTAATATTTCTTCTACATTATGATTACCTTGCTTTAATGAAACTATTTTTGTTTTTATAGGAATCCACTTATTATTAATAAACAATCCAGGTCTTATTTCTATTTCATCATTTAATTTTAATTTACCTTTAGTAAACTTCCTCCCAAAACTCCTCCAATCAATTT
This sequence comes from Candidatus Nanopusillus massiliensis, assembly GCF_920984865.1. Lineage (NCBI taxonomy): Archaea > Nanobdellati > Nanobdellota > Candidatus Nanoarchaeia > Nanoarchaeales > Nanopusillaceae > Candidatus Nanopusillus > Candidatus Nanopusillus massiliensis. The sequence goes on along the minus strand of NZ_OV100765.1, from coordinate 388,387 downwards.
TTCTATATCAGTACCTGGTTTATTTACGTCAAATGATCTTGATATTAAAAATATTAGATCTGAGTTTTCATCTTTTTCAGATTTTGGAATATTTGCATAATTCTTCTAATAAGTAATTTATATTTACATTATTTATTGCGGATATTGGAATTATTTTTACTTTATTTTTATCAATATTTAATTTATCTAATAAATTTAATATTTCCTGATAATTTTTCATTGCCTCTTCCTTTGTTACAAGATCAATTTTATTTTGTACAATTATTAATGGTTTATCTCCTAAATATTTAAATGCTACAAGATGTTCTAATGTTTTTGTTTGTGGAACTGTTTCATTTGCAGCAATACCTAATATAGCAGCATCAACAATTGCAGCTCCAGTTAACATTACCATCAATAAACTTTCATGACCAGGTGCATCTACAATAGATATTTTTCTTACTGGTTTATTTTCTTTATTGCATATTGGACATATTTTTTCTGTAAAATAACCATGTTCTTCACATTTATATATTGTAAAATCTGCATATCCCAATTTTATTGTTAATTCCTCTTTTTATTTCTTCAGAATGTTTTGATAACCATTGACCTGTTAATGATTTTGCCAATGTTGTTTTTCCATGATCAACATGTCCCAATATTATTATTGATAGATCAGGATATATTATATCATCCATTCACTTATTTTTAATAAAAAAGTTAAAAAATGATAATTTTTATATAAATCTATATATTGTTTTATTTCCTTGATCTTAATAAATCTATACCAATTTTTCTAAGTTCTTCTCTTGTTTTTTCGGATAATTCATAATTTTTATTTTTTCTTAATTCATTTCTAATATCTATTATTATATTNAATAAATTATTTGTTAGATTTTCTTTACTTTCTCTTCCATAAAATATATCTTCCCATAATCCATAAATTCTTGAAGCAATATTATAGAAATTATATGAAGTAAAGTATAATGTAAATGNTTCGGATCCAATAACATTCTTATTTATATAATTTGTTGCTTCTAATAATACTCTTGTAGCCTCTCTTGTATTAAAATCATCTTTTATACTATTTATAAATTCTTTTTCATAATTTAATAATTCTTTCCATATTTTTATTTTATTATCATCTAAATAAAATGTTCTATCTAAACTATTTATTTCAATTTACAATTGTTTTAATTGTTGCTTTCATATATCTATAATTTTCTTTTGCTTGATTTATACTTTCTTCATTTATATCAATTGGTTCTCTATAATGATAAGATCCAATATAAAATCTAGTAATATCTTCTCCATATTTATCTAAAAATTCCTTTGCAGGTATTATATTTCCTAAACTTTTACTCATTTTTTCTCCTCTAATTTTTATAAATCCAAAAATGTAGCCAATATTTTACCCATGGATGTTTATTGAATCTAGCTTCTGATTGTGCAATTTCATTTTCATGATGAGGGAATATTAAATCTAAACCTCCTCCATGTATATCAAATCTATCTCCTAAATATTTTCTTGACATAGCAGAACATTCAATATGCCAACCAGGTCTTCCTTCTCCTATTTCTGTATTCCAAGTATGGTTCATCTTCTTTTTTAAATTTCCATAATGCAAAATCATATGTATGTCTTTTATCTTCTAAAAATTCTGTTTCTTGTTCCCATTGTTCTTTTTTTGTTCCTGATAGTTGTCCATAATATGGATATTTATCTATATCATAATATATACTATATTTTCCTCTATATGCATATCCTTTATTTATTAAATCCTTTATAAAGTCTACAATATCATTAATATGTGCTGTAACTCTTGGATTTATATAAAATGGTAAATTATTTAATCTTTTTACTTGTTCTAAATGATATTTTATATATTCTTCAGGTATTTTCTGCCAATCATTTAATAAATTTAGTTCTCTTGCTCTTTTTATTATTTTATCATCTATATCTGTAAAATTGCTAATGTGCTATATCTATATATCCAAAATATCTGAATATTCTTCTTATAATATCTAAAGAAATTTCTGACCTTAAATGACCTGATATGTGATGTATCATATTGATTTATTCCACAATGATATATTTTTACAAAAGGATATTCTATTGGTTCAAATATTTCCTTTTTCTTTGTTAATGTATTATATATATAAATTACACCGATTGTCATTCATTTCAAATAATTAGAAAAAATATTTAAAAAGATATTTTGAATATTATAAAAATGAATAACATTTTTAAAGATATGATAAAAAGTAAAATTGGAATTATTTTAATTATAATATTTTTTTTTATTGGTTATTTTTATATTAAATCAATATTTTTGGGTTTGTTATTAGCTTCAATTTATCATAAAAATCCTTGCATGTTCATATGTAATTTTATTTTCTTTAAATTTTGCTTTAATATCTTTTATGATAATTAATTATAGGAAATTTTACGCAGGAAATATTTTATCATTTATTTCTGCAATATTTGGTTTTGCCGGATTTCAAGCATGTTTAGTTGGATGTAGTACAGGTTCTTTTGCAATTTTAGTTGCATCTCTTGCTCCAATATTTAGATTAAATATATTTGAATTTGGAGAAATTCTATTAATTGTTAGTGATATTTTGTTTTAGTTAATTTAATATTTTTATTAGGATTGTAATAAAAGAAAAGATATTAAAAAACTAAAGATTTCAAAAAATAATAAAGAAAATTTACAGTGTTGTTAATTTATTTGTTTCATGAATATTATCTCTTATATTTTAAAATTTTGGAAAATATAAAATAAAATACGCGGCGGTGCCCGAGAGGCCAAAGGGGATCGGTTGAGGTCCGATTGGATAAGATCCGCCAGGGGTTCAAATCCCCTCCGCCGCATTTAAAATTATATTTTTATAATTCAAAATATTGAAAATTATTTTAGATTGTTATAAAAATTATCTTTTCAATAAATCTTTTATTTTTCATAGTATTTATTTATTTTATTATGTATTGTCTGTTGGAGTACCTGGTTTGGAAAAACTTCGGTAATATACATTTAAGCTAAAAAATACTTAAAATATGAATTTAAAGTTGTAAGTACTGGAGATATAATGTTTGAATTAGCAAAAGAGAAGTATAATATAAATAATAGAGATGAAATAAGAAAGAAATTAACATTTGAACAACAAAAAGAAATACAAAAGGAAGCAATTAAGAGAATAAAGGAAATGGAAAAGGAAAGTGATATAATTTTAGATACTCATTTAGTAATAGAATCATATGAAGGATATATTCCAGGTATGCTAAGAGAGTATGCAGAAATTTTAAGACCTGATGGTATTGCAGTATTAGTTTCTGATCCAGATAAAATTTTTGTTAGAAGATTAAAAGATATTCAAATAAGGGGAAGAGATATAGAAAATTTAAAAAGAATTGAAATTCAACAAAATCTAACAATATATTTTACTACAATGTTTATGTTTGAATATGGTACAATAGTAGAAGTAATAAATAATGAAGAAGGATTATTAGAAGAAATCTGCTAAAAAATTTGCAGAATTTTTAAATAAATTAAAGGAAAGCAAATTAAATAAATAGTAATTAGATTAAATTTGTTTTTATAATATGGACCCGCGGGGATTCGAACCCCGGAAGGATCTCTCCAATCGGACCTGAACCGATCCCCTTTGGCCTCTCGGGCACGGGTCCATAATTTAATATAGTTTAAAGAATTATTTATTTTATATGATTAGAGTATTGTTTTTAGATTTATATAAAAAAGAATCAAAAAATTATGTAACTGATTCAAAAACATTGGATCATTCAANTAATTTGCATTTTGATTATAAGACATATGAAAAAGGTCTATTTGAAAATAATTTAACAATATTTTCCGNTGGGCATCAAAAAAATAAAGATAATATAAATTCATTAATTATTTATTGANCTCCAATAACAGGTTCTGTAGATATTAATTTATCTTCTTTTGGTAAATATATTAAATTAACAGGTAATGATATAATAGTTCTATATGCAAAATTAGATAAAAAATATTTTTTAATTATAGAAAATGATAATGTTATATTTTTAGAAAATGATATATCAGAAGTTATATATAAAAGAAAAGAAGAATTATATAATACTTGAAAGATATATATGGTGGAAAAGATTTTATTATTTTGTTAAATGGATTGGGATCAAAATTTACAATATATGCAATGTTAATTATATTTGAAAATAATAAAATAAAAGTTACAAAGGGTGGAATTGGATCAGTATTATATAGATACCATGAATATATCAGGTTTATCAATTGGAGGAGATAATAAAATTGAAAATAAAAGATTAGATATAGAATTAATAGAAGAAGAAAAAGAATCAATAAAAGATTTTTATCAATCTATATCGGATAGGATCCCTATTTTAAATTATAAGAACATATATTTATCTGAAGAAGAAAATAAAAAGATATTTGATGATTATATTGTGTCCTTTAGTTAATAATTTAAAGAAAGAATATCCATATGAACCCTTCAATATTTTAGGACCATTTTTAGGAATATTAAATGAAGAATATATAAGGGATCTAATTGATTTATCAAATGGATATGGTTTAGATACATTATATTTAGGATATATTTTAGGAACAATTTTAGAAGGAATATATATTGGAAAAGTATCAATTAAAGATTTAAATAAATCATTATTTGATTTTAATAATTTAGATAAATCTTCAGAAGTAAATTTATAATATTGCAAAATATTTAATAGAAAAAGATGCATATGGAGAATTATCATTATTAGGAAAAGATATAAGATATGTTTCTAATTTATTTGATCTAAATGATATATCAGTTTATATACCATTTAATAATAAAAACTCTACAGTATTTAATCCATATATTTCTTTGGGATTATTTTTACCAAATTTTATCTATGATAAATATTTTTCAGATTATTTAATGAATACGATGAATCCAATTGAATTTTCAGGATTTAATTTTGGAAAATTTGAATCAACATCTGAAGCAAATAATGTAGATAATGAAGAAAATACTGAATTAAATGTAAAAAGAGAAAAAACATTTTCTAAGATATTTGAAGATCATAAATTAACAAATTCAATTCCTGATAAAAATTATCCAAAAAGATTGGTAGATATACTATAATAAAATAGCAAAGAAATATAATATAAATTATACATTATGATCAATACTTTGATGAATATTTTAATTCATATCAAAAAATAATATATAATGAAGGCCCCGTAGTGTAGCCAGGACAACATTCCGGGCTTCGGTCCTGGAGATCGGGGGTTCGAATCCCTTCGGGCGCATTTAAAATTATATTTTTCTTATCTTTGCAATATAAAAACCTTCTGTATCAATTCCCAAGGCCATAATCTTATTGTATTTTTTATTTCTTCTTCATGTTTTAATTTATATCCATTATATTCAGAAATTATTTGAGATTTCTTTAAATTTGGTATTTCTATTTTTTCAATTTTAGCATTTTCTCTTTTAGATAATAGATAATCTATTACAAACTCATTTTCTAATGGTTCAACAGAGCATGTAGATTAAACTAAAATATCATTATGTTTTAATAAATCAAAGGCAGTTAATAATAATTTCTTTTGTAAATTTGCTAATCTATTTATCGTATTTTGCATTCCATATTTTTAATGTTTTATATGATTTCCTTATTGCACCAGTTCCAGAACATGGAGCGTCTAATAAAATTTTATCAAATTTTAAATTTAATTTATATAATTTTCTCCCATCCATCATTGTTATAATTGTATTTATTATACCCATTTTTTGTAAATTCTGACTTAATGCTTTAATTCTATCAATTGATATATCATTTGCAATTATTAATCCTTCATTTTCCATATGCATTGCAATTTGTGTTGTTTTAGAACCAGGTGCAGCTGCTATATCTAAAACCAAATCATCTTTTTTTAAATCTAATGCTAAGGGTGGTATCATTGATGCAGCTTCTTGCTGTGATAATAATATCCCAATTGAAATTCTACAGTATTTCCAATATCTCTTCTTTCTCCCTTTATCCAAAATCCATATTTATAAAAAGGTATTCTTTCAATTTCCCATCCATATTCTTTTATTCTTGATAATATTTCTTTTGCATTTATATTTAAATTAAAAGGATTTTGTTTTAAATTATATAAATTATCAATTTTTTCAGATATTTCTTTTAATTCTTTTTCTCTTCAATGTTCCTGTTTTGATAATAATATTTCTTTTAAGTTTTCAAAATTTATATTATCCTTTACTTTTATTGTATTAATTCTTATAGATTTCTTTAATAATTTAAAGGACCATTCTAAAAACAATTCATATTTATCTCCTAATAATTCTTTAAAATGTTCTTCAAAACTCTTTTTAATTATCATCAGAAAAACATAGTTTCATCATTTTTTCAGAAGCGTAATGCTTCTTTACTAAAAAAATATTTACTATTTCTTATTTTTAAACCTATCTATTGCTTCATTAATTATCTTTAATGCTTCTGTAATTCCTTTAAATTCTTTAGCTTTTACAAATTTTCCAGGTTGTTTCTTTTTATTGTTCATAGAAATGCTTTATTTGATTTAATATTGCTTCTGGTAAATCTTTTATATCCTTTATATTTGAAAATCTTGGATATATTTTTTCATGTGGTACTGCAATTATTTTTCTATCAATTCCATTTTCATCTTCTGTTATTAATACACCAATTGGTCTTGCTCTTATTAATACTCCAGGAACAAATGATTCATATGTAATAACTAAAGCATATAATGGATCTCCATCTTCTTCTAAAGTTTCTGGTATAAATCCATAATTAAATGGATAAAACATTGCGTATATAATATTCTATCTACTTTTTTTACTTTCTCTTCTTCATCGAATTCATATTTTATATTGCTACCCTTTGGTATTTCTATGAATACATTTATATCTTCTGGAGGTTGTTTTCCAGCTTTCATTTTATTATAGTTTGCTATCTTTTTATAAATTTAATTTTTATAATAAAAAAATGGTTAGAATACTTCATGGTAAATTTAGAAGGGAGGCTAATAAAATATTATGAAAAATATGCAAATTGTATTTACTGCAGATTATAATAAAAATGTAAAAATATTAGAAGTTGTAGCTGAAGTTCCATCAAAGAGATTAAGAAATATGTTAGCTGGATACTATAACAAGACGAAATTAAAAAATTACAAAGCTCATGATGGCAGAGCAAACAATAATATATATAGGAAATAAGCCATTTATGAACTATGTAACAGCGGTAGCAATGCAATTTACAAGCCAGGATGCAAAGGAGGTTGTAATTAAGGCAAGAGGAAGATACATAGCTAGAGCAGTAGATGTAGCAGAAGTAATAAGGAAGAAATTTATGGCAGGACAGGTTGATATAAAAAGTATAAATATAGATTCTGAGGAAAGGCAGGTAGATCACAAGTGGTAAAAAGAGAAGGATATCAAGTATAGAAATTGTACTTGTTAATGAAACAGTAATCTTTTTTATATTTTTTGATAATTATTTATTTAATATAGCGGGGTAGGGCAGCTAGGAGTGCCCGGGGGGCTCATAACACCCAGGTCGGAGGTTCAAATCCTCCCCCCGCTATTTATCAAAAAATTTTCTAATTTTTAAATATATTTATAATTAAATTATAATGCAAATAGGTATTACTGGAAAACCAAATGTTGGAAAATCTACTCTTTTTAAAGCAATAACATTACAAGATGTTGCAATTGCAAATTATCCATTTGACAACGATAGAACCAAATAAAGGTTATGGATATGTTAGAGTAGAAGATATCGGAACAGAATTTAATGTTAAATCAAATCCGAGATATGGTTTTATAAAGGGAAAATATAGATTTGTTCCAATAGAGATATTAGATAAGCAGGATTAGTTCCTGGTGCACATGAAGGTAGAGGGTTAGCTAATAAATTTTTAGANGAGGTAAGACAGGCAGATGGATAGATACATGTAATAGATATTTCAGGTGTCAACAAATGAAGAAGGACAATATATTGGTCCTGGAAATTCTGCTCCAATAAAAGATGTAAAATGAGTATGAAGAAGAAATAGATTGGTGGTTTTATGATGTAATAAAGAAAAATTTAGAAAAAAATATAAGAAAAATAAAGAATGAACATTTAGAATTAGATAAGGAAATGGCAAAATTAATTTCTGGATTAAATGTAAAAGAAGAGCATGTATCAAAAGCATTTAATGAATTGAAAATTATCAAGAGGATTATGATATAATAAATGATGATACAAAATTATTTGAACATGCGTCTGAAATTAGAAAAATATCAAAACCAATTATTATTGCAGCAAATAGAGTAGAATATAAATATAGATATTGCAAAGAAAAACCTTGAAATATTAAAGAAAGAATATCCGGATAAAGTTATAATACCTACATCTGGTTATGCAGAATTAATATTAAAAGAATTGGATAAACAAGGAAAAATATTTTATAGACCTTGGAGAAAGTTATTTTGAAATTGAGGAAGATTTGATATGATAAAGAAAAGAAAGCTTTGGAATTTATTGAAAATTATGTATTTAAAGAATTTGGAAGTACTGGTGTTCAAAATATTTTAGATATAACTGTATTTGATGTTTTAAAATATGTAGCGGTATTTCCTGGAGGAGTAGATTCTTTAGCAGATAAGGAAGGAAGAATATTACCAGATTGTTTTTTAATGCCTCCTGGAAGTACTGTAATAGATTTTGCAAATAAAATACACTCTGATTTGGCAAAGAATTTTGTAAGAGCTATAGATGTTAGGACAAGGAACTTTCTAGGAAAAGATTATGTATTAAAACATAGAGATGTAATTCAAATAGTTGCAAATTCAAGATTTAAACACATAGTTTAAAATTCTAATACTATGATAATACCTATTAGATGTTTTACATGCGGAAAACCAATTGGACATTTATATGAAAGATATATTAAATTATTAAATGAAGGTAAAACAATGCCAGAAGCTTTAGATGAATTAGGATTGGAAAGAGCCTGTTGAAGACAGGTATTTTTAGGACATTTCACCAAATTGAGATAATTGCTAATATTGAAGAAATTTTAGTTTTTCTTAATTGAATTATTTTTCTTATACTTATTAAAAATATTGAAATACCAAAGAACAATATTATTGGGTTTGGATATATACCATAATTAGATGCTACATTTCTTACTGCTATATCTATTATATTATTATAATTTAATGTAAAAGAAGAAAATAAAATCAATATTGATATAAACAATGTAATTATATAACTGTATAAATTATCTTTTTTTATTAAATAAATTGAAAATATAGATAATAAAAGAATTATAAATAAGAAAATATCGATGGAAATATTAATATAATTTGGCAAAATTGATGGATATGTAATAAATGATAATAGGTCTAAGAATGTTTCTATAGAAAATAACAATAACAGCGTGTATAGAAATTCTTTTGTTATATCTATATTATTCATATTTTTTTGAATTATAGAAAAATTTAAAAACTAATTACTATGACTTCTTAAGTATAATTCTATTGTTTTTGATGTAATTTATCTATTTTCTTAAAATTAGTCTTTGTATGTTCTATAATTAAATATTTTTCATTTAAGAAGGATTTGTAATTCTTATAGATACAAAAGAATTAAGTATTTTTAACATTACTTATTTTTAATTTTATTTCGCATGCTCTGCATATTTCTCTAGTAGTTGGATATCCGCAAATTTTCCATTTTCTTAATTTTATGATATTTTCCTTTTTATAATCAGTTTTCTTTATATATTATTTCTAAAATATTTCTTAAGAAATTTCTATGAAATCCTGGATATTCATCTTCTAACTTATATAACTTTGATCTAATATATCTCTAAATTCACCAACAATAAAAGGACATTCTCCAAATGGTGGTTCAAATTATTTATATACTGAATATAACATATTTTCTTTTTCTGTATTGAAATTAAATGGTTTAATTCTAGGAATAAAATCTTCTTCAACTATTTCTACATATGGTCCTTTTTTTAATGATCTTTTAAATTTCCTTCAAAAATATTCANNNGAATTGTTTGAACTTCGTCATGTAAATTATGTGCAGTCGCAAATTTATCTAAATTTAAATCTTTTGCTGCTTTCCACATTAACCATCTTCTCCATACACCACAGATTGTATATGCTTTATATTCTTTTGATATTTTTACAACTTCATCAAAACTAATAGTAAAATATTCAGTGAATCTATATATTTTTACATTTAAATTATATTTTTTTGAAATTTCTAATAATTTTTCTGTATCTTTATCTCTATATCCTTTTATTCCTTCATCAATATGAATTCCAAAAACTTCAATATCAAAATATTCTTTATATTTATTTAAGAAAAATAATAATGCATTTGAATCTTTT
>NZ_OV100765.1:368575-377972 GCF_920984865.1 Candidatus Nanopusillus massiliensis | reverse complement strand
AGAGACCCCAACACCAAGTATTTCTCCAGGTTTTATCAATTTATATTTTTCAATTGTATTTATTGTTTTTTCTTCAAAATATTTTATAAAATGGTCTTTGCAATAATAATTTCCATCAATATCTCTGTATATTGCATTATTATTACAAAAACTACATTTCATTTATTTATTTCTCTTTTGAAATCATCTTTTATTGCAGGTACAACATCATATACGNATTTACCTTTTACTTTAGTNCTAATTAATATTTTACTTGTCTGTCATTCTTTTTAATATATTTGCTATTTCACGAAATGTTGTATCAGCAATATCTTTCCTTAAATAATTTTAATAACTCAATATCTGTTTTTGGACCATATTTTGTTATTGATTCTACTATATATCTTTGTTTTTCTGTTAATTTTAATAAATCTGTTGGAGGTTTCTTTGCTTCATATATTTTTTTTACAATATCTCTATCAATAATCTTTTTTCTTTCTCTATATGCAATTAATGGTGCTTCGTATGAATATTTTAATATTTCTCTTGGTAATCCTCAAATAAATTATATATTTCTTCTATTGTCTTCTTCTGTAAATAGATTAGCATTACCTGCAAGCTCTAATCTTTTTTTAATTAATAATTTACCGGTTTTAGGATCAAGAGATTTTAAATATATTTTTGTGATAATTCTTTCATATAATGTTCTATGTTCTTTTTTTATTCTTTCTTCAAACTCCGGTAAACCTGCTAATATAAATGTGCAATTTGTTTGATCTGACATAACTTTTATCCATTCTAAAATATTGTCATCACAAAAGGTGAAGCTTCTTCAAAAATATTTTTAAATTTTTCTTATTTAAATATTCTACTATATTAAATTTCTTAAATTTGTATATTAATCTTTCAAAAAATNATTATGTATCAATAAAATATTTTTCAAATTCTTCTCTTTTTTCAAAAGGCCAATAAATATATATTTTATTCTTTGTTTTAAGATTATTATATATCCATAATAATAATGTTGTTTTTCCTGCTCCAGTAGGACCAGAAACCCAACAATTTTTTCTTTATTATTTATTGAATTTAATAGTTTTGTTCTTTCTCAATTATATCCAACAAAAGTTTCTAAAATTACCTCTAGTTTAAAGGGATTGTCTCTTAATTTAAAAAAATTAAGCATATCAGTATCATTCATATAAAATTGTTTAATAAAAATATTATTAAATTTAAAGAATATGATGTTCTATATAGCCCCGTCGTCTAGTGGTCTAGGATTCAGGGTTTTGGTCCCTGAGACCGGGGTTCGAATCCCCGCGGGGCTACTTTTAATTTTTGAAAGTTATGTTAATTTTAGGAGGACTATGTATTTATAAATTATCATTTTTTTAGATAATATTTGGAGGAAAGTATTATCAATCTTATATTTCAGATATTTAACTATAATATATTAAAAATAATAATAATTTCTGTCTCTATTATTATAATTGGATATTTTATAGGAAAACTTACAGCATTAATACTTAAGATAATACTAAAAAAAATTCTTGGTCTAGATAAATGGCTACATGATAAACAAATAATGACAGCATATTCTCTTACAGATCTACTAGTAAATATAGTTAAGTTCTTTATATACTTTTATTTTATTGGATTTTCATTTTACATAGTTCCATATGTTAGAAATATAGGATTCCTAGTTTTTAATATATTAAACAGTCTATTGATAATAATTGTTGTAATAATAATTTCATCTGCAATGATGGAATTTATATTGAGATCTTTTTTATATCCATTAATCCAAAATTTTAGATATGCAAACTTTATATTAGGCTTAATAAGATTTATTGTTTTATTTTTTGTATTGGATTACCAAATAGCTATCTAAATCTTTTATCTCCAGTTCTTCTCTATATGTTACAATGTTTTTTGGTGGAATAGTTATTTCAATTTCAATTGCTATAGGCATAGCTTTGGCAGATATATTAAAAGAAAAATTTAGAGATATAATAAAATGAATTATAAAGAAAAAATTATTTTAATTAGTAATAATCTAGTTGGGGGAATATTAAATAGTTTATTCTTTGTTTACCCATTTTATTTTAATTTCCCATCTAATATATATTATTCTTTAATTTCTATATCTTATAAGGATCAATAATAAGTTCAGCAATATTTGGAAATATTAGAATAAATGAGAAAAATTATATTAATATTGCAATGATTGGTGTAATAGGGCCCTCTGCTTCTTCTCTACTATTAGTTTTCCAAATATTTATTTACTAATATTATCATTCTTCTTGTTTAATATTACAACATCATCTACATATTTTTCATTTTTACTATATTATAGAGATGTAGGCTTAAATTTCTATTTTAATATTTATTGGACTTTTGGAGAAATAATACCTCAAATTTCTCTTATTTTTCTTTCCCTGATTTATAGCATATATATAGTTTTTATTTTATTGCTATTATCTACGATAATTATTATATATAGGAAATTATATTTATTTTTATTTTCATCCGCATATGAATTACAATTTATTGAAAAGAATTGATAAAATGTTTTCAATTGCAGAAAATAATATAGATAAATTTGGAACTCTTTATTCTATATTTGAAGGTTTGGTATTTCCATTAAATATAAAAAAGTTAAGGAATATGACTATTTAGAATTATATAATCTATTTGTTTTGATTGGATTTTCATTAGTTTGGGCATCTTTAGTTTATTCTCGTAAATGTATTTTCTTTATCTACAATTTTTCCATTTTTATTATTTATAAATGGATTGTATACTTGATATTATATAAAATATATAAAAGGGAAATTAATTTTAGAAATATAAAAATTGGAATATTTTCTAGATTTTTTATAGGAATAATAATATTATTGTCTTTAATATTTTCTTTATCAAAAATATATAATGGTATAATACTAACAGTATTATTTATATTAGCTGCATTTTCATGGACAATGTTTCAATATTTCTTTGATAATTATATAATATTAAATTATCTACAAAAATTTGGAAATATATATTTATTTAGAAATTTGGGTGGTGCAATAGGATCTTTGTTACTTTATTATATTTCTGTTCAATATGGTTTGTTTTTATCATTTATTATTTTAGGAATTTCCTTCCTTTTCTTAAATTATGTTTTAAAGAATTATAATAAATAATATTTTATGGATATAAAGTTAAGAAAAATATCTGAAAATATATATGAAATACCTAAAGAAAATGGAATGAATGTTCCAGTTAGAGTATATGCAAATGATAAGTTAATAGAAAAGATGAAAGAGGATAAAACATTAATACAAGGAAAGAATGTTGCTAGTTTACCTGGAATACAAAAATATTCTATTATAATGCCGGATGGGCATGAAGGCTCATGGATTTCCAGTTGGAGGAGTTGCTGCATTTGATATAAATGAAGGAATAATTTCTCCAGGTGGGATAGGATATGATAAAATTGTGGTGTAAGATTGTTAAGAACAAATTTAAAATATGAAGAGATAAAACCAAAATTAAAAGAAATTGTAAATGAAATATTTAGAAATGTACCTGCCGGAGTTGGAGAAACTGGAAAGATTGTTTTATCTCCAGGAGCAATTTAAGGATGCTGTAGAAGAAGGTTTAGAATGGAGTTATAGAGAAGGTTATGCATGGAAAGAGGATTTGGAACATGTAGAATCTTATGAAAAATTAAAAGATGCTTCAATAGAGCATGTATCAGATTTACCAATTAGAAGAGGAATAGATCAATTAGGAACTATAGGATCTGGTAACCATTTCATTGAAATACAGGTAGTTGATAAGATATTCTGATAAAAGATATAGCGAATAAATTGGGAATATATGAAGAAGGACAAGTAACGGTATTAATTCATCCAGGTTCTAGAGGTTTTGGACATCAAATTGCATCAGATTATATAGATCTAGGATTGAAAAAATATAGAGAAGAAATAAATAAATTACCGGATAAAGAATTAGTATATTTACCATTTCAATCTGATGATTGAAATAATTATTGGAAGTCAATGAGTGCTGCAGTAAATTTTGCATGGAATAATAGACAAATAATAACATATTTTATTAGAAAGTCATATCCATAAGATATATAATCATCCAGCAGAAGATGTTGGATTAAATGTTATATATGATGTAGCTCATAATATTGCAAAAATTGAAGAACATAAAGTTGATGGTAAAAAGAAAAAATTGATTGTTCATAGAAAGGGTGCTACTAGAGCATTTCCATCAGGTTCAGAAGAATTGGTTGAAGATTATAGAAAAATTGGACAACCAGTATTAATTCCAGGTTCAATGGGAACAGCATCATATGTATTAATAGGATCTGAAAAATCTATGGAGTTATCATTTGGATCTTCTGCACATGGTGCTGGAAGAAATATGTCAAGAGCTGCTGCTAGAAGATCATTGTAATTATAATGAAATAATTAAAAATTTAGAAGAAAGAGGAATCTATGTAAAATCTACAACAAAAGAAGGTGTAGTTGAAGAAGTACCTGAAGTTTATAAAAATGTTGATGAAGTTGTAAAAGCAACTGACGAATTAGGTATATCTAACTTTGTTGTAAGATTAAGACCAATAGCAGTTATAAAAGGTTAAACTTTAATTAATATTTTACAATAATTTTTTATGAAAGTATTTGTATTAGATTTTGATCATGATAAATGAAAAAGTTTATATTTATGGAAGGGATGAAAATGGAAAGAAGGTAAGAATAGAGTATNNNNAACCATTTTATGTATATTTACATATTAAAAGATGAAAAATATTTAGAAGAAATAAAAAATAAATTGAAAGATGAAAAATATGTGAAAAATTTTGAAATTCTAAAGAAAAATTTTATAGGAAAGGAATATACTGTAATAAAAGTTTATTTAAGTCAGGATGATTATGATGAAAATAAAAAATTTTGCTGATAAATCTGAAGGAAGAAGGAAAAATAATTGGAAAAAAAGAAGGTGATATAAGTATAATAAAAAAGTTTCAAATAGATAATGATATATATCCATTATATACATATGATTTGGAATTGGAATTAATAAAAAAAGGAGATAATATAGATTATTACAAATTAAAGAAAAATAACGGGATGGTTGAAAATAAATATAAATTAAAAGTTCTATTTTTGATATAGAAACAGCTTCTAATAAATCTATAATATCACCAGAAAAAGCATATATTTACATTATTTCAATATATGATGGAGAAAAATATTATTCAATATATTGGGGAGGGGAATCAAATGAAGGAATAAAAGTAAATAGTGAATTAGAATTATTGAAAAAATTTAATGATATAATTAAAAGTTTGGATCCAGATGTAATTGTTGGATATGATTCAAATAATTTTGATTTATACTTTTTATATGAGAAAGCAAAAAGATTAGGATTTAATTTTGATTTTGGATGGGATGGAAAAGGAATAGTATATACTAAAAAAAGAGAAGAAGATAAAAAATATAGGGTAGTTCGAACACACAATGTTGATTTATATGATATTGTTACAACAATATTTGCACCGCAATTAAATTCTGAAACATATTCTTTATGATGAAGTTGCTATGGAAATACTAGGAGAAGGAAAAGTTAGATATGGATTTAGATAAAATGTCAGATATAATTTATAATAAAAAAGATTTCAGTTATATAATAAAATATAATAGAAAAGATGTGGAATTAACTTATAAATTATATAAACATTTTGAAGGAATTTATTAGAATTAGCAAGATTGGTTGGAATTACATTATATGAATTATCGGGAAGTACATATGGAATGGTTGTAGAAAATTATCTAATAAAAAGGGCAAAAGAATTTAATGAAATAATTCCAAATAGACCAGATCCTGAAGAAGTAGATAAAAGAAAAAGGCTATCACATACTGGTGCTATTGTATTGGAACCAAAACCTGGTTTATATAAAAATATTGCTGTTTTTGATTTCAGATCTCTATATCCTTCAATAATAATTAGATATAATATTTCTCCACAACATTGAAATGTGAGCATGAAGAATGCATGAAAGATAAAATAACTATTGAAACACGTTTAGGAAAATCTGAAGTATGGTTCTGTAAAAAGAAAAAAGGATTTATATCTGCAGTATCTAGAAAAAGTATTTGAAGAAAGAGCAAATTTAAAGAAAGCTTTAAAAAGTTTAGATAAAAATTCTGAGGAATATAAAATAATTGATNGTAGACAGACAGCATTAAAATATATAATAAATTCCACATATGGTTTTTTGGGTTTTCCAAATTCTAGATGGTATTTGGTTATGAATTTGCGGCTGCAGTAACTGCTTTAGGTAGAAAACATATATTAGAAGTAAAAGATTTTATTGAAAAAAGTGGATATAAAATATTATATGTAGATACAGATTCTATATTTGTTATTGTAGATAATAAAGAAAATGCTCTAAATTTATTAAATAAAATAAATAATATTTTGCCAAAACCATTGGAAATGGAATTTGAAGATTATTATATATCTGGGATATTTGTAGAAAATAGTCTGGAGAGGGTGGTGCTAGAAAAAAATATGCTATTATTATCTGAAAATAAAAATATTAAATTAAGAGGTTCTGAAGTTGTTAGAAGAGATTGGTCAGAAATTGCTGGGGAAGTTCAAGAAAATGTAATTAGAATAGCACTAGAAGGAAAAATAAGAGAAATAATGATTATCATGTCAGAAGTTATTAAAAATATAAGAAATCATGTTTATCCTAAAGAGAAATTTATATTTAAGGGAACAATTAAGAAAAGATTTATCAGAATATGGAGGTTACAACTCCACATATTATAGCAGCAAAAAAATATAAAGAAAAAGGTTATGATGTTAGAAGGGGATTTATAGTTGAATATATTATAGTATAAGGTGGTGAAAAAATTTCTGATAAAGTTAGAGTNTTAGATGAGGTTAAAGATAATGAATATGATCCAGAATATTATATATATAAACAGGTTTTACCAGCCAAAGAACCTATATTAAAAGCATTAAATATATCCATGGAAAATATAGGAAAAGCTCAAAAAGATATATTATCATTTTTTAAAAATGGATGAAATAAATGAATATGAAAAAATCATAGAAGATTTAGAAAATAAGATTAAGGATTTAAAAGAAGAATTAGAAAAAAATAAAAAAATAAAAGATGAAATTTATGAGAAATATATGAAATTAAAAAATGTATTTGATAAAGATAATGAATATAATAGAATTATTGAAAGAATTAAAAATGCTTTTATATGGAAATAATGTTAAAATTTAAAGATATAGATGATATTAAAAAAAGATTATATAATATTAGAATTGAAATATGATATGATAAAGAAAGAAATTGATGATATAAGAAAAGAATTATTAAAAAATATATAGTGAAGTTTAATAAAATTTATTATACATAATTAGTTCTATGGATTTAAATAAAGATGAAAATATATATTGATGAATTTTTTTCATATGTAAAAAATTTTAATAATAGAATATCAGAAATAAAAAGAAGCTTGAATAATTTTGTAAATAGAGAAGAATTTAATAATCAATTAAAAGCCTTGAAAGAAGAATTAGAAAATGTAGAAAAAGTATTTGATAATTATAAAGAAATATTAAATGAAGATTTATTGGATAAAATAAGATATTTAAATGATTTGAAAATAAAAGTAGATGTATTAGAAAATAATCAGAAAAACTTTGTTGATTATTCTACTATAGTAAATATAAAATCAAAAATAAATAAATTAGAACTTGATATAAATTCTCTAAGTAATAAAATAACACAATATGAGGATGTTATAAATAATATAAAAGAATTAAGGAATAAATTAGAAGATTAATAGATAGATTAAATAAATTAGAATACTCAAACAAGTATTAATGATTTTAATGATCTAAAAGCAAAAGTTGATAATTTGGCAAATTTAGTATCCAAAACAATAGATAATTTATCTAAAGATCTATTGCAATATAATAAAATATCTGAAATGATAAATGAAATAAGGGAAAAAGATCTATATAATGTTAATATGTAAATTGGAAGAGATAGAAAAGAAATATGAAGAAAAATATTCTGAAATTAATAATAAAATAAGTAATATGAATTACTTATTACAATTAACAAATGANNATATTAAAAATGTAAAACAATTTAAAGCTTATGAAGAATTATATAACAAATATATAAACTTTGAAAATAGATTAAATAGTATATATGCATGTATTTGAGGAATATACAACTAATTTGGTTTACAGATTTGAGATCTAAAATAAACGAAATGGAATAAAATAGAAGAAATTAATGAAAAATATAATAAATTGGAAGAAAGCCTAAATAATATTAGGGAGGAAATAAGAAAGGTAAAAACAGAATTATATGATTCTAAAGATATNTTAGAATCTGTATTATCAGATTATGAAAATTTAATGAATAAAATAAAGAAAATAGAGAATTTCATTGATTTATCTAATTTTGAATATATAATAAATGAAATAGAGAAAATAAAAATATTAGAAAATGATATAGAAAATATAAAGAGATTACTATTATCTAAAAATATAAAAGAAGAAAACGAATACAAATACTAATCTGATTTTTTTAATTTTATTTATTATTATACTTTAAGTCTACTTACTATATCATACAATTTTATCAGTTTCTTCTTTTCTATATTTTTTTGATCTAATTCTTTTTGTATATCTAAATAATCATATACTTTGTCAGATTTAACAATATATAATTCATCAAAGAAATTTCTCCCTTCCAATTCTTTTAACATTGATATAAATTTTAATGATTCATCAATATTATTGAGGTCTATTTCTTTTTTTAATACTAAAGTTATTTTTCCACTTCTTTCTTTTTCCAATTTTTTAATTTTATTATCAACTTGTAATATTTTCCTTCTTTTAGCATATTCTGGTGATGGTATTATTAATGNCATAATAAATAATAACTATATAGGAATTTAAAAATCAGTAGCTACTCCTTTCATCATTAATCAGATTGTGTCCACATCATCATAATAATTATTTATAAGAATTGTATTTTTTATTTTTTATATGAATGAGATGCTTCCTTTATTGATATTTGATATAATAATATTGGCATATTCATCATATCAGGATATAAAATATAANTCTGTAGATGATATAATAATATATATTTTATTGATATTTAATATATTCTATTTCTCATATTTAATTGTTAAAAATATTTATCCAGTGAATTTTATATTTTCATATTTTATTCTTCTATTTTTTATATTATTGTATTTATTTATATTGATANNNATTGGAGATCTATTTATTTTCTTTTCAATATTCTTTCTATTATCTTTCTTTCCTCTATATAATATATTATTATTTTTATTTTATCTAGTTTTGTTC
>NZ_OV100765.1:342682-368551 GCF_920984865.1 Candidatus Nanopusillus massiliensis | reverse complement strand
AGCTATTAAAGTATATAAAGAAAATAGAAAAAAGTATTATGTTTATATTTTTAATATTATCCTAATATAGTTTCTATATTTTTTATCAATCTTTTCTTTTTGTATTTTGATATTTATTATCTATTAATTTCTTTAATTTTAATATATATCCCATATTTTCTATTTAGATATATATCAAAGGATTTAGATGAAAAATTAACATTTATAAGAAATGTAAATGAATTGGTTGAAGGGGATTGGAAAGAAGATAGAATAGAAATTAATAGTATAAAGGAAGAAGATAAAGAAATATTAAGTAANNNTTTCGATATTTATGAAAATGGGAATAAATATATATTAAAATTTAAGAAAAATAATAAATTAATAAATNCTCTTGTTATCTTAATAATTGCAATTTTGCCACTAATATTTTATTTTTTAAATGAAGTTTTATTTTATTATTCTATGCAATTTATTATTATATTTTCTCGTATATTTCAAAATAAACTATTTATTGGAAGGTTTGGTCTTTCAAAAGAAGAAGTTAATCTATTAAGGAAATTGGGAGAATATAATGATATAAAAGTAAAAGTAAAGGAAGGAGCACCTTTTGTTCCTCCAATATTTCTTTCTTTAATATTCTTACTAATATGAAATATGAAATAATAGATAAGAAGACAATAAAAATTAAGATAGAAGATGAAGTAGACTTTTTGTATTTATATAAAATAGTTAATTTAGGAGATATTATAGAAGGAAAGGATTATAGAACATTAAAATTTGAAAATGAAAAAGAAAAGAAGAAAATAAAAATAAAAATAGAAGTTGAGAGTATAAAATTTTCTGAATATAAAGATTCATTAAGGATTTCTGGAAAAATAATTGATTCAAGTGATAAAGATTCTATTGGACATTATCATACATTTGATATAAGAATATCTACAGAATTTACATTATATAAAAAGGAGGAAATAAAAAAATATGAAGAAAAAATATTGGAAAAATCTTCTAGAAAAAAAGAAAATATCTTTGTAATTTTTCTAGATAATAATGAGATAGCTCTTGGTATAATAAATAATGGAATAAAAATTATAAAAGAGGAATATTATAAGATAAACAAAGGAGATCCTGAAGAAAAAGCAAAATTATATAAAATATTTTCAGAATTTTTAGATACACTAAAGGATTATGATATTAAATTATCCTATGTATAATTGGTCCATTATTTTATCCTGAAGAATTTTATGATTAAATAGAAGGATAAATTAAATATAAAAAATATAAAAATATATAAAGTATCTAGCGGAGGTGTAAATGGAATATATGAATTTGTTAGAAGAACAGAATATTATGAGACATTAAAAAATTTAGAAATTTTAGAAATAAATAAATTAATAGAAGAAATATTATATTTAATGCAAAAAAATATGGTAGCATTTGGATATGATGAGGTATATAATAATGCAATGTATAATAATATAGAATATATTTTAATTTCTGAAGAATGTTTTAAAAAAATGAAAGAAGAAAATAATATTGATAAAATTATAAATTTATTTAATATTTNNNNTAAAATAAATGCTGAAATATATTTTGTAAATAATAATGTCAGTAATTTTGAATTAATTGATAGATTCTGTATTGTTGGAAAATTAAGGTATAAATTATAAATATTAAAGAATATTCTATTAAAATATGAAAAAATTACAAATGACAAGTTTAGGTATATTCTTTATATTATTAGGTATAGTAATTTTTGTATATTGGGCTATTAGTTCCATATCAATATAAACAATCTTTAATACAACAATTGTTTAATGGAAGTAATATAATTTTATATCCTTCTTCAAATTTTTCAAATACAAGTATGAGAAATCAATATATCTTTCAAAATATACAATTATCGGAGAGTCAGAATTATTATTATATAACAAGCAATTATACAATAGGCAATTATATTCCAGTATATTATATTAATTTAGGAACTTTGAATTTTGAAACAAATATATTTTATGGAACAGTTAGTAAGAGCTTATATTTCTATTATTTATCAATTATGATGGAATAAATATTACTGCATTATTCTACATGTAATAATGGTAAGTTCGATATATATGTAAATAATTATGAAGTATATTCTGGATGTCAAAATGGAGAAAAGGTATTTTTGTTTCTCCAAATTATTTATATAATGGAAATAAGGAGTTTAAATTAGAGTTTTCTCCAACTAGTATAATATTTAATGTAAATGNAATATTATATTATATAAATATAAATTATCTAGAGTTTTCATCATTAAATTTTAGCTATTATCTATATATCTGGAGATATATATATGTTCTATGATTTTTGTCCATATTCTCCTCAAAATGTAGAATTAATTATAAATGGATTGTCAATTCCTTTATCTTCATGTTCTAACTTATTTTATTTAACTCCATATTTAAATATTGGAGAAAATAGTATCAGTTTGATATCATCTTATCCAGTTAATATGTATAATCTATATGTAGAAGCAAAGCAGCAATATATTTTATATAGCATTTCCAAATAATTTAACAAATTACATATTGGATATTATAGTAAGTCAGGGCTCTGGAGAAGTTATAATAAATAATAATTGTATATATAAAATAAGTTCGTCTGTTGGGGGCTTATGTAGTAAATATATCTAATTGTTTATTGCCAGAGAATCTNTTAGAAATAAAGACAGACAATTATCTTAAGATAGATTATTTGCAGATATCCTAAAACTTATAAATAAATAAATTTATAATTTGTTTATGAAGAAAGGAAGAGCTGAAAGCTCTGGCGGTGGATTGATTTTTTTATTAATTCTAATAATTTTAATAATAGTAGCTTATTTATATCGTAATCAAATTCTGGCATATATGGAAAATAATGAAATGTTCCAGAGTGTCGAAAATGGTATAGTACAATTTATCAATGATGCCCAACAAGCTTTTAATATTATTCAAACTGCCTTAAATGAAAATGTTAGTTTAAATAATTTATATACATCTAATAATCAAAATAATTCATATACTTCGGGCTAATATTATGATAAAGTTTATAATTAATAAAGTAAAAATATAATTAATGAAAGCTGGAAGATTTATATATTTGTTGCCTATATTATTTGCAGGTACTAGTCTTTTTTATTTTTCTACATGTCCAATTGGTAACATTGGATTTCGAAATTCAGGATTTTTTAATAGCGGAAGTTCAGGTTCTAATTTATATCAACCTTCATGGGCAGTAAGTCAGCCAGGAAACTTATATATATATGTTCAAGCACCTTCTTCGTTAAATTATAGTGAATCAACGTGGTTTAAATTATACATTGCCTCTTATCTATGTTAATAATACTTATACAATGTCAAATTCTCAATTAGAAGTTTCATATTATGTAAATAGTTATACTTTATCTTCTCCTTACTCAGGTAATTTTAATGCAGAACCAGCAANTTGTAATTCCTCTTCTGATGCAACTTATTCCTTCAAATTCTACTATTGGAAATATTGAAGTTTCTTTAAGTCCTGGTATTCTGGCTGTGCCTTCTCAAATACCAATAGTTGTAGAATATAATGTATCAAATGTTGTTGAGAATGTATTAATTCCACTTAAATTAAATTATTCTAATAGTTCAATAACATTAAGTGAGCCTGTATATTATTCATCATCTCCAATAACACCAGTATCTTCTAATATCAATGTGATGAAATTGATGGAAATATATATTTCTCAATATCTTTCCAAGATTCTGTTGGATGCTTTAGNAATGTATATTCTAATAGTCAAGCTACCTTTAATGTAAATGCTGAATTACGTATTATCGGAACAACTCCAATAGATATACCAAATGGGGGAGAAGGTTTCTCATGTAGTCCAACACAAAACTTTCCAATAAGTTCACNNTCAATATCTTGTATTATAAATCTTCAACAATTATCANAAAGCAATGCAGAAATTCAAAATCTTCTTAATTCAAATATAGGAATACCAGCATATATTTTAATGAATCTTTCATATAATTGTTATGAAGAGGTTACATATAATATCCCAGTAACTAAAACCTAAGTCGTATAAAAAGTTAATAAGTATTTTTTAATATATTTTAAAGATGTATAAGCAGAAAAGATCCTCCAAAGGTGAATGATTATATTTTATGTACAGTAAATAATATATCAGATGTAGATGTAAAAGTTAGCTTAGATTAATATGAGAATTTTAATGGAATAATTCCAATAGACGAATTATCAAATAGAAGAATTACAAATCCAAGGATTTTAGTTAGGGAAGGTAAAAAGATTGTATGTTTAGTATTAGATGTAGATGTACAAAATAGATTGGCTACTTTATCGTTAAAGAGAGTTGATAAGAATAAACAAAAAGCAAAGATTTTTGAATATAAAAGANAGATAGCTGCTTATAATATATTGAAAATAATGAGTGAAAAGGAAAATATAGATATGGATAAATTAGAAAAAGAGATAATATTTAAAATTGTTCCAGAAAACAAACTTTATAGCTGTATTTTTAGAAGCTTATATAAATGGAAAAACTGTTTTATATAAATATAAAATAAGTAAAAAATACTCAGATCAATTATACAAATATATACTTGATTATCTAAATCCACCAAAATATGAGTTTACATATATAATGCAGGCATATTGCTTAGATGGTGATGGAATNTATAAAATAAAGGAATTTCTTAAAAAAATAAAGGATCTAAATATAATGATAAAATATCTGGGAGCTCCTACATATATGCTANAATATGTTACTATAAGCCCATCTGATTTACAAAAAAAGGAAAAAGAAATGCTAGAATTAGTTAATAAAGAAGCTAAAAATTATAATGTAATTTATGAAATAAATAAATATGAAAGAGATTAGAAAATGTAAAAATTGTAAAATATATACATTTAAAGAAATTGTCCGATTTGTGGTAATAAAACATCTAGAGTAATACCTCCTAAATTTTCTCCTGATGATAAAATGGGATGGTTATAGAAGAAAAATGAAAAAAGAAATCTTATATAAAAATAATAATTTTATTATCTATTATGGAATTTATAATAGATAAAGAAAAAATAAAAAGTATGAATAATATAGTTTTTCTTTATTCAATAGGCGGAGGATTTGGAAATTTGTCAAAAAAAGTTCGAAAAAAGTTAATAGAAACTTATAAAGGAAAAGTTGTTGGAAGAATAATTACAGATTTCTTTTTTGATGTAGTTAAAGTAAATAAAAATGGATATATAGCAGATAATATAAGTTATAAATTATATTCTGTTCCAATTGGTAACTATAATTTTCTAGTATTATATGAAGATTTTCAGATAATGATTTTGGAAGATCCTGGATTGTCTTTATACTTTAGATATTAGACTTCATGAATAAGCTATTTAGAATAATAAGTAAATTTAATCTCTTAGAGTTAAGTATAATTGGTGGATGGTTCACATCAATTAGAACCAGAAAATCCAAATGAATTTGTTTGCACTAAATAAATATTATGATGTAAATAAGATAAAGGAAAAATTGGGAGAACTTAACTTGTATAAATCAAATACTGTTGTTGGAATGATTGGATTATTTTTATATTATTCTCAATTATTTAAAAAACCAGCTTATTTATTATTAGTTGAAACATATTTATCAAATGAAGTTAATGGATATTTTGGTGCTTCAAAGGCATTAGAAATCTTAGGTAAATTATATGACTTTCAAGTTGATACAAGTGATCTAAAGGAAAAGGGTAAAAAACTAAAAGAAAGATTAGAAAAAGATTTAGATATGATTAAGAAGTTAGAGGAAGAAAACAAGAAAAGGGAAAAAGGTTCAGGATATTATTATGGATAAAATTTTATTTTATTTTTAAATTTGTTAATGATTGTTTGTCAGGTCCTTTAGAATCTTTTTTAACTTGTGCAAGATATATATTTAACAATGCAGATACTTTCATATTTATAGCTTGTGGTATTTGATTTAATAATAGATTAACTTTTTCTTTGTTATATTTTATTTCATTATCTTTTGTTATAATTCTCATTTCTTTTATATCTTCTCTATCAATTCTTGATGGTGTATAAAATAGTATAAAATNNATTAATGAATCGAAATCTTTAAAATCTGCATATATTTCTAAATAGNATGACCATCCATTTATAGTTTTTCCGTCCGGGGTTTTTATATCTTTTGTTATAGGATCAGCAATTTTTTTATCTATTATTTGAAAATTTTTGAATTTTGATATAGCATCGAATGTTTTATTTAAAAATATCAGTTTATTTATCTTTATCGTTAGAAAATGCTTCAAAATATATTTTTGACTTCATTTTATAGCTGTTGATAATTCTACTTTTTTGTATCTACCTTTTATTTCCCATATAGTTTGTTTCTTGCATATGCTGCATTCTAATCTTATATCAACACCTTTAGAAGATTTTATAACACCTCTTTTTCTTTGTGATAATGGTCTCTTACTATATTTTCCTTTATTTCCTCTACCTTTTTTTCCTTCTCTAGCTCTTCTAGCACCCCAAACAATCCAGTCCTAGCTTTTATACTTTTTACAATGATTACTTTATGTATACAGTAACTTTTTTACAATATGGGCAATATTTTTATTAGTCTTTGGTAATTTCATTAAAGATAATAATATTAAATAATTTTATAAGTTTAATCAACTGTTTTTCCTATTCCAGTATTTTCTAATTTTTCAGCGAAGTTATTATTGAGTATTTTTATATCTCCAACTTTAAAAGGTCCATATATTTTTCCATTTGGTCCAACAATCTTTGGTAATTGATTTTTAATAACAACAATTTTCTTATCTATTTTATTTTGATATAATGAAACATCTATATTTATATCTGAAAAAAATTTATTGATATCTATTTCTTCTCCATTAATAATCTTGCTTTGTATATTTTCTTTATATGATTTTAATTTTTTTTTAACAAGAGAATATAATAATTTTTCTTCTTCTCCCAAAGTATCTTCTGCTATTTATTTAGATCTTCTTTAACTTCTAGTACTGTATACATCATTATTTTGCTAATTCTTATATTAATTAATTCTGATAATGATTCTTTTAGTCTATCTATTGTTGCAATAACTTCTCTATTTTCTTTCCTATCAGATTTATATGCTTCTAATTGTTTTTTGTATTTTTTTAGTAATTCAGATACCTTAACATAAAAATCTTTTTGTAAATTTTGTAATGTTTTTTTCTCTTTTTCTTTTTGTAAGTAAGTGATTATATCTGATATATCCATAATAGAATATTTTTAAATTAATTTTTAAAATAAAAGAAAATATGGAATATATTCCTTTATATATAAAAAATTTATGCTTTAATTGTAATGGTACAATTTCTTCCTATAGGCTTTCAAATGGTCTTCCTAGTGAAAATGATTTAGATGCTAAAGAAATATTAGAATTATTAAATATAAAGGATGAAACCACTTTTAGAAAGCTACTCTATATAAAAAATTATCTGAAAAGGGGAAATTAAAAGATTATTCAAATATTTATAATTTATATAAAGAAATTACTAAATTTTCTGAATTTTTTAAAAAATTATTAAATTCTAATCCATGGAAAGTACAAATAATGTGGTTTGAAAGATTATATAAAAACAATAGTTTTTCTATTGATAGCGCCAACAGGTGTTGGAAAATCAACATTTATTATAGTTTCTTCTATTTACTTTTCTAGTGAGTACAACAAAAAGATACTAATAATATTACCAACAAGATTGCTTGTAAAGCAATTTAGCGATTTGTTTGATAAATTTATAAGTAGTCTAAATCTAAATATAAAGTTTATAGCATATTATTGGTGGTAATAAAAAAGAAATTAAGGAAAAAATAAAAAATGGTGAATTTAATATATTAATTATTTCAAATCAATTTTTAACTAAAAATTTTGAAATATTAAAAGATAAAAAATTTGATATTGCTTTTGTAGATGATGTAGATTCTTTTTTTAAAGGATCAAAAAATATTGAAAAATTATTTGTTTTAATTGGTTATAGCGAAGATGATATAAATGTTGCTATAAAGGTAATAGATTTAAAATTAGCTGGTAAATTAGATTTTAATAGTGATTTTTATAAAAAGTTTTTAGAAATTAAAAATAAAAATCATGGAATAATTGTTTTATCTTCAGCTACTGGTAGTTTAAGAGGAAAAAGAGTTAGATTATATAGGGAGCTGGCTAACTTTACCAGTGGAACTGGAAGTTCAAAAATTAGGAATGTTGTAGCTGTATATTATATTCCAAGGAGAGATATAAAAGAAGAATTATTGAATTTATTAAAAGAATTAGAAGATGGGGCATTAATATTTATTCCAAAAGAGAAAGGGGTAGAATATATGATAGAAATTTACAATTATTTAATATACAATTATTTTAAAAGTTGGTTTAATATATTCAAAAACAAAGGCAAGAGAAATTGAGAATAATATTAAATGATTTTTATGAGGGAAAAATAAATTTCTTATTTAGGATCTGCAGATCCATATGGAATATTAACTAGAGGGATTAATATGCTAGAAAGAATAAAATATGCAATATTTTTGGGTATACCAAAGATAAAAATAAATATTACAAATCTTGAGAAAAATATAACGAATATAATTATTTTATCTAATTTAATTTTACCATATATATCTGAGATAGAAAAAAATAGAATAACAAGAATTTTTACAAGATTAAGAAAAAATATGAAAAAGCTATCTTCTGGAGATCTGAAATTAATTTCTGATTTTTTAAATGGAAATAAAGTTGAATTAGTCGGATATATAAAAACCTTTGCTGATGATATATTAACATTATACAATATCTTAAAAATTTATCTTGATAAGTCAGAAATATTAGATATGGTAGAAGAAAATCCAGATGTTTCTGTAGAAATAGATGAAAATAAAAATATATATTTAAATATTGTAGATCTTAAAACATATTTACAAGCTTCTGGAAGAACTTCAAGATTATATTCTTGGAGGAATATCAAAGGGACTATCTATAGTTTTTGTGGATGATCAAAAATTATTGAAATCTCTTGATGTGAAATTAAGATATTATTTACTTTAGTTTAACATATATTTAACATGTTTAGTTAATGATTTAACGTCACTTAACTAATGTTTGTTTATTGTTTAATATTNTATTGGCAAAATGTTTTAATGTTTTAATCATTCTTTTAATATAGCTTTAACAAAAGGTTAATATTTCTTAATGATTATAAGTAATTGGTTGATATTTTATATATGGATATAATAAATGATTATAATAAATTATTATGCAAAATAATTAGAAATAATCATAGAGGGATTGTTGTTTTATCGNNTAAGGATTATTTTGATATTTTATCCAATTTGTTAAAAATATATTATGAAAAAATTAGGAATTTTAAAGATAAAATAAAAGTTTTATATGTCTCTGAGAGATTTTAATGGGGATTATTTATATAGATTTCAAAAATTAAAAGAAAAAGTAGATTTTTTAGATATAGAAAAAATTAAATATATTGATTCTAAAAAAATTTTGGGAAAAGCATACGATATATTAATTTTAGATATGTATAAATCTTTAACTCCAGATCATATAGGTAGAATTGTTGAAACTTTATCTGGAATTGGTATTGTCATTTTTTTTAATTAAAGATTTTGAACATTTTGAAGAAAATTATGCAAGTTTTCATGAACATTTATTAACGCCTCCATATAAATTGGAAGACGTGAAAAAATATTTTGAACATAGATTCAAGAACAAATTACTTCAATATGATAATATAATTATATATGATATAGAAAAAGGATTAATAAAGGGAATAAATGATGAATGCATATTAAATGAAGCATATCCACCTGGAAGAAAGAAAATATTATTGCCAGATAATAGAAAATTTTCAGAGATAATCTATAAATTATGTTTAACGCAAGATCAAGCAAATGTTCTTTCTCTTTTAGAGAATTTATGAAAGAATGAAAAGTCAATATATTTAATTATTGCAGATAGAGGAAGGGGAAAAAGTGCATCTCTTGGTTTAGCGATTTCTGGAATTTCTGAAATATTATTAAATAGTAAAAAAGTATATGATATAGGTATAACATAACCAGAATTTAATAATGTAGAAACATTATTTGAATTCTTAAAGTTGGGATTAAATAAGAATAATATAAAATATAAGGAAATAAGTGAGAGGAAGATATGTAATAAATAATAGGATATATATTGAATATAGAAAACCATCTGAAATATTGAGAAAAAAATATGATATTTTGGTTGTTGATGAAGCTGCAGGTATTGGTATAAATATATTATTGAAATATACTAAGAAATATGATAAAATTGTATTTTCTTCTACGATTCATGGATATGAGGGAGCTGGTAGCTCTTTTTCTGTCAAATTTTTGAAATATCTAAATTCATTGAAGGATTTTAAGATATATAAATATAGTATGGTTGAGCCAATTAGATATAATGAACAAGATCCAATTGAAAAATGGCTATATGATACATTGTTATTAGATTCTGAAGTTTCTGAAATTAACGATGACTGATAAAGAGTTAATAAAAAATAAAGATGTAAGATTTTATAAAATACCAATGAAAGAATGGTTTTATAACGATGATTCAAAATTAAAGAATTTTGTTGGAATATATATTTTAGCGCATTATCAAAATAAACCAAATGATATAGCAATGCTTGCTGATGCACCACATCATGATGCTTTTGTTTTAGAATTATCAAATGGAAAAATTGTAAATGGAATACACATTGGATATGAAGGTGGTATAGATGATGATACAATTAATAAAATGTTGAAAGATTATAAACCAAAGGGAAATATAATACCAGATATAATAGTTAAACATTATAGAATAAAGGAATTTGCTAAATTAAAGGGATTAAGGATTGTTAGAATTGCTACAGTTCCAGAAATCCAAAGTATGGGTTTGGGATCTTTGTCTATAAGATAAACTATATAATTGGGCTAAGGAAAATAATTATGATTGGATTGGTTCTAGTTTTGGTATAACTTATGAATTATTAAATTTTTGGCAAAAAAATAATTTTGTATTAGTTCATTTATCTCCAGAAAAAAATAAGGTTTCTGGAGAATATTCTGGTATAGTAATTAAAGTTTTAAATGAAGAATCAGAAAAGATAGTTAAAAAGTTAAATTATGAATTTAGATGGAGATTAATAAATCAAATATCAGATGTATATTTTGATTATTACCAGAACTAATATTAAAAATGTTAGAAACGCCATATAAGTTTAAACCACATTATAAATTAAATTTTACAGATAATCAAATAGAAAGATTGGAAGGTTATTTATCTTCACATATGACATATGAAGCTGCTGCAGATGTTGTGAAATTATTATATATGTATTATTTATTATATACTGAAAAGGTATAAACCAAAGATAGATAAAGAAGAATTATTTATTGGAAAATTTTTATTATCATGGAGTTTTGCAAAAATATCCGATTATTTTAAAATAAAGAAGTTTGGGGCTAGAAGAGTAATAAAGAGAGACATAAAAATAATATATAATTGGCTATTTAAGTAATTAGCCAAATCCCCCAATTTCTTCTAACTCTATTTCTAGAAGTTTTTTAATTCTCATTTGATAAGAGGGTGGAAAGTTTTTTAGAATATCGTCTGCAAATCCCATATATATTAATCTTTTAGCTTTCTTTTTATCTATACCTAAACTTTGTAAGTAAAGTACTTTTTGATCTTCAATTTTTTCAGTTTTTGCTTCATGTATTATAATAATTTTTATTATTGTAAATTTCCATTCTTGGTATAGATTCTGCTATTCCATTTCCTTCTATTAAAGAGTCGCATTTAGATATAATCTTTGAATTTTCAGAATTACTAAATATTTTTATGTCTATTCTATTTACTGCCTTTCCAAGTTTATTGATATGGATTTTGTTACAATATATCCTCTGGAATTTTTTCCATTTATCAATATTCTTCCACCAGTATCTTTTATTTGATTTTCATTTGCAATTGATATTGTATAAATTTCCCCTATAGAATTTTCTTCTAAAATTAATCCCGGATATAGCATTGTTACTTTACTTCCAAATTCAGCAGAATCCATTTAATTTTAGCGTTTTTATATACCTTTGCTCTTTTTGTTACTAAGTTTTATATATTTCTAGACCAGTTTTGTATTGTAGCATAAGTAACTTCTGAATTTTCTTTTGCAAAAACCTCTATTATTTCTTGCATGTAATGAAGATATATTATATATTGGAGCAGTACATCCTTCTATATAAGTATACNNTAGCATTTTTATCTGCTATTATCAAAGTTCTTTCAAATTGCCCAAGATTTTCTGTTCCTATCCAAAAATATGCTTGTAATGGGAAGTCTAATTTAATATTTTCTGGTACATAAATAAATACACCTTCACTCCAAACTGCTGTATTTAATGCTGCTGAATTTATTATCTCCAAAAGAGATAACTTTTCCAAAATATTCTTTTACAATTTCTGTATAATCTCTTACTGCTTGTGATAGGGGCATAAAAATAATACCTTCTTGATCTAGATATTTCTTTATTTCCTTATATATTGAAGAAGAATCGTGTTGATATAATAATCCAGATAAAAATTCTCTTTCAAATTCTTTTCTTAATCCCTATTTTTCTATTCTATTTCTTATATCTTCTGGTAGATCTTCCCACCTCTTTGGTTTATTTTCTTTAGTCTATATTTCTATAATATATCATATTATCAAAATCAATATTTTTTATTTCTAGAGTCCCAATTTTGGTAAATCTAATTTATTAAAATAATCTAATCCTTTTAATCTTATGTCTGTCATCCAATCTGGTTCATGTTCATATTTCAGATATTTTTTTGATTTTTTCCTCATTCAAAGGACCCCTTATAGTTATCTCTTGCATATTATCTATAAGATTCTATATTATATTTTTAAATTCATAACATTGTTATAAAATTTAAATAAAACTTTTATAATATTATTTACAAGTAAAATAAATACGCCCCCGTCGTCTAGTCTGGTCAAGGATATAGGGTTTTCGTCCCTATGACCGGGTTCAAATCCCGGCGGGGGCAAAGTTATCATTATTGATTAACAATTTCCTATAAATGGGAAGAGTGTTTAATAAGGTATGAAAGGTCAAGGAGGATCTGGTTTTTCAGCAATGGTATTATTTATAGCAGCAGCATTGACAGCAGCAATAGCAGCATTAGTAATTATTGGAGCGACAGCGTGCACAAGGACATGCAGCAGCTGCAGCACAACAAACAGTACAAACATCTGGTACAACTGTAGAAATTGTAAGAGTAGAAGNTATAAATGTTAATACATCATCACAAGCAGTACAAGATTTCTTAGTATATACAAGATTAGCACCAGGATCACAGCCAATATTATTCAATCAAACAAGCAGTAATATTCTATTCTCCAGCTGGTAGAGAAATATTTGCATATGGAGGAGCTGTAGCAAACTCTTCATTAGTAACAGGATATACAGGATATTATTATATTGATCAACATGATCCAGTAGATAATTCAGGANTATTATACAATGGAGTTTGGGACCAAATGATTTGGCAGCACTATTAGTATATGCTAATGTATCATTAGGAACATCACAAACATNGGAATTCTCTGTAATACCACCAAATGGACAACCATATGATCTATCAGGTGTAACTCCGGCAGCAATGATATATCCAACAGTAATTAATTATGGCTAAAATGAAAGGACAAGCCTTTCAATCAATTTTTTTGTTTATATTTTTGGTTGCATTAGCTGCAATAAGTACATATATCCTTGTTGATGTTTATTTAAAAAGTGCTGGAATTTTCAATTTTAAAATTGCAATTAAATCAACAACAATCTGCTGTACCACAATTTACAATTCATGATGTTGAATATTCTGAATATGGAAGTGTACCGACAGTTACATTTACATTATATAATTTAGGACCAACATATATACCATTAAATGGATGGTTTATTGACTTTACAACTCCAAATGGTGATGTAATGTGTACAACTCCAGTATTTGAAAGTGTAGCTGATGCTGCAAATATTGGTATAGCAGAATCTGTATATGATGCAACATATAATGAAACATTAAGTTATGGACAAGCAATACCAGCACCATCGGTAGCAAATGTTAATTTAACAATTATTGGAGGACCATGTTTAAATGCAACAATAAATTATTCTGTAAGTACTTTACAAATGGGATTTAGAGTAGAAACCCACCAACTCAATATTATGATATAATGCAATGTTCTGTAAATCCAAATACAGGTTATTCATCATGTAGTTCTTTAGGCTATCAAGCTATCAATAGATTTTTGATCTTTAAAATTTTATTTTTAAATATTCTTAATGCTATGTAAGCATTTTCCAAAATGTGGTGGATTGTCAAATTCAAAATTTGTCATATAATGAACAAATAGAATATAAAATAAAGAAATTTATTGATATATTTAAAAGAGAACCTGATGAAGTTATAAAATCACCAAAAATAATTTATTATAGAAATAGAATGGATTATGCTGTTGGTCCCAATTATGAAGTAGGGTTAAAGGAATATGGAAAATGGTATTCATATGTAAATATCGATGAATGTTTTTTACAATCCCCAGAATCAAATATAATAAGAGTATAAGTTTAGGGAATTTATAATAAATAAAAATTTAAAACCATGGGATACAAAAAATTATACAGGTTTTATTAGATATATTTTAATAAGAGAAGTAAAATTTACAAATGATAGAATGATAAATATAATAACTTATAAAACAGATAATTTAGAATATTATAAAAATATATTTTTAGAATTTTATAATGAGATTAAAAATTATATTAATTCATTTTATTGGTCAATAAAGTGATACACTTTCGGATGTTTCATATGGAAATATAAATTATTTATTATCTGGAGAAAAATATATTAAATAAAAAGCNNTAGAAATTTTTATTATATTTCACCAAATAGTTTTTATCAACCAAATAGTTATACTGCAGAGATATTATTAAAATATGTAAGAGAATTTACAGATCCAAAAGAAAATGATATAATTTATGATTTATATTCTGGTTCTGGTTTTTATGCAATAGAAATTGGAAAATATTCTAATTATGTATATGCTGTAGATAATAATAAGGAAAATTTTGAAATGCTATAATTTGAATAAAGAAATAAATAATGTAAAAAGTGTGAAATTTTTATTATCTAATGTAGAAGATTTAGAAAAAATAAATGCAGATAAAATAATTGTAGATCCACCAAGAGCTGGATTACATAAAAAAGTAATAAGAAAAATATTACAATCTAATGCAAAGAAAATTATTTATGTTTCTTGTTATCCAGAAACACAAAAGAGGGATATCGATATTCTAATAAATAAAGGAAATTATAAATTGGAAAACATAATTTTGGTGATCAATTTCCCCATACATATCATATGGAAACAATTGCTGTTATTAAATAAATAACTACCTTTTAGGTAAAAATTTATAATGTTTAAAATCTTTTAATTCATTATGGTAAGGGCACAGTTTGGTTTGTCAACATTAATTATATTAATAGCAATAATAGTAACGGCGGCAGTAGCAGCTGGTGTAATAATATATACAGCAAGTTCTTTACAATCAAAAGCATTACAAACAGGTGCTGCAAGCTGAACAAAGAATAACAACAGGTATGCAAATTACACAAGTATTTGGATATCAATATGATCCATCAAGTGGTCAAGCTAAATAATTATTTACAAAAAATAACCGCCTTAGGACCTGTTGTATCATTAATGCCAGGTTCTAATCCAATTAATTTTGAATATGTAAGTACTTTAATTACAGATAGCAATGGAGATGTATATTCATATGCACCTTCCCAATATGAACCTACAGCAATATATGGTGTATTACAAGGAGGAAGCTTTAAAATAACAGGATTTATGTTTGATAACCAAGTAAATGTACAAAATGTAACAATAGATGATTCATAGGTATGTTCTGCATTAAATAATTTCACAAATCAGTACAATATACAAACTTTATATATGTAAGTAGAACTTTAGTTTCATGGTACAATAGGATTAAATTCTGGAATAATTGGATATCCATTAAGTTTAAATCAAGTATTCCAAATATTGCAATCAATGAATGAAGCTGGAAATATCAAAATCCATATGGAATAATTGGATTATCTAAAAGACTTGAAAATGTATATTTAACAACTGGAGGATTATATGCAGATAATATTATCTACCTAGTGGATTATCAGTAAATGAAAATTATAATATACAAATGTACCAGTAAATGGATATAGCATCGCAATATGGTGGGGCTATACCAGCTGTTCTATCTCAATCAGTGGTTTCTCTAGGGGGAAGCTAAAGATTTTAACTTTTTTTGATTATATTATATTTTATCGCTGCGGTAGCTCAGTGGTAGAGCACTCCATTTGTAATGGAGAGGTCGTGGGTTCAAGTCCCACCTCCGGCATTTTTATGTATTTTTTATAATTTAAGATCTTAGATGAAAAGAGTATTATATAAAGATAATGTATTTTTATCAGAAGATAAGATTTTATATTTCTATGAAGTTTTATATTTATTAGAAAAAAATGAAATTGAAGTTTATGATGAGAAAAATAATAAATTAGATATAAATTATTTTTTAAAAGATGAAAAAATTAAGTTATATTATGATATATATAAATATTTTAGAGAGAGAGGTTATTATTTAGGTACAGGATTAAAATTTGGTGGTATATTTAGAATATATGAAGATATTAAGCAACATTCAAAATGGGTGGCTATTCCAATAAATATTAATGAAAAAATAGATATATATGATTTTTTAGCAAAAAATAGAGTTGCACATAGCACTAGAAAAAGAATTTTATATTGGTGTAAATGATAATAATAATTATAGAATTTCTAGAAATAAGATGGAAAAAATTTTAGTTAGAGAATTTAATAATAAATTTATTTTAAATAAAGAGTTTTATGATAAAATAGGAAGAATTGGAAAGATGGATAATGATTACATTATTTTAGAACTTGAAGAGGCNTTATATTGTATAAAAAAAGGATGGATAAAATTAGAAGGAATAAATAATTTTTTAGATTTTATTAAAAAATATAAAAATATATTAAATATGAAGAAATTTTATGTATTTGAAGATTTAAGAAATAAAGGACATTATCTAGATACAGAAAATGTCTCAATTATTTTATATACAGATTATAAAAAAGAAAAGATATTATATTATGTTTATGCAATATATGAAAATGAATTTCTATACATAAGCAGATATTTTAAATTTCATATGGATTCAAAGAATTTAAATAAAATTTTATTTGCAATAATTGATATAGAAAATGATATAGTTTATTATGAAATAAATGAATTATTTTTATAAAACTTTTAATCACATTTTCTTTAATGGAAAAAGATCATATAGATATTGGAGATGAGATGGATATATTAGTATAACATGACAGGAGGGTAGAAAAGTTAAATAGGGATTTTGGTGATCTACTGGGAAAGGGTTTACAATTATTTTCCTTAGGAGGTGGATTAACATATTATATATTATCCCAAATATTAGACAGATTTTCATGTTAAAAGGGGATACTACTTGGTAAGAACGCCACTTATTACAAATACATTATTATATCAAATTTCAGGTCATCTTTATATTATAAACAAAATATGTATATATTTAATATAGAAAATGAAGAATTTGCAATTAAACCAATGAATTGTCCACACCATATATTAATTTTCATTAATTTATTATGAAAAATATAGAAAAATAAAATTACCATTTAGAATATTTGAATTGGGTACTGTCCATAGACATGAATTTTCTGGTAGTGTTTATGGATTATTAAGGGTGAGATCATTTACACAAGATGATTCTCATATTTTTATTACTCCTGATTTATTGGAAAAGGAGATTGAGAAATTAATGGATGAAATGATTTTATTATATGAAAAAGTATTTAATATCAATTNAAGGTCATCAGAATTTAAGGTAAGATTAAGTTTACACGATCCAAATAAAATGAATGAATATTCTGGTTCTAAAGAAGATTGGGAATATGTCGAAGATGTAATGAGAAATGTAATAAATAAATTATCAAGCAAATATAATTTCTCTATTTATGAAGGGGTTGGAGAAGCTGCATTTTATGGTCCTAAATATGATTTTACATTGAAAATTGGGGAAAAAGAATGGCATTTGGGTACTATGCAATTAGATTTTAATTTCCAAGGAACTTTAAACTTATTGAATTAGTAAAAGATTATTTCGGAATAGATAATTTATATATAATTCCTAGAGCATATTTAGGATCTATAGAAAGATTCATTGGTGCATATTTAGAATCATTTAAAGGAAAATTACCATTTGTATTAACACCAGATTCAGGTTGCAATATTAGATATATTTACTGGAGATAAAGAAAAAGATAATAAAATAAAAGAATATGCAATGAGAATCTATAATAATTTGAAAAATAAAGAAGATTAGCGGTTGTAAATATTGAAACTACAAAAACACAATTGAGTAATATGACAAGAATATTAGAATCAACATATAAACCATATATTATAATGATATATTGGAGAAAAAGAGGTAAATGATAATATATATTCGAATAAGATATTATAATATAAATAGTAAAAATATGGAAGAAAAGAAAATAAGAGAAGAAGAATGTTATAATTTGATTGAGGAATTTGAAAAACCATTAGAAGATTTAAATAATAAGAAATATAGATTATTTTAAGATTTTAACTTTATATTTGAATGAAAAAGATTGATGAGGGTTGGCATTCTGAAATTTTTTTAACAGAAAATGGTACAATAATAAAAAAATTTAAGGGTAAAATATATAAAAACTATGAAAAAGAAAAATATTTTTTAAATCTTTTAAGTAATTATGGTTTTGTTCCAAGAATTATTTCTCATAATGAGTGAAAATTTGGAAATAGAAATGGAATATATTGATGGTAAGAAATTTGAAGATTTAGATTTAGAAGAAAAGAAAAAATATTTAGATAATATTTTAGATATTTTGTTTTTATTAGATAAATTAAAAATTGAAAAAGAAGAAATGAAGAAGACCTTATGAACATATAATTATTAAAGATGATAAAATTTATTTAATAGATTGGGAAAGGGCAAGATTAAAAAACAATCCTTCAAATTTAACACAGTTTATACAATATTTAATAGATGATAAAATAATTGATATTGATCAAGAATTAATAAATTTATTAAAAGAATATAAGAAATTTTATTCTGAAGAAATATTTAATAAAATTAAAGAAAAAATTAAAAGTATATTAAATAATAGAGAATATTAAGCCGCCCTGGTGTAGCGGCAGCACGCAGGCCTTTGGAGCCTTGAGGCCCGGGTTCGAATCCTGGGGGTGGCGTTTTATTAAAAAAATATTAAAATTACTTTTAATATATATTTTCTTAGCAATTTCATTTGCAAAAAGTAATCTTTCTTTATTATCTAGATTATTCTAAATATCCATAAAAATTTCCAGCATTCCATGTATCTCCTGCGCCTGTTAATATTATTGGTTTAACTTTCTCAATTTTTATATATACTTCTGATGGTAAAAGAATAAACAAAATCTGGAGAATGAATATCTAAATGTTCTACATTTAATGTTTTATATAACTTATTTGCTAAATCTAATAGATTCTCATAATCTAATTTAAGAAAATTTCCTAAATATTCTAATTCATATTCATTTAAACTTAAAACCCTTATTCTTTTTTCTTTTAATATTTTAATTAATTCATTTAAATTTTCAATATTTATTGAAGGATCTCCTATATCCAAATATATTTTTGCATCTCTATTTAAATTGAATTATATATTTTAATAATTCATTTGACTTTTTATTATTATTCCAATTTCCAAAGAATATATATTCTTTTTTCTTTAATACTTTTTCATATTTTTTAATTTCATTAATTCCAATTTGAATTCCTTTTGGATCTGTTATCATAATTCTATCATCATCTTCTAAACTAATAGTAATAGAAATATCTGTATATATTGGATAAAAATCTTATCTTTAATTTTTTATCTTTTATATATTGTTTAAATATTAATTCTGAAATTTCATTACATCCGGCTATTAATTTATTTTTAATTCCAATTTTACTTAATGCAATTGAAAAATTTGCAGCATTTCCTCCGATTTTCTAATTTGATCTCCTGATTTTTGTTTCCGGTATTTTTATTTATATCTATTTTCTTTGTAATTATCTCTAAAAATAGATCTGGAAGGGATATTATTGAATTTTGTTTCATATATAATATAACTTATTAGTCCAATATATTTATTTGCTAATATTGCTGAAGCAATTGCTCCAGATAATTTAAATTTTGATATCAATATAATATCTGTAATTATTGAAAGTAGAGCAGTTGTTATTGCATATATTGGATAATATTTTTCCATATCCCTTCTATATAATATTAAGTTATATACATTCAAAGAATTTATTATTAAAATAATGGAAAGATATTTTATTATATTTGCTGATAATTGATAATTTTTTCCAAATATAATTAGTATTATATAAGGACCAATTAAAATTATTAATCCAGTTAATATAATGTTAATTAGAAATTGTATTAATATTAATCTATTTATGTTTCTAATAACTTTTTCTTTTTCCCATCTTAATATTCTTGGTAATGTTATATTACCTTTAGTGAATATTCCAGATAATGTATAGACAATTACTAATGCAGAATAAAATTCTCCAACTATATTATAGCTTGTAAATGTTGTTAATATTTGTATATCTATTGAAGAATATAAACCTAGTAAAGTTACTGGCAGACTAATAAGTATGGTAGATTTTAGATATTTTTTAAAATCATTAAAATTAATTTTTTCTTTTAATATTGATACAAAATTAATTTTATTTTATTTTGATTTATAAAGATAAACAAAACTTAAAATAAAATAGGTTAAAAATAAACCAAATATAAAACCAGTATTCCTTATTATGATTGTTAAAGAAACTATGAAAATAAATTTAAGTAAAGCTTCTAATATGTATAGATTTTTAGCAGATTCTATATTTAATTTCGAATAAAATATAGAAAAAGAACTCCGATTAAGGATAATGATATTGCAGTTATGTATATGATTAAAACATCTATAAAATTATATCCATAGAAAGTTGTAGATAAGAAATAATTTGGAAATATGAAAATAATTTGAAGGATAAATAATGAAAAAATAATTTTTAGATATATATCAATTTTAATATATTTATTATCTTTATATTCGGATAAATATTTTGTTAATATTATATTTGGGGATCCTATTATTCCAGCAATCAATCCTAAAAAATTATATATTGATACATATACTGCATAGAATGTATCTGTTAATATTCTAGCTAAAATATACTAATTATAAAAAAGTGATAGATTTATATGTTATTAATCCTATTTTTTCATGTATACAATCTTTGAAATATTTTAGATTCAATATTTTATTAAAAGTCTTAATTATTTTATCATAATATATTATTAAATTAATAAATAATTCTTCTGAGAAAAATTTGTTAATTTTATATCTTTCATCTATATAGAATTTTTTATTTCCTAAATATGTTAATAAAAAATTTTCATATATTCTAATGTTTTTTCCAAATATTATATATGGGTTTATTAAATGAAAATTAGGAAATTCTCCTTTTATACCAATAAGATTATCTATAAATTTTCTTTTTCTATATATATCATATATATTTTTATTTATAATACTGTATATTATTATATTATTTCCCATTCAATTTTTAATTTTCTAATTTCTTTTTTATTTTCTAATAGATAAAATGTTAAATTATAATTTTCTTTTATTTTTAATGCTATATCTTTATATTTCTTATAAGTTATACAAATTAGATTTAAATTATTTTTTTGGCAGAAATTATATAATATTTTAATATTGTAAATTAATTTTCTTGTATCTTTATTAAAAAAGATATAGATTACAGTTATCCATATATAATAGCTATTATTGTTATTATTATTTGTAGTAAAATTATTGTANATACCACCATTTTCTCTGTTGCTTTCTTAAATATCTTTCTATTTATTTTAATTGCAAGATGAGTAACACTATATGTTTTATCAGTATGGTTCTTTTAGATTATTATTTTCATCAGGTATTCCAAAGTTTTCTTTGTATATATGATTTAATAGTCCTCTTATAAATAATATCAATTCCAAGAAATATAATGTAAACAAAATTAGTCCAAATTTTTCAAGGTTTCCTAATATTACTATTGCACCAAATAGAGATCCAATACCATATGTAAATGCATTTCCAGGAAATACTTTTGCTGGATACCAGTTAAATATTAGAAATGCTATTATTGAAAATATTGTTATTAATGATATTTCTGCTAAATAATAATTACCAATTAAATATGACTCTAATCCTATTGCACCAATTAGTAAAATACCCATAGATCCTTCCAAACCATTATATCCAGCAAGCATATTAAATGCATTTGATGTACCCATAAGTACAATTGGTACTATTAATAGTGGATATAATATTCCAAAATTTACTTCTCCTACAAATGGTAAATTAATATATGAATTACCTGCAGATATTATCATTAATGGTAGTGCTAATATAAATGATAGGAATTACTCTATGTAAAGGTTTCAATCCTTTTTTCCCATTCCTAATATATCGTCAAATAATCCTAATATTGTAGTTAATGCATTGATATGTTAATATTGAAAATACTTCTACTAAATCTTCTGTAGTTCCTAATATATATACTTTTAATACCAATATATAATAATATTCCAAATATTGTACCAATTATTTCATATAAACCACCAATTTCTGCTACTTCAGGTTTATTATACTTATTCATATCNTTTCCTATATATCCTTCTTTATGAGCAATTGGTATCCATTTTTTTATTAAATAATATGAAACAAAAAAAGACAATATTAGTGGTAATACAGCAATTAAAATTTCTTCATACATCATAATAATTTTTCATATTTTCATAATAGGCTAAATTATATATTTTTCCACATTCATTTATTTGTTGAATATTTGTTGTAGATAGATACAATATAAATAATCTGGAACTGTGAAGTTCTCTGGGAAATTAATTTTCCATACTTTTGCTGGAGGAATATCATAATATATTATTGAAGGAAGGCTATATAAAATCATTTGAATAAAATACAGGATTNNNTGTTCCATTATAATCATTGTTTAAGAAATATAATTGTACCCAATCATATTGGGTAGCTTTTTGTGATATAAAATATGCATATAAGAACAATCCTTATGGATTATTTTGCTGTAATAATGAGTAATCTGGGGTTATATATAATAATCCATCATATTGAGAATTCTTAAATGTAATCAATTGTCCATCAATATCTATATATTTTAATGAAAGTGAATATTGTTGATTATTTAAATGTATAATAAATATATACATATGCCCCTATTAAATTATTTGGATTAATATTATCTATATTTAATGTCTGATGTATTCCAGATCTTTCTACTATAGATTGATTAAATAAAAATTGGACTCCAGTTATTATTCCACAACTATTTTGGTTAATTATACCCTGGTTCTGTACATATATGCATGTATTTATTATAGTTCCATTAATATTCAAATCTTGATCCAATGGTTCTAAACACAAAGTAGAATAAACTATTATTTGTTGCAAATATATAATATCCATCATAATATAGCTGAAGGTATTGTTGGTCCCGGATTTTCTGTTGTTCCAGATGCAAATTGAGATATCCATGATTCTTTATCATAACTTTCCATTTGAGTCCTAAAAATTGGAAAGCAAAGGATTTTCCTATATCTGTANGATCTATATATAAATATGCTGGTTTCAAATAATTCATATTATACAATTTTTCTAATAGTTCTTTATCTTGTTGAATAAGTTATATGATGAAATTGATTCTGGAGATCCATTAAATTGATATAATANATTTATCCAATTTTTATATCCTAAGAAATCTTTTAATTCTTCAATTTCATTTACTTCACTTTCATTAAATCCCAAATATTTATATAAATAATTATAGAATATTGAATTTTCATTGAATAATTCCAATGTTTCTAAATGTTTGATAGTTATAATCTGCATGTACCTAGAATAATTGTAATGTTTGTGTTATATTATTCTGAAGATAAACCATATCTAC
Organism: Candidatus Nanopusillus massiliensis; assembly: GCF_920984865.1. Classification (NCBI taxonomy): domain Archaea; kingdom Nanobdellati; phylum Nanobdellota; class Candidatus Nanoarchaeia; order Nanoarchaeales; family Nanopusillaceae; genus Candidatus Nanopusillus; species Candidatus Nanopusillus massiliensis. The sequence continues at coordinate 344,248 of NZ_OV100765.1, read as the reverse complement.
CCATTAAATGATTCCAATATGGATATGCATTTGCACCATTTATCCATGCAGTTCTATTTCCCAATACATAAATATAATATCCATAATCCCACCAAGAATTTATAATAGCATTTTGTGGAGTATTTTGCCTTATCCATAAGAAAGTATTTATTTCATTATCTGGAGTTCCATATTGACCAGCACTTGAAAAATAGTTTGCTATATATCCAGGATATCCATAGATTTTATTGCTTATAGAAAATAAAGGACCAAATATTGTAAATAAAATTAAACTATATTTAAATAAATTAAATAAGTCCAAATTCTTATCTAATATATATTCATATAAATATATATATTGCTAAAAATATCAGTGGAATTAAGAATAAGAATTTGTTTGCTGATATAAATAGAGATATTCCTGAAATAGATGAAATTAATAATAATATTAATATTAAATTTTCTTTTATAATATTCTTTAATTTGGAAAATTCATCTTTAAATAAATTGAATATTTGTATACCAAATATATATAATAATGGGAGAGCCAAACCATTATAATAAACTGATTCATATATATATTTTCCTACAATAAGTGCTATAAATGATAATGATAATACAAATATTTCTCCATCATTTAGATTTCTATTACTATAATGAAATATAGACTGCTAAAATGAGAAAAGTAACCCAAGATATATATATACTTATATATATTCCATTAATTACTAAATCTGAAAATATTACAAATTGAATGGCAATTGATAATGTAAATGTTTCAAATATTGTCTTTATAATATCATATATATTACTTTCTTTATTATATGCTATTATAAATATAGAATAAATTAATAGATAAAATGTTAAAAGATATATAGATGTGCAAATAAGNAATTCCGATATAGTTCAATATAAATATAAACAAAAATTCAGATATTAAAAGATTTTTAGACTTATTTTTATCAAATATTAGATATCCAAGACCCAAATAAGTTAATATTAAACCAATTGTCCAAAGAAACCAAAATAATATCCTGCAGTAGTTGGTTGAAATTCTGCAATTGTAGAACCCATTCTNGCATATGTAAATGGATTATATAAGAAATATATAATTAATTTATCAATTAAAAATGGTAAGGATATAATAAGGATTATTAGAAATATTGTATATTTCTTTAGTAATTTATTATCTTTAGTATATTTATTTATAATGAATATAGGTATTCCTGGGATTAATCCAGACAAAATAGATAATATTAGCAGATATGTTTTACTTTCAGTAATTTTTTCCAGTATTTTATTATCTTTTAATATTTCATATAAAAATATCAAAATCATTGAAAGTTCTAAAAATAGATTGTGATAACTTAAAAATAAACCAATTCCTAAAACCCCAGGTGTTAATAAATTATCTAATATTCCAGTACATCCAATATATGGTAAATAGAAATATAGATCTTTATAATCTCTATCATAGAAATATCTAATTAATAATGTTAAACCAAAACAATTGGTATTATTTTCCATCCACCCCATCCTTTTCTAGTTATTGCAGTAGTAAATATTAATAATGTTAAATAATAAGCT
>NZ_OV100765.1:310662-342677 GCF_920984865.1 Candidatus Nanopusillus massiliensis | reverse complement strand
TCCTTTGAATACTGGATATAATAATAATAATATAAAGAAGAATACAAATAATTCAATTGTTAAATATACATCTGGATTTGGTAATAAAGATGTTTTATAAAATATTATTAAGCTAATAATTGAATAAAGAATTAAGAATAATTTTTTGTATTTTTATTCTCANNTTTTGCATTAAAGTATTTAATTTTAAGGTAGAAAGATAATACTAGGAAAATAATTGCTCCTAATTGCAGTATCAAATAAAACTATCTTGTTGTCAAAAATGGATTTATAGCAAAAATCATAGAAGAAAAATGTCTAAATATTTATCTTTGAATATATTCCTTGCTAAAAAATAAAATATAATTGAAGCAATTGCAGGAACATATACATTTGTAAAGTCTGCTGCTAACCATATACATAATATTTGATGCTGGATGTATTTGTAAAATATTTAATAGTGCAATAATTTGATTACCAAAGTTTTGGAACATCAAATAAGATAAAAATGCTAAATATGATACAAGATCTTTATTGTATAAATAAAATGGTAATGGATAATTTAAATTATATGTAAAACTATTTACTGTATGATTAAATAATCAAAGATTCAAAATATTTAAACATTAAGTAGCATCAGGTCCTACTAAAGAATAATTTCCTAAGAAATTAAGTGAATAAACCTTTTGATCCCAAAGTAAATAAGAATATAAATATAATTAATAATACATCTATTAGTATATTCCATGAGGATATTTTTCTTAATCTATTAACTTTTGTTTCTTGTTTATTATTATTTAAATTAGAATTTTCAGATGTCATTTTTAGATATTTTAATAAAAGATTTAAAAATTATTTTACAATTACTTACAGTATGCCTAGAAAAGTTGTATCAAAAACAGGTGAAGAAGGTATAAGAAATGCTGAAGAAAATGTTGTAAAAGAAAATATTGTAACATGGACTAAGGGATACAAGGCAGAAGTATTAGATGTCGTTGGAAGAACTGGTATGAGGGGTGAAGCTACGCATTTTATTGTAAGAATACTTGATGGTCCAGATTCCGGAAAAATTCTTAGAAGGAATGGTAATAGGACCTGTTAGAAAGGGGGATTTAAAATTATTAAGGGAAACAGAAATATCAGCTATGCCAATTGAAAAGAAAGATTAAAAATGGTTGTTAAAATAAGTGTTCATCATTGTGGGAGAGAAATAGAACCAGGTACTGGAATTAAATATGCATTAAATAATGGTACTATTTTATATTTTTGTTCAAGAAAGTGTATTAAAAACTGGGAAATGAAGAGAGACAATAAAAAGCTAAAATGGACGGTATTTTATAATAAAGTATTGAATGGAAAGCATTTAATACAGAAGACATTGGTAGTATTAAAACCAGATAGTGTTAAAAGAGAAATTGTTGGTAGAAATAATATCTAAATTTGGAAAGCAGGTTTAAAAATTATAGGATTAAAAATGATAAAATTAACAAAAGAACAAGCAGAAAAATTTTATTATGCAGATGAAAAATGGTTGGAAAGTGTTGGAAATAAGACAATAACAAGATATAAAGAGATGGGATTGGATCCTGTAAAAGAATTTGGAACTGATGATCCAAAGAAAATTGGGAGTATAATAAGAGGATGGCTAATAGATTTTATAACATCAGGTCCAGTTGTTGCTATGGTATTAGAAGGTGTCGAAGGTGTTGCTGTAGTTAGAAAATTAGTTGGTCCAACAGAACCTTTAAAAGCTCCACCAGGTACTATTAGAGGCGATTATGCTCATGTATCAATAGCTTATGCAAATTGGAATTAGATTGTTTTAAGGAATGTTGTTCATGCATCAGAAACTGAAAAAGATGCAGAAAGAGAAATATTTGTAATATTTAAGCCAGAAGAAATCTATAATTATGAGAGGATTATTGAGGAAGTCATCTATTAGAGATAAAATTTTGATTTTTTTAATAGTATTTTCAATTTTTATGATTTTAGCTTCAATAATATATAGATATTTATTTTATCCAGTATATTTTTCTTAAATTACCATATGTTTATAATATTTCAGATAATGAAACTGAAATTGGGTATTATGGATTAAATTTAACAACTTATGATATAATTAAAATGTCAATAAATGGTGTACCTTACATCAAAAAAATCTTAATTTTACTAATTCAACTATTTCTGTAGAATTTATTAGTGAAATAGACGATTATTTATTAAATAATTCTCTATATATGGAAAATTATGAATTATATTATACAAAATTAAATATTATATATCCTCAATATTCTTTTATATTATGTATAAATGACTCTTGTGGAGCCTTTGTATTTACTAGTAAGGGAATTACAAACATACCAATTTCATATATAAATAATATAAATAATACATTGATAATCTATCTTTCATATTCAATATCTGAAAAAATTTTGAATTATTTAGAATATCAAAATGGAAATTTTGTAGATATAATTAAAAATGGGTTAGGAAATGGAGAAATTAAAGTAATAAATGATAATCAACTGATTCAGAATATTCTAAATATATATACACTCAATATTAGTGCAGGATAAAATTTTACTATGTTTCAAATGGACTAATTGCTTTTAGTAATATAATAAACATAACTGTATAAATTGGCAATATTATTAATATACTCATTAATTTTATAAATTCTATGTATTGAAAGTTTGTTCCAGAAATAGATCCCATCAATGTATTTAATATAATTACAAATATAACTCCTACAATTATTTATGTTATATATATTTCTAAGAATACTTGCATATTATTTGAATATTCTATTATTTTTCTTTTATATTCATCAAATAATTTCTCAGCTTCATTATCTAAATACTCCTCAAGATTTCCACCCTCAACTATTATTGATTTCATTCCATTTAATATTGAAGCCCATTTCTTTGATGGAGAATATTCCGCCTTTCTTTCTAATGCTAATGGTAGTGATAACCCTACAGTATCTATTAAGTATATTATTTCAGATGCTTCTTTTTTTATTTCTGAAAGTTCGCTATATTTTGATAATAATTCGAATAATGCTTTTGGGGTTGCACCAGAAGAAACTAAAGAAGCCATATATAATACGGCATAATATAAAGAATTATCTATTTTTTTAGCTCTATTTTGTTTTTCTATTGAAGGATATTTTTTAAATAAAAATAAAGATCCAAACAATCCTACGATACCAGTAAGTATTCCAAATATTATTGGAAAAGTTGGATTAAAAGATCCATATACTTTTATATTATACATTAAAAGGGAAAAGAATGTTAATATTGATACAGATATTGATATTCCTATTGAATACATTTTAGCTTTATATATATACTTAGAAGGATCTTCTTTAGAATTAATTATTAATAGATCCCTTTCTATACCACTCAAAAATTGATCAAATACCTAACCATATATTTAATTATTGACATCCAAAATTAAAAGTATAATGATAACTAATATCATATAATAAAGGGGTAAATCAAAAAGGATTAACTGAAAGATTTATAGATCAAATTTTCAATATAAAGNATCCATTACATTATAAAGAAATAAATGTTTTTGGTTCATATATTAAGGAAGATAGATTTATATTATATATATCTATTTTGTTTGCATCAATTATCTGAAATATTTGGAATAATATTTAAATTATATGAAAATTATGTAGCACTTTCAATATTAATCATAGTTATATATCTTGTGGGAGGAGTTCCATACATATTTTACAAGTATATTGAAAGTAAAATATATGAAAATATAGTCTAATAACTATACATATTTTTTATCTTATTTATCTGAAAGTTTAGCATCCGGAATGACATTATTGGATGCTCTGGCATATCTATCTTCGGTAGATTTAGGATATTTATCTGATTTTAGTTAAAAAATTATATAATTGGATTGCTTGGGGTATGCCATTTGAAAAGGCATTTACACTATTTAATATGTATTTTGAAGAACTTCCCATTATAAAGATTATTAATTATGTAATATTAGAAACATATCAGGGTGGGGGTGAAATTTCAAAGGTTTTAAAAAGGTTATGTAATGATCTAGAGTCCGTAAAGGAATTGGATGGACTAAAGAGAGCATACTATATCACAACAAATATTGGTTTTATATGCTATATTCATTATATTTGTTGGATTATCAATTTCTATATTAGATACAATTAAACCATTGATAATAAGTCAAATTTCAGTTTCTACCATTCATACAACATTTAATTTCTTTTCTTCTCAAATAAATTATTTATGGTTAAAGTTTATTACATCTTTATCCATAATTATGGTAGGAATTTCAGCATCAATTAATAATGGGCATTGCTGAAAGTGGAAAATTAAGATCTTCAGTAAAACATTTAGCAATAAACAATTTAATAGGATTATTATCTATAGTAATTTTTGTTCTACCCTCTTTTGTATCATTTAATTTACAAGTTTTTCCAACAACTGCTTATGTATATACTCTCAGATAAATATACAAGTATATGGATATATTGTTGCACAACCAATAACAAATGCCCCATTAACAATATATGTAGATAAATTCAGCTGGAAATTATGTTTACCAGAATTTTCACATATTACAGAATGGATATTATTCTCAGTCTATCGAATTAAATAGCACTGGTACATATATTGTAGATGCAGTATTAAATTATAATGGGAAAAAATATATACAAAAACAAAGTATTAATGTAATATATATGAAATCTCAAAGCTGGATCGAGGTATTGATTACACTTGCTGTATTTTTATACATTATAGTTTATATGTATTCAAGATATAGTCAATGGATTATCTCAATATTCTTCCGGATTATATAAAATATCTGAATATCAAAAATTATATACCAGTTCTTTTTATTTTTCTCAATTTTATGGTCCACAAATAGTATATAATTATACAAATTTTTCTTTTTCATATTATTATACTCCAGATGTTGTATTTCTATCTACAAACTCATACATTTGTAATAATTGTATAGAATTTTTTTATAATATGAGTTCAAACAATATAGAAATAATTCAGAACTCTAATATAAATGTATCATCTATTTTACAAGTTTATATATATGGAATAACACAAAATATTAATATAACAAACAATTCTGCATATTATAATTGTGATCATTATTTAAGTTCTTCATTTTTTAGTGTATATACAAGAACTTTCCTATATTTACTTTTAATTTAATTGGAAATTATAGTATTAATATAAATACAAATGAAAAATTCTTAATTATAAATATATTATAATACAGTACTATACTTGTATAATGGGGATAAAATTGTTGGCTTCCAAACATATTAATGAATATTTATCCAACAGTATATTTAAATTATTTTCAATATTTCAATGGATCTATAAACTATATATNTTTATATGGATAATGAAAAATTTATATAAGAATCCTAAGTATAAATTAAATATTGTTGGGCCCGTAGCTTAGTCTGGTAAAGCAGTCGGGTTTTTGACCAGAAGATCGGGGGTTCAAATCCCTCCGGGCCCGGGTTCGATTATCATAAATGATTGAGGTATTATCATATCATAATTTTATATTGGGGAATGTTTTCTAATATCATCATGGGAATAAAAAGAATATTATATTTTGCTATAGTAAGCCTTCTATTGTTAATTTCTACATTTAATCTATATTCACATGTTGGAGCAGATGTTGTTGGAAGTAATAGTGCTAAAGCTAAGAGTGTAACATTATCTACAGCAAATATATATTATTGTGTTGCTTCTTCTGCAGGTTCAACCCTTACTCCAAGTTTTAATGTAATGGTAAATAATGGAAATTATGCAGTAATTGGAAATTCTAGTACAAATACCTGTTCATTTACTACTACAGCTAATACTTATGCAATTGGTGGAGTTTTATAAATAATTATTCTGTTCCAGTTATTTTAACTACTTTTACAAATACATATAATAGACCAGGTCCAGTAACAGTTTCATATACTGTTTCAGGGCAAAATGAAACAGTATTAATATTAATATTCCTTGGAGGAACAAAGAATGGAGGTAATATTGGTGGGGTAACATTACCTAATGGTTGTTCTCAATTATTTTAAACATCTTCACCGTCAAATAAGGGAATATCTGCGGAATGTAAAGATTTAGCTCCAGGTACTTATAGTGTTTGATTTAACGTTNGCCCTGGTCCAGGATCAACGGAATATGTTTCTGCATTAGAATTAGGATTTCCAGTATTTACTTTTGATATTACAGGACCAAGCAGTATAGATGTTTATACAAACTATAGTAATTCTACAACAATATATGTAAATCAATTAACAGGAAACACACCTTTGCCAGTTACTCTTTCTTGTTCAACAAGTAATTCAAATCTACAATGTTCCTTATCTAATACTACTGTTACTCCAAATGCATCAGTAACTTTAACTGTTACTGCTTCATCTTCAATTACTCCAGGAACATATTCAGTAACAATTTCAGGTACAGCGCAAAATGGAGTTACGAATTCTACTACTATAACAGTTAATGTACAGCCATATTCATTCTCAATACAGGGACCAAGTAGTATAATTTTTATACAAATTATAGTAATTCTACAACAATATATGTAAATCCAATATAAATAGTGGGTCCCCATTAATTCCATTACTTTATCTTGTTCTACAAATAGTAGTTATTTATCGTGTTCACTATCAAGTACTCAAGCTACTCCAAATGCATCAGTAACATTAACAGTAAGTGCAAATAGTAATATACAACCAGGTACTTATAGTGTAACAGTAACTGGTGTTGCATCAAACGGAGTTACGAATTCTACTACTATAACAGTTAATGTACAGCCATATTCATTCTCAATACAGGGACCAAGTAGTATTAATACATATGTGGGTTCTTCTAATTCGGCAACAATTAATATTACTCAATTAAATAGCGGATCTCCATTACCAGTTAGCTTATCTTGTTCTACAAATAGTAGTTATTTATCGTGTTCACTATCAAGTACTCAAGCTACTCCAAATGCATCAGTAACTTTAACTGTTACTGCTTCATCTTCAATTACTCCAGGAACATATTCAGTAACAATTTCAGGTACAGCGCAAAATGGAGTTACGAATTCTACTACTATAACAGTTAATGTACAGCCATATTCATTCTCAATACAGGGACCAAGTTGTATGTATGTAAATGCTGGNTCTTCGAATGATACAATAATAAATATTACCCAACTAAGTGGTGGAACTCCTGCATCTATTACTTTATCTTGTTCAACAAGTAACTCAAATCTACAATGTTCCTTATCTAATACTACTGTTACTCCAAATGCATCAGTAACATTAACAGTAAGTGCAAATAGTAATATACAACCAGGTACTTATAGTGTAACAGTAACTGGTGTTGCATCAAACGGAGTTACGAATTCTACTACAATTACAATAATTCCTATAGTTAATCCACAAATATATATTATATCCCCATCTAATAATTCAGTATCAAATTATTATCAACTAAATATATCATTCTATACAAATTATCCAAATGTAAATGTAACAATAAATGGACAAACATATAATATAAATGTAACACCAGGTAATAATATTATTCAATTAAATTATGAAAATTCATCATATAATTTACCAGGATTATATAATATTATACCAAATGGAGGAAATATTACAATAGAATTATCAACATCGAATCCTGAGGGAATAACAAATTCAACAGGAATATATGTTTATACATTACCTTCACCAATATTTAATGTATCATATACATATCCTACACCATCAAATGGTACACAAGAAAATATATGGTTATTAGAAGTTAGTGCAAATGTATATGATAATACTTTAGGTCAAGATTATTGTCAAATACAATTATTAAATCAAACAAGTAATCAATGGGTAACAATAATTAATTCATGTTCAGATATATTATATAATGGAATATTACAAGAATATGCAAAATTAAATAGTAATGGATATTATTCAATATGGTATAAAGTATATGCATATAATAATTATGGATTAAATCAATATACAAATCCCCAGGTAATATATATATCACAAAATGCATATAATGTATCAGTAATAAATCCAACATTAAGTAATACACAAATACAAGGAATAATAGATTCAGCAATTAATAGTTCTATACCTGTAGTAGTATTCTCTCCAGGAGTATATTTAGTAAACTTAATAATAAACCCACAAGGTCAAAATATAACATTATTAGGACAAAATACAATATTTGAACCTGCAAATCCAGGATTACCTGTTATAGATGTATTATCATCAAATGTAACAATACAGAATATAAATATTAATACAAATCTATTTGCAATAAATGTAGAAAATGGAACTATTAGATTTAATAAATGATACTATAAATTCAGGATTGTTTGGAATAGATGTAAAGAATCCATCAGTAGTAAATGTATATAATTCTACAATAAATGGAAATATAGGAGGAATATATGGTTATATACAAAATTCAACAATAGAAAATACAAATATTCAATCATCAGTATGGGGAATATATGATGACAATCCATATAATGTAATAATAAATAATTCAAATATAAATGGACAAATATTTGGAATAGATTTTGATGGAAATGCAGTAAATAATGTAATAGAAAATAGTAATGTAATATCTAACATATTTGGAATAAAGATAAATAATGGAAATAATAATAATAATAATAATAACAGTAAGAATCAAATATATTTGGAATATATTTAACATCTTCAGGAAATAATATAGAAAATGATTATATAAAAGTAGGACAGGTATTTGGATTATATGAAACTGCTTATAATAATATAATAAATGTAACAACAAATGGAGGATTATTTGGATATTATTTAACAGGTAATGCAACAAACATATCATTATATAATTCACAATTAGGTATTGAAATATATGGAAGTGGATATATAGATAATTTAACAACATCTACAGGAAGTGTAAATGTATATTATAATAATTCACAAGGATTCATAAATAGTTTAAGTAGTGTAATATCTAGTACGAATGTAAATAACACATTATATAATTATTATGAAGGAATATCAATAATAGGAAATATAAATGGAAATATTACATTTATTAATCTATTATCTGCTACTAGTTATATTGTAGAAAAGATAGTAGGAGGTAATGGAAATATAATATCTACAAATAATACATTTATACCACAAGGATTTGTAAGTTCTGAACTATTTTATTCATAAATTTTTTTGATAATTTTTGCTTTATGAGTTTAGATACTTTAATATTAGCAGGTGGTTATGCAAAGAGATTTAAACCATTATCAGATTATGTACCAAAGCCATTATTTCCAGTAGNAGGTGTACCTTTAATATATTATATAATTGAAAAAGCATTGGAAACAGGTCCGGATGAAATAATTATATCAACAAATAAAAAATATGAAAATCATTTTAGACATATTCTAGCAGCATTATATTCTTTTTATGAATACTCTCAAATTGGAAAAATAAGATTAGTAATTGAACCATCAAATTCTGAAGAAAATAAGCTAGGATAATTGGGGGTTTACATTATGCAATAAAAGAAATGAGTATCAATAATAATCTATTAATATTTTTGGGAGATAATTTATTTAGCTTTAATTTAAATAAAATAATTAAATTGGGAAATGAAAATAATTCTATAGCTTTGGCAGTATATGATATAAAAAATTATAATGATGCAAAAAATTATGGAGTAGTAAAAATGGAAAATAATATAATAAAAGAATTTTATGAAAAGCCCCAAAATCCATTATATACTACAATATTTCACTGGAATATATTATATTCCAAAGGGAAAATTGCATTTATTAGACGAATATATGAATTCTAATTATAGTAAAGATTCCATGGGAAATTTCTTCGAATATTTAATAAAAAGAGGAGAAAAAATATATGGATATGTAATATGATGGTAATAGTGAATATTGGTTTGATATTGGTACAATAGAATCATATCAAAAAGCAGATAATTTTGCAAATGAAAAAGGTTTATATAGAAGATGGATATGGCCATAAATAAAAGTTTTTCTTATAAATTATTTTTAGATGATAAATCTCCAATAATTGTTGTTTTAGGTCAGATGTTGGAGCTGGTAAAACTTCTCTATTAGATAAGATTAGAAATACATCTTATACAAAAAAAAGAAGCTGGTGAAATTGACTCAGCATATTGGAGCTACTGAAGTATCGATTGATGTAATTAAGGAAATATCAAAACCATTATTAAATATGTTTAAATTTGAATCTCATCAATTCCTTCTTTGTTATTTATTGATACTCCTGGTCATGAAGTATTTAGTAATTTAAGAAAAAGGGGTGGATCTGTTTCAGATTTAGCTATTATTGTAGTAGATATATTGGATGGGTTTCAAAAGCAAACATATGAAGCAATAGAAATATGTAAACAATTAAAAGTACCATTTTTAATTGCATTAAATAAGATAGATAGAAATAGATGGATGGAAACACTTATGAAAATAAACCATTTTTAGAAAGTATAAAATATCAAGATACCCAAAGTAATAAACAAATTAGAAGAATATACATATAATATTGTACTTGATTATTTAGCATTAGGATTTGATTCTGAGAGATATGATAAAGTTTAAGGATTTTAGAAGACATGTTGCAATTGTTCCAATTTCTTCAAAAACTGGAGAAGGTATTCCTGATTTATTATTATTAATTGCAGGACTTTCTCAAAGATATTTAGAAGAAATATTAAAAATAAATGTTGAAGGAAATGGTGTTGGTGTAATTTTAGAAGTAAAAGAAGAAAAGGGTTTAGGTAGTGTAATAGATATAATATTTTATGATGGTAAAATAAGGAAAGGTGATAAAATTGTTTTTTTATCAAGAGATAGATATTAAAACAGCAAAAGTAAAATTAATATTAAAACCAGCACCTTTGACAGATATTAGATTCACTAGTGGAAGTAAATTTAAAGAAATAGATGTTGCATATGCTGCATGTGGGATAAGAATATCAGCCAGATGGATTAGATAATGCATTACCAGGTTCTACAATCTATGTATATAATGATGAAAAAGAATCAAAGGAAATAGAAGAAAAATTGAAAAAAGATATTGAACACATAATATTTCAAACTGTTAAGGAAGGTATTATTGTTAAAGCAGATACTTTAGTATTACTGGAAGTATTAATAAAAATGTTAAGAAATAGAAATATACCAATAAAAAAAGCTGGGGTATGGGGATATAAATAAAGAAGATGTAAATATTGCATTATCTATGAAAGAAAAATATCCTCAATATTCTGTTATAGTTGGATTATAATATTGGAATGATGAAGAATGATGAAGAATATGTAAAATCTTCGAATATAAATTTAATAATATCAAGTGTTTTATATGATTTGATTGAAAAAATTGAGAAATATATTAATGATATAAAATATAATAAAGAAAAAATATTAAGAGAATTACCACCAATAGGAAAGATAAAAATATTAAAGGGAAATGTATTGTAGAAGATCAAATCCTGCAATTGTTGGAATTGATGTTTTAGGAGGAGAAATAAGAAAAGATGTATATATTAATTAATTTAGATGGAAAAATAATTGGAAGAATTTTGACTAATACAAAAAGAAAAGAAGAATATAGATGTAGCTATAAAAAATGATAAAGTTGCCATATCTATAGAGTTCAGGGTTGGAAGAAACATATTTGAAGATGATATATTATATACTTTTATATCTGAAACTGATTATAGGAAATTTAAGGAAAATAAAGATATTTTAAATGATGAGCAAAAGGAAATATTAAAAGAAATAGCAAATATAATAAGAAAAGAAAACCCTGCTGTGGAGATTATAATTTTTTAATTTTACTAAATTTTCTTTTATATTCTCTGTTTGTACTTTCTAAAATATGGATTGGTTTTGATAATGAAGGTATAGTATCTACTTCAAAGAAATCCTTTAATATATTTTCAATACTATTCTTATCTATATTTATACTTTGGTCAGAATTTTGAATAAACTATGTTTATTGTAATATCTTTTGGCACTTTAAAAAAGTATAGAGGTTCTAATTTTAATACATTAAATATATTAAATTTTTTGTCTGAGAAAAAAGAGAAAAATAATGGATAATTATCAATAAAAGTGCTAGGAATAAATCCAAAATAGAAAGGATATGATACTTTTAAATTTGTATAAGTATTTATATTCAAATCAAAATCTATTACATTTATTGCATTTGTATCTGGTAAATTTAATATTATTCCATTAAAAAAGATTTGGAAATTCATCATTTTGTTCAATATGTAATAGCTCCTTCATAATAAATTTAGAGTATTTTTTATATAAAAATTTTTCATTAAAGAATAAAAATATTTTCCTTAATTGATATAAAATGGCAAACAAGAGAAAGGAAATTATATTTTAAGTGTAGTATCGGATCCAAAGACTGGAAAGTCTATTCAAGTACAAACAAAAGATGAATCTTTAGTAGGTAAGAAAATTGGAGATATAATTGATGGATCAATAATTAATTTAGATGGATATAAATTAAGGATAACTGGTGGTTCTGGCATTTGAAGGTGCTCCAATGGTAAATTATGTTGAAGGAATGAATAAAAAATATGTATGGTATGATGAAAATAAAAAGGTAAGAGTTAAAAAATTGGTTAGAGGACAATACAATATCTCAAGAAATTCTACAAATAAATACTAAAATAGAAGAATATGGAAATAAAGATTTTAATCAAATATAGAAGAATTTAAATCTCAAAAATCTCAATGATAATTTCTCTAGGAATAGAATCTACTGCTCATACTTATTCAATTGGAATTGTTGATGAGAATGGAAATATATATTCTAATGAGAGAATAATATATAAAAGTGAAAAAGGAGGAATACATCCAAGAGAAGCTGCAGAATTACATTCAAAGGAAAGTATTAATATTTTAAGAAATTCTGTATGGAAGGCTGGATTTATTTTTAAGAAATTAGATGGTAAATTTTATATTGTAGATGCATTATATGAAATAAAAAATAAGTTAGAAGGATCTGAAGAAATATTTTCTGATGAACCATGGAATAGAAGAAGGTATATAATATATAATAATAATAGAATATGTATTGAAAATAATAAAATAGTTTCTTGATAATAAAGAATTAGAAAATAATTTAAATTCATATATAAATAATTTAAATGATTTTGAAAGAAAAATAAATTTAATTTCATATTCTGCAGGACCTGGTTTATATCCAACATTAGTTCAAGGATATTTTAGTGTTAAATGTTTTTCTAAGATATTTAATTCAAATTTAATTGGAGTAAATCATTTAATAGCACATGCTGAAATAGTTAAATTATATAACAAATTTACTGATCCTTTAATTTTATTGGTTTCAGGAGCAAATACAATGCTATTATCATTTGAAGGAAATAAATATAGAATCATTGGAGAGACTTTAGATATGGGTGATGGGAAACTTTTTAGATAAAGTTGGTAGATTATTAAATATTGGATTTCCTGCTGGTCCATAAATTGAAGAGATTATCAAAAAATGGAAAAAATCTAATAAAATTACCATATTATGTTAAAGGAATGGATATACAATTGGGAGGGATATATACGTATATAAGAAATATAATAAAAAGGGAAAATATTAATATAGATGATTTAGCATATTCTATTCAAGAATACGTATTTTCAATGTTAGCAGAAATATCTGAAAGGGGATTATCTTTATTGGATAAGAAAGAATTTGGATTAACTGGTGGAGTTGCAGGATAAATAAGAGTTGACAAGTAATTTTATATTTAATGTGTAATGAAAGAAATGTGAAATTTGGGACTGTTCCCTTAGATTTAGGAAATGATAATGGTGCAATGATTGCATGGACTGGAATTTTATGGTATAAAAAAGATATGAATATAATTGATGGAATTAATCCATATTGGAGGCCTGAAGATATTGAATATAAAATTTAAATATTATATTGAGAATCATTATATTATAATGGTGGATCAGAACACTTTGTTGGAATTAATAAAATTGATAAGCAATGCAAGAAGAAAAAATTTGGGAAGTAATATCAAAGCAATAAGAAATCTAAGAAAGAAAATGGCCAGATGAAAACATTGTTGTGGGATGAAAAAGAAACTTTTCTCAGGTCTTCCAATAGATCTAGAAAATACAACAAAAGAAATAGAGAAGGAGTTTCAGAAGATTATCGNNAGGGCTGAAAAAAGGAGTTATGGAAAAATTGTCGCAATTATAGAAGGTATAGATCCATCTATTGCAAAAGAAACATTGAAGAGTTTAAAACAAAAGTTGGGATGTGGAGGGACATATAAAGATAATTTAATTGAATTACAGGGAGATCATAGAGAAAAAATAAAGAAATTGCTTATTAGATTTAGGTTTTAAGGAAGAAAATATAGAAATATCTAATGAAATTGAATAAATATTTTTTATCTTATGAGTCTTATTGGATTATATGTAGAAGTATATGATTGCAAAATAAAAAGTTTAAAAGGTATATATGGAGAGATAATAGATGAATCAAAAAATACATTTTATATAAAGAATAAAGATGAAATATATATAGTTCCTAAGAGCATATCAAAATTTATTTTTTATTTTAATGATTATTCAATTTTTTTAGATGGAAAATTAATAGATAAAAGACCATGGGAAAGTATAAAAGCAAATATAAAGAAGAAGGTATATGTTGTCTATATTACTAAATTTTTAAATATATTATGAAAATAAAAGCTGTAACTCCTTTGATTGCAACACTTTATTAATTGCTCTAGCAGTAGCTTTAGGTGCAATTATAGTTGGGTGGGCAAGAAGATTATGTTAGTAGGCAAGTTACAAATTTAGGTGCTCAAGTTGAAATACTACAAGTAAGTTATAATGACTCAAATGGCAATATAGCAATTTTAGCCCAAAATATAGGATCTACTCAATTAGTTACAAATAATCTTTTAGTAGAATTTTCTTCTACCAATGGAGAAAGTCCAAAATGTCCTTTAGCTCTAAGTGGAAATGCTGGAGGATTTTTGGCATGCTATATATATAATATAACAGATCCTTCATCTGGTAATTCATATATAAATGGTACAATACCTTCAAATTCAATATTTCTAATAAATATGACAGTCAATATGAATAGTTTTGGAATATCTTCTCTAGCCGGTTCTACTGTGTTATTTATATTATTATGATAATCCAATATCTAATGGATATACACTATCGTGATTTTACTTTTTAGTAGTTAATTAAAAGAATAAATGACTTCTATAAATATTTTTATTTATGGAAATTAAATCTGCAAAAGCAAGAGTAGTTTTAAATTCTAGAGGAGATCCTACACTAGAAGTTGAAATAAATGGTTATTCAGAAGCTGCTCCCGAAGGTGCAAGTAAAGGTTCCGGTGAAGTTACATATTTATATCCAAAAAAAGCTGCTGAATTATTTAATAATGCATTAATAGATTTCCTTAAAACATTTGATATAACTTCTTTGGAAGATTTAAAAGAATTTGAAAATGATTTCGAGTCAATTGGAGGAATAAAAAGATATGGAGGTAATACATTAATTGCTATAGAATACGCTATATTAAGAGCATGGTCAAATTATGAAGGAAAACCAATTTATCAATTTTTTAATAAAAATCCAAAAATAAATATAAGGATATTAGCAAATGTTGTTGGTGGTGGTGCCCATGCAAAAGGTAGAAGTACAAATATTCAGGAATTTTTAGTTTCTCCAGATACAGATAATTTACCTTTATCCATCTTTGCTGCATCATATATACATAAATCCTATTGGGAAACAGATTGGAATTATTGGATGATAAATTTTTATCTGGAAGGAATGATGAAGGTGCATGGACAACATCTCTTGAAGATGAAACAGTATTTAATATAATAAAAATGGTTTTTGATGAAGTTAAGATGGATTATAATATAAAAGTTGATCTTGGAGTTGATTTTGTTGCATACTCAATTATATAAAGATGGTTCTTATAGATATAAAAATAAAGTATTTTCTAGAGCAAGATCAGATAAGATATGTAAAGTTTCTTATAGATACATATGATCTATTTTATGTTGAAGATCCATTATATGAAGAAGATTTTTAAGGATTTGCAGAAATAAATAATAGTACAAAGAGTTTAATTATCGGAGATGATCTAACTGTAACAAATATAGAAAGAATAAAGAAATCTTTAATATATAAATCAATGTAAGGGTGTTATAATAAAACCAAATCAGAGTAGGTTCGGTTGTTAAAGCATATGAAGCTGTAAAATTCTGCAAAGAAAATGGTCTTATACCAATATTATCTCATAGATCTGCAGATACAGAAAGTAATGTATTAGCACATTTAGCAGTTGGATTTGAAGTTCCCTTTGTAAAGTTTGGAATTTTAAATGGAGAGAGAATTGCAAAGCTAAATGAATTAATTAGAATATTACTTAAAGCTTTAAATAAATAACTTAAACCATTTTTTATATTCTTCAGGTACTTCAATTAATTTTAAATTAATTAATGTATCTAGAATTCCCCAAATATAATTTTCCAATTCAAATGCTTTTACAAAATCTTTTTTCTCATAAAAATATTTTAAATCTTTATAATAAGATATAAGGAAACTCTTCGAACCTATTATCTAAAAACTTTATATTCTTAAATATTAGTTCCAATTTTTTCTAGTATCTATTCAAATATATAAAAGAATTCCTCTTTATTTATTTCCATTTATATAATTTATTTAAAATTTTAATAAATGGATCTTATAGATATTTTATCTAAATTTAGTATTGAAGAAATATTATATTTTGAAGAAAATTATGATTTACAATATAAATATCTAAAATTTTTATATAAAAATATAAAAAATCAGGATTTATTTTTGAAGCTTATATGTTATAAATTCTTTATTAGCATTTCAATTGTCATATAAGGGAGAAAAATTCTGGAAAATATTTTCTATATATTTTTCTAAGCATAATGATGATATATATAACAATTTTTTATCTTTTATAGATTTATATAATAGAAGATATAAAGAAATAAAGATAAAAAGATGAATAGAATTTATAATTGGATTAAAGACAAAGATTTATTAATTTATAAAGATGATTTAGTTAAATTTAATTCAGAAATTGCAAAAGTAGTGGTACAAAATATTTATGATAAGACGATAGTATTTTCAACAAAAATTTATGGTTATGGATTAACATTTATCGGATATAAAATAGTATTCCCATTTGAAATATTTATACCAATAGATAATATACTTGGGAAAATTAGCAAAGATAAAAATTATTGTATAAAATTATCAAAGGAAACAAATATACCATTACTACATATAGATTCATTAATATGGATTACTATGGGACTAGATAATGATGAAATAGAGCTGATAAAAAATGAAAAACTTAGAAATAAAATTAAATTATTAAAAAATTATTTAGATAATATTATTAATAATTAAAAGACCATCTGTAATATATAATATATCTCTAGCAATCTTTTCCTCATTTATTAATTTTGAATCAAAATCTGATCCATTTTTTCCATTTCCAATAGATATTTTTTCAGTTGGAGATATTAAATATTTATCGAACTTTAATATAAATTCTTCAGATTTTTTTAATAAAGATCCTAAATATATTAGTTGTATTTTAACATAAATTTTATTTTTATCACTTAAATCATTAAAATTGTATATATATAAATTTACATTACTTTCCATTAATTGTATTTTATTATCTTTTATTAATAATGCTAGCCTGCCAATTCTTTTTATAATCTTTATAATTTGATGATGATAATATTTTATTATTATATTTTAATATCATCTTTTCCTTTTCCTTTTTTATTGTTACCTTACCTTCTTCTAAAGATAACTTTAACCCTATACCCAATATATCCATAAACTATTTATAGAAAGTCAGATATAAAAAGATTATTAAAAATTTATTAAGTAATATATGTATATGCCGCCGTAGCTCAGTTGGTAGAGCAGCTGACTCTTAATCAGCAGGTCGTGGGTTCGAGTCCCACCGGCGGCGCCATTCATTATAATATTTATATAATAATTCTCTATTTGCTTTTTGTTGTATATTCTTAATATTTAAGTACTGTGCAGCAGATAAAAATTCTGTACCATAATTTTTTCCAATTTCATTTAAATTTCTTAATATTTCTATATAATTCAAAGATCTGGCCATATGATGGTCAATTATTATTTTACTAACTTTTGTATTTTCTAATAAACTTTCAATATTTTTATAGAATACTTCGTTATCTGAAATATCCCATTTTATATGATAAAAAGGAGGACCAGATAATTTTATATAATCTGGATTTTTTTCTATTATATAATTTAATGTAGAATTAGTTAGAATACCTTGTATATCAGATCCAAAAAATAAAGATTTATTTTTATATTCAATATATGCACCAATTACATAACCTAATTTTGAATTTTCTATTCCATGAAATAATGGAGGAGATATTTCTATATAAGTATTATTAAAATTCAAATACTTTATTATCTGCAATAGTTATTTCAGATTTATCTTTAATTTTTTCATATATCCTTCTTCCCCTTTTTCTTTGAGAATTATTTATATAATTATTAAAATCCTTTATAATTAACTTTTTATTATACTAATATTTTGAAATGTTCTTCATTTGGATTTGGACAATGATCCCAATGATAATGTGTAATAATTATCAAATCTATATCTTTTGATAATTCAATTATTTCTTTTTTCCTTTTCTCTAACTCTTCTAATTCAATTCTATGAGGTTTTAGATTATATCTATAAGGAGCATATTGCAATAGATGGATCTATAAATATCTTAATATCAGTTTTAACAATTGTTGCCATAGATCTTGTTGAAAATGAATCATAGGCAACTGGTATTATTATCATTAAAAAATATTAATAAAAAAATTAATAAACAGCTTTTCCTATTTCTTCAATAAATTCCTTTTCAAGATATTCAAATGCATTTGTAATTTTGATGGATTTATTCCATATAATTTAAATATATTATTGTTATCTATTTCAAATATAAATCCAGAATATTCTTTATATTTTCCATTAATAATTTCAACAACCTTCTTTACAAATATTTCTCCAGGTATTTTTGGATATTCTTTTAATTTACTTCCCATTCCCTCTTCTCCAGTTTTTATTGTATCTGCAAATAGGGCTATAATTCTTCTACCATTGCTATTAAGTATTTGAAGTTCAGCATGTGCTTTAAGGGCAGCTTTTGTTTTTTGATATTCATGATCCCAATTTCCTCTATAAAATGCAGATATAGATACCATATCAATTGTATCTAAATATAGATTTCATTTTTCTTCTAGTTCATTATCCATTTTTTCTATAGAATTTACATTTATTTGCATATGAATCATCGATCATTTTATTTGTATAATTCTTAAATTCACCGGGNNNNTCATATAAAATTCCTNTATTGTAAAATACTGTTACTTTATATCCTTTATTTACTTATTCCTTTTTTTTTTCTATTATCTTTTTTCTATCTTCATCATTTGTTAAATCTCCAACTACGTAATCATCTATCTTTCCTTCATTTTTCATACTAATTGAATACATTTTCCTTTCTTCCGTTTCACAACAATCAATATATTCATTTCTTTTTAATTCTTCAGCTAATAATTTACCAATTCCGCCAGTAGCTCCTAACCTAAATATAACTTCTTTCTTTTCTTCATTCATCATAATATTATCAAGATTCATAGCAAGGATAAATTATCAATATAATCTAAAATGACATTTTTCATATTCTCTCTTTCTAAATCATTAAAGAATTTTTCAATTGGTTCTTTTACATTTTTATCTACTTTACTAGAATATGCATAAATTATCTGACCATTATTATATAAAAATGCTTGCTATAATAATATTCTTTTTCTTCATATTCTTTTATATTTGTTGTATATATTAATTTTGGATATTTTTCATTATTTTCTTTTCTTCTATATTCAAATGTATAAATTTTACAATCCAAGATATATCATATACATAGATTTTTGAAAAATTTTTCAGAATATTTTGGTATCTTTGCTTTTTATATTCTATCTTTTGATCTATGTCCACTAATTGTTGTATATAAATTATTTTTGCTATCTTTATGTATAAATGATGAGGCAAAACCTGAAATTTTTATTCCATAGTTTTCCCATATCCTAAATATTTTACTTGAAGTTGGTAAATATATAACAAAATCCGCAGCTGCAGGTATGTCTTGTTTTAAGAAATAATGATAAAGTTTTTTTGCAATTCCCATCTTAGAATGATTTCTATCAGCAACAGTATAAAAAGTATATAATATTCCATATTCATATGNCCAATGGGATAATCCAGCTATTTGATTATCTTTTATATATAAAAGAATGATATCTCCTTTATCTAATAAAGTTTTTTACATAATCTTCTTCATAAATTTTATATGAATTTTCTCCATTTTCTTCAAAATCAAAATAAAATTTATTTTCTTCAATATTTCTTCTAATAAATTCTACAATATTTTTAATATCATTATAATCAGCCCTTTTAATATATTCATTCTCATTCATGATATATTACATATTAAGGGAAAGATATATAGGGTTAACAGAGTTATATATATTTCAATATTTTTGCAGTTTTTTCATCCATATAATATGCTTCTATTCCTTTATCTCTCAATCTTTTAGCAAAGTAGCTTGATAATATTCCATTTTTACATATTAATAAATATTTCTTACCTTTTTCAAAATTATATTTAGAAAATTCTTCAGATCTTATAATTATTAGATCTTTTTTATCTGGAATCTTTAAATTGAATTCTTCAATATTTATATTATTAATTTCCCTAATTTTTTCAATTTCTTTATCAAAATCTATATTTAATTTATTTAGTTCAGAAATTACTATATCAATTTTTGGTTTTGTTACTGGATGATTTTCAATTTTACATATTTCTGGTGCTCTTATATCATATATGTCACATTTTCTTTGATAAATCTAATATTTCACTTTTATTAAATCCGATTAATGGTCTTAATACTAAAATATCTACAATACTATCTAATACTTTTAATGAGTCAATTGTCTGTGAGGAAACCTGTCCCAAAGATTCTCCAGTAACTATTCAATCATAATTGTTTTTCTTTGCAAACTTTTCTGCAATTTTATACATTATTGCTTTAAATAATATTTGTCTATATCCTTCTCTCATTAAATAAATATCCTATATCTAAATCATATACATATAATTTTGAATTTGGAAAATATTCTTTCAATTTATTATATACATTGTATATATACTGTAAATAAATTTCTCCTGCAATATTAATAAATAAAAAATCAATTTTTAATCCTCTTTTTGAAATTAAATATGAGGCTTCTGATGAATCAGATCTTCCAGAAAATAATAAAATTCCTTTGCCTTCAGATCCTTCTGGTAATCCATCAGGTCCTTTAATTATTTTATCATAAATAAATGTATAATCTTTATGGATTTCAATATATAATATTTTTTCAGGATTTTTTACATCAACTTTTAATTTATATTTATTTAAAATTTCTTCTCCAACAATTTTATTAACTTCTATAGATTTATAAGGAAAGTTTTTATCAACCCTNNNTGTAGATACCTTAAATCTACTAATATTTCCAATAAAATTATTAAAAAATTCTAAAGATTGTTTTTTTATATTTTCTATAGATGTTTCAAAATAAATAGCTGGATATATATTTTTTATTGCTGGTATATATCCTTAATATATTTATCCATTCATCTTTTAATTCCATACTCTTATTCTACCTCTTCTATTTTCTATTTTATCAAAATTTATCCTATTTTTAATACATTTATTAACATTTTTATCATTTTTTTCTTTATTTTTTCATATTTTGTCCATATTTCATCAATACCAATTAATATGCAATTATACATAAATATTTTTACTTATAAGAAATTATTATAATTTTGTGTTGATATTATATTCAAAATATTTATTATATCATAATGATCCAAACCATATAGAAAATAATCGAAGATTGTTAGTAATAAAAAGATTGATAAAAAATAATTATAAGAAAATAGGAAAGGTAAGGAAAGATATATATAGATATATAAATTATGCACATAGTTGGAAATATATTAGAATGATAAAAAGAATTTGGAAGTATTCATATAAAAATAACAGAATTATATTACTTAGATTCTGATACATATATATCTCTCTTGTCCTTTTATTCAATTCTTAAATCTGTTGAGGGTGTATTAGAGAGTATAGAAATAAATGAGAAATATATTTTTATACCTCCAGGACCTCCAGGTCATCATGTTCCAAGAAACCCATTAAATAATGATAAAACTTTAGGATTTTGTATATTTAATAATATTGCTATTGCTGGAAGGTTTGCAAGAAAAAGATATAGAAATGTATTAATTTTTGATATAGATTTACATCATGTAAATGGAACTCAAGATATAATTGAAAATAAGAAAAATATTAATTATATATCCACTCATGCAAAAAACATAATCCAAATACTGGATTAGAATCTGGAAATAATTATTTTAATTTTCCATTTGATTTTAATGTAGACGATAATTATTATATTCATTTATTAAAGGATAAAATATTTCTACTAATTGAAGAAATAAATCCAGAAATTATATTAGTATCTTTTGGGTTTGATATGCATAAAAAAGATCCTCTATCAGTATTTCATATTACATTAAAATCCTATGAATATGTTTTTAATTATTTAAAAAGGTTCAATAAGGTTATATATTTACTAGAAGGTGGATATAATGATAGGGTAATTTATAATGGTATAAATAAATTATTAAAAATATATGGACAAGTTCTATTTAGAGATTTTCAATATCATCATTTCAAACAGAGGGAAATTACAATAACCATGATTGGTATTATTTTATTAAAACGGGAAAGTTACCAGAAATAAGATAATGCATGTAATTTATGGGAAAGATATTTTGATATACATTCCAATTTTAATTGATCTAAATGCAAATGCTTTTAGAACTTTTCAATAGATTGGGCTAGAAAATATCCAAGTGAAAATAAGATGGATTATTACAGTATGAAAAGATATGTAGAATTTACTGATAAATTAATAAAAAATAATATAGAACCATTCTATAACCTTGTGGCATTATGTCAATCCTCTATGGTTTTATAATTTGGGAGGATGGGAAAATAAAGAAAATATAGAATACTTATTGATTATTCATATTTTATAATTGATACATTTTCAAAATTGGGGGTTAAGTATTTTATATCATTTAATGAACCATGGATCATATATATTATCTTCTTATATTTTTGGTAAATGGCCTCCATTTAAAAAAATAAATTCAGTAAAAGATTTAAAGAACACAATACCGATATTAGATACATATATTTTATGCAAATAAGTAATTATATAAAATAGCAAAAGAATTTAATGTTTATTTAATATATACAGAAAATTTATCATTATTAAAATTACCATTTAACTCTTTATTAAAGGATGTAATAAGTTCAAAGTATATTCATTTATTATTTCCAAAAGAAATAGATTTCTATGGAATAAACTATTATGGTATATATAAAAATATAAAGGATATAGATGAGAGAAAATCATCTTTTAGTGTATCTATATTAGATGATATTTTAAAGAATTTGGATAAGCCAATTTATTATAACAGAAAATGGAATAAATACTGAAGATGAATTTCAAAGGGTTAGAACTATTAAAAGATATTTACATTATTTTTTAAAAAATAAAGAAAAATATAATATAAGAGGATATTTTATTTGGTCCTTGATGGATAATTATGAATGGGATTTTGGATATAATGCAAAATTTGGAATATTAAATAGAAATTTATCAAAGAAAGATTCTTATTATGAAATAAAGGAAATATATAGAAAACTAAATCAGAAGCTTAATATATCCAAGTAATGGTATCCTTAATATTCCTATTCCAATAAATCTATTTGGATTCATATTATTTTCTCCTTCAAATATTATTGGTCCAGGATTATTGTCACCCATAATTATAAAGTTACTATTATTATAACCAACAATTCTATGAAAAATATCTTCATTTTTATATAATGATATTCCTTTATATAGAATAACATCACCAATTTCTAAATATTGTGTATTAATTGGTAAAATTACTATTATATCACCAACATATAATCCATTTGGATATGGAAATTGAGAAAATTCTTGTTGTGTCATATTATATTGTTCATATTTTTGGAAATTAAATATAAGAATGTTCCATGCTTGGAGATACTATTACTGAAAATAATGGAAGGATATACAATTTGAATAATAAAATATACAACAAATATAAATATTATAAATAGTATATCACTTAAATAATCATCTCCAAAAAATATTCTTACTATTAGTTCTTTTATTTTTTTAATCATATACTCTCCATGTATATCCGCACTTTGCACATCTATAAAATTTTGTTTCACCTTCACCTCCAGCTCTTTTTGAATAGACCAGAAATATGCTCCCTTATTTTACCACATCTAGGACATACAACCTCATTATCAAATGGATATAATTTATAATCTTCTTCCATAATTGTAATTTCTGAAGATTTATTTATATTTTCTGTAAGTAATAAAGAATTTTCATCTTTTATTTTTTCTTTATATCCGCAATTTGGACATACTAAATAGTTACCTTCTTTTTTCATTTAGCTCCCACATTTTGGACAAAATTTCATAAGAATATTTTATATCATAGAAATGTTTATAAACCTTCCGCTCTTTTATTTATTTCTAAAAATATTCCAAATATGGTAATAAAGAATAAAGCAATTGATATTTTTATTTCAAGTGAAAAACTGTTTATAATATTTTCTAATTTATAATTAATAGTCTNNNTATATTGATTTAGATATTCATTTAGTGTTGAATTTAATTTATTTAAGAATGTTTGATTTACATATGTTAAATTATTATATAATATATATGCTCCATTTATATCACCTTCATTTTCTAAAAAAGCCATTGCTGTTTCATAACCACTAATATATGTATTCAACAATTGGTATTCATACATTTGATATAAGTCATTTATATTAGAAGTATAAATACTTTCTAACTTATTATGCATAAATTGCTTTACTATATTTATAAATACTGAATTNNTAAGAACAAGGAATAAAATTGATAAAAATTATTTTAAAATACAAAAATAGAATATTTTTTTTTTATTTTAAATATAAAGAATAATGAAATAGTTATATATATGTTTATAAAATTCTTAAACAATAGAAGACCAATAACATAATATATAATTCCAATAATTAAATAGAAGGCTTTATTTTCTATTTCTCTTGAGAAATATGTTCCTAAATAGAATGTTATTAAAAAGGATAATAAAATAATTGATAAGATAAATAAAAGACTATAATTTATTGTTGAAGATATTAGATTTTTTATGTAAATCTAAAGAATATATATAAGAAAAGTATAAAGCTATAGAAGATGCTATATAAAAAATTGATGACAATATATAATTTTTAATTCATAAATTAGTCTTTTTAATAAAATTTTTAAAGGTATTCAATAATGTATGAAAAATGAATTTATATCCAATAATATTGGGAATAATTCAAGGTATCAGTGAATGGTTGCCAATAAGTAGCAAAACACAAATTCTAATAGCTTCAAATTATTTACTAAATAATATTCCTTTAATTGGATATACATTTGGATTATTTATGGAAATTGGAACTGTATTTTCTGCTTTATTATATTTTAGGAAGGATATATATCAAATATTGAAGGATAAAAAAATGTTATATTATATAATTTTTGCAATAATTTTTACAGGCTTNNNTGCTGCTCCTTTATATATTATTTCTGATAAATTGTTAGAAAATGCATATAATGTATCAATACCAATGATAATTTTAGGATTAATTCTTATTTTAGATGGAATATATATATATTATACAAGAAATAAAATAAAAATAAAGGATAAAAAAGATCTTAATTTAAAACATATAATTATTATTGGAATTGCACAGGGACTTGCTGCTTTACCTGGTGTTAGTAGATCTGGAATTACAGTATCTACTATGTTATTAATGGAATAAGATCCAAAATTTTCTTTTTCTCTTTCATATATTTTATATATACCAGCAGCTCTTGGAGATTTTTCTTAACCATATTAGCTTCTAAATCTAAAATTATGTATGTAGCATCTACTATAGGATATTATGGAATTCTAACTGCAATAATTGTTTCTTTTATAGTTGGTTATCTAACTATTGGTATTTTGATGAAATTAGCAAAAAGTAAAAAAATAGATTATATAGACTATATACTTGGTAGTATAGCAATAATAGTTAGTCTAATAGGTTTGATATACACTTAATATAATAATTTATATATTTAAATTAAAACATATTATACATGGATTGGAGGAAGCTTTTGTTAGGTATTTATGATGATACCAATAATGTTAGAAGTTTATTCACCAGCAACCAATAGTTGGATATCCAACGGTAATAAATAACCAGATTAATATATCAAATTTAAATAGTTATGCCAAGTATATGAAATAAATATATACAATCCTACACATTATACATACTATTATGATATTTCTCCACTATCTTCTCAATGGTTCTTTATTATAGGAGAAAATAATACAATGATTTCTGGATATATATCTCCTGGTCAATTAGAAAATATAGAAATATATATGTATAACTTTTATTTTTATTAATCAAATACCTGAAATAGTGGTATATTTACATAATATAAATATTACATCAGAATACTATTCAGTTATAATTCAATTTACTCCCAGTATTGTATTATAGTCCAACCAACAATAACAAATTCAACTATTATTTTGCCATTATCTATAAACTTTGAATTATCTAGTTCAACAGTAGCTCAAAATAGCTTTATATATTTAATAGGAATAATAAATAATCCAAATAATTTCAGTCAAAATTTATCAATTAATATATCTTCTGATATTAATTTTTCAGCATTCTATAATGAGACATTGAGTCCTGGGGTAAATATATATCAGATTCCAATATTTCTATCAAATAATGTTTCTATAGGAGAGCATCAATTGATAGTATATTCAAATAATAATACATATTATCTAAATTTCACAGTTTTTCAATTAAATACAACTCCAATAATAGAAATAACTAAAAATGGATTAGAATGAATAATATATATAAAAAATCCATATAATTATCCAATTAATTATACATATTATTTACAAATTTACTATGGAACATTTTCTACATTTTATCCAAACAAATATTATATTGGTAAATAAATGGCTCTAAATATGCAATATATAATGTATATTTATATACCAGGACAATCTTATACAATATATGAAAACTTCAATTATCTATTATTAGCTGAAATTATAGTTGCAATATTGATAATATTGTTTATAATACTGTATGTATTCTTAAGAGATAATGTAGAAATATCAAAAGAAATATTAAAGATTGATTTGGATAAAGAAACAATAGATTTATCAATAAATATAAAAAATAAAAGTGTATTTTCATTAAATCAAGTTAATTAGTAGATAGAGTAAATGCACCATTAAAAGTAAAAGAATATAAAATTGTAGAACCATCTTCAGTTTATAAAGTAGATAATAACTATAGCTTTAACTGTAAATTTGAAAATATAAGAAGAAATGAGGAAATAGTTATTTCTTATACATTAGAAGCTAAAGATATAAAAGAATATAAAAATATAGAATTACCAAGAGCAGATCTAAGATATAAATATTTAGCTTGGGATAGAGTTAAATATTCTAATGGATTAATTATAAGAATTACAAAATAATTTCCACTTTTTAGTTAATCTTTAACCTTTTATTTTTAGGTATATATTATCTATATCATGGAAGATCTAAGGACTGGTTATCAAATTACATGGTGTCCTGGTTGTACGAACTTTGGTATATATACAGCAATAATCTCTACTTTAAAAGAATTGGAATCTGAAGGTAAAATTGATAGAAGGAAGATTGTATTTACATCAGGAATTGGATGTGCTGCAAAGATACAGAATTATTCAATTATAGAAGTTCATTTAGTGGATTACATGGAAGAGCATTATCATTAGGAGTTGGAATAAAGATGGGAAATCCAGATATTAACTGTTTTAGTATTTCAAGGAGATGGGGATACATATAATGAAGGAATAGATCATTTTGTTTCTTCATGCAAAGAAAATGCGGAGTAAAGCTATTTGTTCATAATAATCAAGTATTTGCATTAACAACTGCTCAACATTCATTTACTAGCTGAAGAAGGATTTTATTCAAAATCTTTAGGTATGAAAATATTTGAAAAACCATTAAATCCAATTGCATTAGCATATATCTGGTGCTACATTTGTTGCTNNAGGATATGCATTATGTGGTAGACCATTTGAAATATATAATGAAAGAAGCAATATTACATAAAGGATTTGCATTTGTAGATATAATTCTCCCATTTATTGTTCAATATGATACAAGGAAATATTATGAATCACATATGTATAATTAGAAGATATAGGACATGATCCAGACAAATTTTGATGAAGCATTAAAAAGGGCTTTAGAATATGATTATACATTAAGAGAAGATGCAAAAATTCCTGTTGGTATATTTTATAGAGGATCGAGAATTACATTGCATGAAGGACTAAAATTATAACCATTTTATAAAATAAATAGAGAATTAAATTTAGATGTTTTAAATCAAATAACTGTATAAAAATTTTTACAATATATTATTTTTATGTATATATATGAATTTGATATAAAGGATATAAAAGTAAATGAACTTGAAAATTTATTGAAAGAGAGAAATATAAAATATAATAGAAATAAAAATAAAATAATTGTCTATTATGAAGACTTCTATTTCTTATATCTAATTTGATAAATTTATTAAAAGGATTAAAGGCAGGTTTTGATATTGAAAAATTATTAAATATATTAGATAATGATTGGGATATATTAGAAATTGATTTAAAACAGGTATTTGAAAAGAAAATAAATCATATAATCAGAGAAAGGGAAGAATTATTGGAGAAGAAGGAAAAGTGCTAGAAGAATTGAGGAAAAGGACAAATGCTGATATAATTATTAAAGATAAATATATATACATACTTGNAGATAGTATTTCTTTACAATCAGGAGATGAAGGAATAAAAAGAATAATAAAGGGGGAAAAACATAGTACAGTATTCAATTATTTAGACAAATATATAAAAGTTTTCATGAATAAAGATAAAGAATTTGCAAGATATATTAAATAACATTTTAAAATATTAAAAATAAATATTTTTTAAATGAAAGAAAAATTTCAACAAAATNTTGAGGAAGCTGAATTATATAAAAAATTTAAAAGAATATCTGTATGCTGAATTTTTTGAAAGAAATAGACATCTATTGGGATTTGATAGTCCTAGGAAGGCACTACTAGTTGCAGTAAAAGAATATGTTGATAATTCNTTAGATGCATGTGAAGAATATAGAATACTTCCGGATATAAAGGTTGGAATAGATAAATTAGAAGAGGTTACTTATAAAGTAACTGTAGAAGATAATGGACCAGGTATACCATATGAGAGTGTTCCAGAAATATTTGGTAGTTTTCTATTTGGTTCAAAGTTTCATAGATTTATATCAACAAGAGGAAAACAAGGTATTGGTGCCTCGGCAGTTACTCTATATTCCATAACTTACAGCAAAAGAACCAGTAGAAATTATTACAAAAATGAAAAATAAAGAAAAAGGAATAAAATATAAGATAAAGATTGATGTAAAAACAAATACCCCTATAATTTTAGAAAAAGAAGAAGTTGAAGTGAAAAAAGAGAGTGGAACAGTTGTAAAAGCAAAAATAATAGGTCAATATATAAAGGGTAAACAATCTGTTGATGAATATATTAAATTAACTGCTTTGATAAATCCATATGCAAATATTCTTTATAAAAATCCAGATGGAGAGAAATTCTTTTATTAAAAATAATAAATGAAATTCCAGAATTAAAAGAAGTAAAGCAACCTCCATATGGTATTGAATTAGGATATTTTGATAGATTAATAAGAAGAAACAAATCAAAAAACATTTTTAAATTTTTTAACTAAAACTTTTTCATCTGTAGGACAAAATACAGCAATAGAAATACTAAAGAAAGCAAAATTAGATCCGGATATAGATCCGAAGAGTTTAAATGATGATCAGATTATAAAACTATATAATACATTACAAAATGCAAAATTAAGGCCAATTCCATCAAAATATATTGTAACTCTTGGTAGAGATATAATATTAATAAGTATGGAAAATATACTTAAACCAGAATATATGGCTGCAATAAAAAGGAGACCATCATTATATAGAGGAATACCATTGTATAGTAGAAGTTGGAATTGCGATATGGTGGAGAAATAAATGAATTTCAATATTATAGATTTGCAAATAGAGTACCATTATTATATAAACCAGGAGAAGATGCATTAACACATGCATTAAAAGAAATTAATTGGAAGCATTATGGGATTTGAAGTTGAGGGAGAATTTCCAAAAGATCCAATGGCAATATTAGTTCATGTTGCATCTGTTTGGTTGCCATTTACCTCAGAATCAAAGGAAGCAATTGCGCCATATGATGAAATAGTAAAAGAAATAAGAATTGGGCATTAAAAATGCATTAAGAGAATTATGAATATATATTAAGAAAAAGAAGGCTTTAGAAACAATTGGCGATAAATATAAAAATTTATATGGATATGGATTAGAGGTTATAGATTCTTTAAGCTCTATGTTGGATATTGAAAAAGAAAATGCAGAAAAAAGAATAAAAGAAACGAATAAAGAAGGAATTGGTAAATGATAAATAGTTGAAATATTAAAATCTGTTAGAGAAGTAAAAAATCTATTAAAAGAGGGAAAAGAAGATAGAGCAGTATCATTACTTAAAAATATGTTAAAAGATGCAGTAAAAATTAATCTATTAAGTGAAAAAGAATTAGAAGATACAATAATGGAAGTAATAAATGATGTTAAAAAGAATAATGTTGAGCTTATTAAATTAACTTATAATAAAATAAAATGGTCCAATATATAGAAAAATTATCTAAAGAAGAAGTTTTAGATAGAATAAAAAAATTAGCTGAAGAAATTTATAATGAATTTTCTTCTGGAAGTTCCTCAATAAAACTTGCTGTAAGATGTAATATAAAAAATATTGAATATGATCAACAAAGGTATAAAATTACTTTAAAAGAAAGAATTGAATCTAGAGAATTTTTAATTTGGGTCATGTAAGAAGATTTATGCAAACATTATTANTTGCTTTTTTAGCAAAAAAATTAGTAGAAACAGATAAAAATGCAAGCTTAAGAGAAGTTTATTATCAATTAAAGCATCAATACCAATATTAAATGTAAATACAATAGAAGAACAAAGTGAATCTGATGCTGTAATTGAAGATTTAGAAAGAGCAATAAAAGCAATAAGAGAGCAATTTCATATAAAAGCTGAAGGAAGAGGTGCGATATATGGGGATATATATTTAAGGGATAAAAAGAGAGGTGATGAGTGGAATTGCTCAAAATTGGGAAGAGGCGGATGGAGTGTTCCATCAACAATTGAATATTAGAAATTGGAGATGTAAATGCTGATTTTGTTTTAGTAGTTGAAAAAGAAGCAATGTTTGATAGGTTAATTGAAGAAAGATTTCCAGAGAAATATGGAGCAAATATTAATTACTAGTAAAGGTCAATCTCCAAGAGGTGTTAGACGATTAATACATAGATTAAGAAAAGAAAAAAATTTACCAGTTTATGTATTTACAGATGGGGATCCATGGGGATTCTATATATATTCTGTAATTAAAATAGAATCTATGAATCTATCAAAA
>NZ_OV100765.1:310429-310657 GCF_920984865.1 Candidatus Nanopusillus massiliensis | reverse complement strand
CGAATTATTAGCAACTCCAGATATAAAATTTATAGGAATGACAATTGATGATATAGATGAATATGATCTAAAAAAGAAAGGAGCAGTAATAAAATTAAATCAAAGGGCTTTAAAAAGATTAAATGAAATAGCTAATATCCTTGGTTTAAAAAATCTAAAGATTGGCAAAGACAATTTAGAAAAATGTTAGATTATGGAATAAAAGTTGAACAGGATGCATTGGCAGCA
>NZ_OV100765.1:309850-310415 GCF_920984865.1 Candidatus Nanopusillus massiliensis | reverse complement strand
TTGTTGCAGAAAAATATTTACCAGATAAATTAGCACTTCCTGAAAAAATATTACGCTAATGTATAAATCTTATTTTTGGTTCTCTTCTTTCAGATAATTTTGATAATATATTTTTTAATAATTTGTCATTTATCTTTTTTATTTTACCAGATTGAATATATTGATATAGAATCAAAACAGTCTGCTTAAATTTTTCTGGATATACANCTTTTATGTTCGATAATCTATCAATTGCCTCTTTTGTAAAAAATGGCAATATCGATTCATATATTTTTTCTATTTCTTTTAATTTTTTATCATCCTTGCTCATAATTAAAATATTTTTAGATAAGTTTTTAAGCAAAATTAAGATATTTTTGATATGGAAGAATATAGCAATATGAGACAATGGGCAATATTTTTTATACTATTAATTAGTGTCATTTTTGTTAATAAAGTTTCTTGGAATATTGGGAATAATATTTGGAGTACTAATAATAATATATACGATTAACNNGAATAAGAATAATATATAACTATGAAAAGGCAGTAATATTTACATTAGGATATTATTCAGGAGTCCTTT
>NZ_OV100765.1:298426-309845 GCF_920984865.1 Candidatus Nanopusillus massiliensis | reverse complement strand
GGTTTAATATATATTTTGCCAGGTTTTCAAAAATTAATTAAAGTAGATATGAGAATTATAAATTANGATTTACCTGAACAAGTATTATTAACTGCCTATAATGTACAATATTACAGTAAGAAGTACAGTATTTTATAGAATAGTAGATCCTGGAAAAGTTATAATGAATGTAAGTGTTTTAAATAGGACAATATTAAATATGCACAGACAAATTTAAGGGATATATTTGGAAAATATAATTTAAATGATATATTACAGAAAAAAGAAGAAATTGGAAATGAATTGAAAGATATAATTCAAAAAGAGATTGGAGAATGGGGTGTTGATATTATTGCAATAAAAATCAACAGGATCTAATTGTTCCTTTAGTAATATTATCTGCATTAACCCNNNGAGCAATTGCTGAAAGACAAAGAGATGCAGAAATATTAAAAGCACAAGGATTGGCACAGGCAAAAGTATTTGAATCTCAAGGAGAATTACAGGCTGCAGAGAACTTTAAGAAAGCTGCAGAAATATTATCTGAAAGTGATTATGGTATAACATTAAGGTTTTTAGATATCTTAAGAAATAGCCAGAATGAAAAAATAGTTGTAGTACCACCAGAAATAGTTTGATTTATTTAAGAAGCATAGTAAGTAGAATATTTTTTTATTAAAATATAGATATTTTTATATAAAATAATAAATAAAATTATTGAATAAATTGAAAGGAATATTATATATTCCCAAGATTGTATAATATTAAAAATTCTAAAGAAAATATTTAATACATTAATTATAAAATAGAAGAAGTTCAATATATTGAATATATTATAAAAGATTAAAATTTTAAAAAATGATAAAATTTTGTATAATATTTTTGTAAATTAAATAATAAATTAGAAAATATGAAAAAGAAGTTATTGAAAGGAAAATATTCTATATTATAAAGGGATATCTAAAGAGTAAAAGAAAATTCACAAGGATATAAATTCATAAAAATATAATTATTGCCAAATTACGTTTAAAATTTAAATACATTATTATTGATATTTAAAATAGGAAAATTGTAATTAATA
This sequence comes from Candidatus Nanopusillus massiliensis, assembly GCF_920984865.1. Lineage (NCBI taxonomy): Archaea > Nanobdellati > Nanobdellota > Candidatus Nanoarchaeia > Nanoarchaeales > Nanopusillaceae > Candidatus Nanopusillus > Candidatus Nanopusillus massiliensis. Next base: position 308,785 of record NZ_OV100765.1, on the reverse strand, counting down.
AGAAAATAATATTATATAATTTATTAAGTAATATTACTGGGATTGATTATAAATAATTAAATATAGAATAAGATGAACAGAATTATAATATATTGAAAATAAAGAAAAATATAGTAAATTATTAAATTTTTCAATATTTTTCTCCATACCAATATCCTTTATATGTTTCTTTTGATTCTTTTTCCAATTTAATAAATATTAATTGCACCCATGCTTCATTTATATTTATTTTTGCATTAATTGGAAAATAATATGTCTGAGTAAATTCTCCTTTATATCCTGGATCAAATAAGCACTTTCAAACTTTAATATTCCCAATCTATTAAATGTAGACCTTGGCAATGCTATTGCAATCATATCATTTGGAATTTCAACTTCAGGAAATACTACATAGTATAATCCTCATATTTAATATCCAATCATCATTTTTTGGTTTTATTTCAATAAATGAATCAGGAATCTTTTTAAATGAATTTTCTAATAATTCTTTTACTTTATTTTCATTAATTGCAATTTCTAATAGATCTTCAGAATCTAAATTATAATCAAAGAAATATCTTCTCTTATCTTTATCAATTAATATATATTTTATCTTTTTAATAGGTATTTTATATATTTTTTTAGGTTTTATTATCAATTCCTGCAGGATTTACCTTTACATATTCTTTTACAAATTTCTTTGCATCTTCTCCATTTAAAACACTCATATTAATATATTAAATAATTATTTATTTATGAATATAGAAGAATACAAAGATTATATAATTCCTGTGTATAAGAAATTTATACCAATTAAATCCATTGGACCGGATAATAATGGTGAAGGTGAATGGGAAAGAGCAAAAGTATTATATAATATTGTAAAAGATTTGTTTGATGAAATTAAAATAATTGAGGCACCTGATGAAAGGGTAAAAGAAAAATCAAGACCAAATATTATTGCAATAAAATATGGAAAAAATAGAGAAAAAGCATTTTGGATAATTGCACATATTTATACTGTACCAGAAGGAAGTTTAAATCTATGGAAATATGATCCATTCTAATGTTACAGTTGATGATAATAAAATATATGGAAGAGGAGTTTTAGATAATGGAAATGGAATTGTTTTAGGAATATTATTAGCAAAATATTTTAAGGATAATAATATTTTACCTAAATATAATTATGGATTAATATTAGCTTCCAGATGAAGAAACCGGCTGTAAATATGGATTAAAATATATATTAGAAAAAGAGTCGAATTTATTTAAAAAAGATGATTGGATTTTAATACCTGATGCTGGAATTTCTGATGGATTGGATATGTGAAGTTGCTGAGAAAAGTATATTATGGATAAAAGTTAAGGTTATTGGAAAACAGGCACATGCAAGTACTCCAGATTTAGGTATTAATTCAACAACATTAGGATCTATGTTAATTTTAATTTATATGATTCTTTACATGAAAAATATGATATAGAAAATAATTTATTTAACCCTCCTAAAAGTACATTTGAACCAACAAAAGTTGAAAAAAATATAGATAATGTAACTATAATACCTGGAGAATTTATATTTTATTATGATTGTAGAATATTGCCAGATTATAATTTAGATGAAGTATATCAATCAAAGAATATATATGTAAAGAATTTGAAAGAAATTATAATTGCAAAATTGATATTGAAATTGTAAATAAAGATTATCCATACAATATTAGAAAATATTTATAATAATGAATTTTTAAATGAATTAAAAGAAGCAATTAAAAAATATAAAAATAATGAACCAAGATTGGTAGGAATTGGAGGAGGAACATATGCAAAATATTTAAAAGAAAGGGGATTGAATACAATTGTATGGAGTACATATAATGAAAGTGCACATATTCCAAATGAATATATAGACTATATAATGATATAATAAATGATGCAAAAATATTATTAGAAATTCTTAAACCTTAATGTTATATTAAAATAATGGTTGGCATATTTGATGTTGCAAAATTAATGACTGGTTATAATTTATTTAAGAAAGTACCTCAAGAAAATATAGAATATTCAAAGGAATTAATAGAGAATGCTAAGAAAAATTTATCAGATTCGTATGATTTATATTTTAAGAAAAATTATAATTTGGCAATATATTATTTAGAACAATCATTATATTCTTCTGTAAAAAGTTTAGTATTATTATTCCAAATGAGAGAATTATAGCATGTAAAAGATAAAAATTCATGATTCATTTGAGGATTTTATAAATAAAAATAAGATATTTGATAAATTAAAGAAAATAATCAATCAAAATTCTACAATGTATGAAATATTATTATCTGAAGAAAATAAGAAAAAATTTAAAGAAGATTATGAAAAATATAAAAAAGAAGTAGACCAATTTTTAAAAAAATTAAATGATAAAAATGAGAGAAAAAATATTGTTAGATATAATGAAAATGATTTACATAATTTGTTTTCAATTAATGAATTGGTTAATAAATATCAAATGTCTGAAGAGGTTGTTGAGAGTTTAATTAATTTTGCTATGAATTTATTTAGTAGAATGGGTAGAAAAGCGAGTAATGGATTAAATGCAGGAATGGCTAGAAGTTTAATTAAAAGAGAATTGGAAAAAAATAAAGACACATTAAATATATTGGAAATATATTAATATTGACTGGAATCTTAATTTTAAATAGAAAGGTCAACAAAAAAATATGATAAAGATTTAGATTTCTCTCCAGATAATTATAATCAAGATTTAGGAATTGGTAAAATTATATAATAAAATAGTATGATATGGTTAATGGATTAATCAAATTTAATGAAAACCTTCGTAAATGTATTAGAAAATAAAGATAATCTAAAGCTATTTTAGATTAATTTTTATTACTTTGTTTGGATCAAAAGGTTTGTTAACATATTTTAGAAAGTTCATAAGATACTTTTGAATTGTTTTATAATCATAATAAATTATTAAATAATATCCTGGTCTTCTTTTTCTTCTCACTTTATATAAGTATATATAATCATAATATTTTGATAATTTTTTTATCATTTTCATTAAGTATCCTGGATAATATGGAATACATTAAAAATAGCAGATTTTTCTCTAAATCTAGTTCTGGAGGTAATAAAAAATCTTTTAGATGTGTATGTAAAATTCTTTCATAGTCTTTTATTGAATTAAATTTTATCCAAATAGCTAATAATTTATGTAAAGCATAGTCTTTAAAATAGATTTTAAATAATCTATTTATATATTTTAATCCTTTTGCATATTTTCTTTCTCTTTTTGGTCTTTCCTGATTAAAAGATAATGGCACAGCCAAGGATGCATAAATCAAATCCTTTATGAATTATATCAATCATATACATAAAATCTTCAGCGAGTTTAATATCTCTCCATCTTACCTTTGCTAATATTCTTTTATAATATCTAATGAAGCAAATCCTGAACTAGAACCAAAACCAATAATTGTATTTTCTTTATATATCTTTCTAATTCCTTTTTATTAATTCATTGTAAATAATCAGGAAATAATAACATCAAAATCTATATAAAATATATAATCTACATCAGGATGTTCTTAATCAAATTTTCTAACGCATATTGCCTTCCTAATCCCCTTGTAGATTCTTTTTGAAATGCATCAATAAAATCATATTCTTTTAATATTTCAAATGTTCCATCTTTTGAAAAATTATCACAAACAGAAATTACAAAATCATATTTTAATTTTTTCTTTAAATCTTCAATTGTTGTTCTAACAGTATCTGCAGAANNNNAAACAGTTCCATATACTTCCAATTTTACTATAAAAATTTCTTAATTAAAAAATTATATAAAAATTATTGCTTTACAAATCTTATATCTACAGCATATGATTCTTTTTCATTAATTAATAGTAGGATTGATTTCAATTTCTTCAAATCTTTCTTTTTTGTATAATTCATATAATTTCATTATATTTTCAGGCAATAAATTAATATTTACTTTTGGTCTATTTCTAAATCCATTTAACATAGGATATAATTTTAAATCTCTTAATCTTCTTTCTAAAATATTTATATCAAAAGGTAAAGATAGAATAATAAAATCTTTTAATAATTCTGTATATATTCCGCCAATNCCTATGACGCCTATATCTCCAAATATTTTATCATACTTTATTCCAATTATTACTTCATTAAATTCTCCAATTACTTATTCTTGTATTAATTATATCTGTATTAAATTTTTTCTTAAATTCTTCATAATATTTTTTTAGTTCACTATAATTTTGTATATTTAATTTTACTGCACCCAAATCTGTTTTATGATTTAAGTCTGCCTTTATTACTAATGGCAAAATTTGAATGCAACGGTACTTCATTTACCCAATGTTTTGTAATCTTTATTCCATATTTTTCTAATAATTCAAAGCCTTCTGATAACATATTTTAAAATAAGTTTATTATATTTTATAAAGAATTATAACTATCAAAAACTGATAATTCATATAATTTCCTTATAATGTAATAATGATAAAGTATAATATACAGCTTCTTCAGTTCTAATGGTTTCTAATTTTTGGTCTGGGCATATATTTATTGATATATCAAATTTTTCTTTCCAATTTTTTATCATATCTTCAATACCTCTTGCAAAAGATCCAAAAGCAATTGCAATTTTATCCTTTTTCTCAATCTTTATATTTTTTATATCTTCTCCATATCTAGATGTTGCTATTAAATAAAAATTTTCTTCTTTTAATTTTTTAATTAATTCTTCTAAATTTTTATTATAATAAAATACTTCATAACCAAAATAAAATTCTTTTTCATTTGGATACAATAATTTCTTATTTACTTTATCATAAATTAATATATTTGTTTTTCTATATTTTTTATTTACACTTGCCTATAATTTTTCTTCTCCATTTATACATAAAATTTATCTTTTTCTCTTTTTAATATATAAACATATTCATATCTTGTTCTATCTTTATGATAGGTATACATTTAAAGGTAAAGCAGAACCAATATATTTTAATTCTTTATCAATGGAAATGCAATTTTTCTAATATATGNTGGGGTATTTAAATATTTTAATACTTTTAAAATAAATCTTCCCACACCATGTGAATTAAATTTTGAATCATCATCATAATAAATTCCTTCTTCATTTATCCCAAAATTTACAATTGCTCTTGCTAATTGTGATATTAAAAATATTCTAATCTTTTGATCTCTTTTTTCTCCAGTAAATGTTGATGGAATTAATAATAATTTTCTCATATATAATTGTTAAAAAATAAAAATAAAAGTCCAGGTGCGGTGGGACTTGAACCCACGACCTGCCGGACTTCGCGGCCAATTTAACCACTACAGCCGGGCCTCTACCAGGGCTGAGCTACGCCCGGTATTTATTATAATTAATAAGATCAGTTTGATATTGTAAAATTTTAACTTTTACTAGTTTATATCCCAAAATTCATATTAAATATTTTGTTTTTTATAATTTTGTTAATAAAAAATTTCGTTTTTGTTATATTTTTTCTATTTTTATAAAATCCGTTCTTCCTATTTTTGATTTAGGATCTCCACCTAATATTAATATATATCCATTATTAATATATTTCTTAGCTATTATTTTGGAATTATTTATTATATCAAGTATATCTTTAATTTCTGCTCTTTCTAGTTGAGGATATACTCCATATAATAAGTATAATTTCCTATATACTTCTTTATTTGGTGTAATTCCTATTATAATTTGTTTTGGTCTTAATCTTGAAACTCTTATTATGGAATTTCCAGTTCTACTTTGCGCAACAATTAGTTTTATATCATTATCAAATTCCGAAGTACTTACTCCACCTACTGCTATAGAATCATTAATATTATTCGGAGGTTACTATTCTGGCTTTACTTCTTTTTCTACATTTAATATTATTTCTTCTAATACTTTTACAGAATCTATTGGATAATTACCTATTGCTGTTTCATCACTTAAATTATAGCATCTACACCTTCTAATACAGATACAGAAGCATCTATTTCTTCAGCTCTAGTTGGTATTGAATTATTTACCATAGATTCTAATACTTGTGTAGCCAGTATAACAGGCTTTCCAAATAATCTTGATGTTTTAATTATTCTTTTTTGTGCAAATATTAAATTTGAAAATCCTATTTCAACTCCTAAATCCCCTCTTGCTACCATTACACCATCAGATTCTTTAATTATGTTTTCCAAGTNATCTAAAGCTTTTTTAGTTTCTATTTTAGCAATCACCCAGGCTTTATCTTTTACTATTTCTTTAACTTTTATTATATCTTCTTTTGATAAAACAAAAGATACTCCTATAAAATCTGCACCCAAATCTAAAGCTTCTTTTAATAGTTCTAAATTTCTTTGGATGTACTCCAGTATCTAAATTTAGATCTGTCATATTTATTCCTTTTCTAGATGTTAATATTCCTCCAGTTAGAACAGTTCCTTCTACCTTATTATTATTTACTTTATCTATATGAACTTTTATATTTCCATCATCTAAATATATATCTTTATTCTCTTTAACTACCTTATAAAATCATGGATCCTCTACTGGAACACCATCATCNTGAGAAAATATTATTTTATCTCTTGGTTTTAATAATATTTTTTGTTTTAGATTTCCTATCCTTAGCTTTGGTCCTGGTAAATCTACTAATATGGGCTTTTCTTCTATTTTCTCTAATTATTTTAAAATATTCTTCATGACTCTTCTTATCTCCATGTGAAAAATTTATCCTATATACATCTACATATTTATCTAATTCTTTTATCTTATCTATACAACTTGGACCTATTGTAGCAACAATTTTTGTTTTCTTCATAAAAGATATATAAAAATTAAGATTTTTAGATACCTTTAATTACAAAAAATGAAAAATATTTATTTAACCTTTAATATATTATCATTCATTCATATGTTTGATAAGATATTTAAATATCAAAGATTTAAAGTTAATCATGAGTGGAGTATTTAAATTATATGATATCAGGTGCTTTATGGACAAGAACTAACAGATGAACTATTANNNAAAATTGGATATGCATTGGGAAGATATTTTAATAACTGAGAATCAATAGGAATTGTAAGAGATATAAGATTATCTTCTCCAAGAATAAGAGATATTTTAGTAGAAACATTAGTTTATACACATGATGTTTAGATTTTGGAATTGGATCTACACCAGAAGCAATTATTTGGCAAAAGTGTATAATATTCCAGTATTAATGATAACTGCATCTCATGATTCTTTGCAATATAANNNGATAAAACCAATTAATAGTAATGGAAATGATCTACCAAAAGAAGAAATCGATAAAATTGAAAAATTAACATATGAAGATATAAGGCCAACACAAAAAGAAGGAATGATAGAAGTTTTTGAAGAAGCAAGAGATATTTATAAAAAACATCTAAAAGAGAAATTTAAGGGAGTGAGTGGATTTAAAGTTGGTTATGATCCTTCAAATTCTGTATTGACTTTAATGAAAGATGTATATAACAGATTTAGGAAATGAAGTTATAACAATTAATGATAATATGGATGGAACTTTTCCAGGGCATAATCCCGACCCTTCAAAAGATGAAAATATTAAATCTTTACAAGAATTAATGAGAAATAGAAAGGATTTAGATATTGGATTTATGTTTGATGGCGATGGGGATAGATTGGGTGTAGTTGATAAATATGGAAATAGAATTAGAATGGATAAATATTTAATACCTTTTAATAAAAAAGACAGAACATAAGTATTAGAAATTTCATTACCAATTTATTTAAGAAAATTGGTTGAAGAAAAAGGAGGAAAAGTAATTTTAAAAAGACCTGGCCATACATTTATTAAATTTGCAGGTCAACAAAATAGAGCATATTTATGTATTGAATATTCTGTTCATATTTATTTTGCTGAAAATGATTATATTGATGATGCATTATTCGGCGCATTAATGTTATTAAAATATATGAAAAAGGGTATAGATATAAATAATTTAAATATTCCAGAATTTACATGGTTAGAGAAAGATATACCAAGAAATAATCCAAATTTAATTGATAAAGTAAAAGAATATGGAAAGAATAATGGATTTATATTAAATGATTTAAATGGAGATTTAGATGGTATAGAATTATTAAAGGATAACTTAAGAATATTGGTAAGATATTCAGATACAGAACCATTATATAGAGTTGTGATAGTTTCTTATGACAAAAGTATACATGTTAAAAAGATATTTGAGGAAATAGTAAAATTAAATACATAGATTATTTTTTATTTAAGAGAAATTTTTATATTAATAACTTTATTTTTTATTATACAATATATTATTATTAATTCTTATTTAACACCCTTCAATAATTTTCTTAATAAACTTTCTTGAATTTATCTAAATAATTTACTATAAGTACTTTAATATTATAAATGATTATCCTTTATCTCTTTTTTCTTAATTATATTAAATTAAAATATAATAATAAAAATTTATAATTTCTATTCATTTTGTACATTTGGCTCTGTAAGAGTATATTTTTTCAAATAATATTTTTTTAGATAATTTCTAAATAATTTATATAAAATAATCACTGATAATCTCTTAATATAATCTTCATCAAATCTGTAATAAACTTCTCCTATATATTCTTTTAATGATATTTTATAATTAGCGTTATACATAGTATTTAATTTAATTTTAAAATTTACTATCCTATCTATTATATTTTTACATTTTGTTTTTTCATAAATATATTGAAAATCTTGTAAGTTCATTTCCAACATCTGTCTACTAAATCTAATACTTGTGTTTTCTCCGAATCTTCTATAGTAAGTTTATGAATCATTCAATTTTATAATTTTTTCTTTAAAAAAGCATAAAATGAGCTCGATCTACAGCATAATATATTTTTCTTATATAATCTTTTAACTTTATCTTTATCTTTAATATTTAGAACTATGCTACTGCTGTTATATATATGTTTGTGCTCTGACTTTTTTAATGGCCTACTTTTTAAATCTTGAGTTATTATAGCCTTATTCCAAATTACATATTCATCATATTTCATATTTTTTACAACCTCAAATATTCTACTAGCTTTATTTTCGGTAAACATATCGTCATCATCTAATAAGAATATTAAATTNNNAGAATCCTCTTTTATTCCTATAGCAAGTTCACTACCAATACAACGATCTGGACCATTTGGATCTAAATTTATTATCTTATAATGTGGGAAAATTTTCTTTAATATAATTATCTATTTTTTCATCTTGATAATATTTTACAACATTTACTTTCAATATCATTTAAATCAATTTCTTTCTGATTTTTAATACTTTTTAATGCATCTAGAATATATTTTTTTCTTAAATAATCCATTACTATTACTGAAGCTTTCATAAAAAAGAAATATAAAATAAAGATTTAAATTTATTTTTTTCTTATACAAAATACTANNNNTATATTCTTTGATTTCTCTTTTATAATCTTACATTCAAAATTTTATTTAATTTTTCTATTAATTTACTAACAGGTATTTTATTATTATAAGCATGATATTCAAATCCAATTTCATCAAATTCTTTTATAGTATCATAATCTTTCAAAATTATATTATATTCGCATCCTTCACAATCCATTTTTAATATTTGTGCATCTATATTATATTTATCAATAATATCTCTTAATTTACCTGCGGGTACTTTAATACCATTACCTTCTGATTTTAAAATGTATCTTGCGTACTTACTGTTGTTACAGGAATACAATATATAATCTTTTTCATAACTTATNNCTATATTTATTGGAATAATTTTATTTTCCATATTATTTAATTTTATATTTTCTATCATTTCTTTATAGGCATCTGGATGTGGTTCAACTGCATATACTTTTTTTGCATCTTTTAGAATAAAATATATTGATGAATCTCCTACAAAGGCTCCTATNNNTATTATAGTTTTATTTTGAACATTAAGAAATTTATAATCTTCGCTTTCAAAAACATCATATATTGAACTATATTCATGCTTATATTTTATGTTATTTTTCTCCCAGTAATTATTATTATAGAACCACCCTAATTTATTTATACGCCAAAATCTCAAAAGTTCGATTTCTTTAAAAGGTATTATGAAAAGTTTTATTATTTACTTNAAACTATATTCCATCTTTGCTAATAGTCAGCAATATATCCCAAGTAATAATAATATATTATTTTAGGATAAAAAGATCTAGGTACTATTATGGTTTCTCCGTTTCTTAATTTTAATTTAATATTTTGCTTTTTTAAAATTAAATATTGTATAAACTTGAATATATATTTTTAATTATTTTCCTTGAATTAT
>NZ_OV100765.1:297487-298410 GCF_920984865.1 Candidatus Nanopusillus massiliensis | reverse complement strand
CAATTAATATCTTTCTCATTTCATTCATTATTGTAAAATTTTTTGAAAAAAATTTTTTAAATATGTAAAGGTATCATTATACTAATAGAAATCAATTATCAATTATTTATATTTTCTAAAATATCTTTAAGTTTATTATCCAATTCTTTTGTAAATCTTTCCCATGATAAATCATATTTTTTAACAAATTCTATATTTTCTTTTCCTTTTTCTATTAATTCATCTTTATTTTTAACAAAATATTCTAATGAGTTATATATTTCATTAATCATAGGTTCTTCATAAAATCTTTTTTTATCCAATAAATTCTGTGTGCATTCTTTAATAATTCACAANTTCCAGAAGGATAAACATTAATTAAATACTTTCCAGCAGCTAATGATTCTAAAGGAACTATTCCAAAATCTTCCATATATGGTATATAGATACATGCCAAAGATTTTGCATATAATTCTCTTAATTTTTCATCGGATAAATTTGAATATAATTTTATATTATTTTGTAAATTATAATGCTTAATTAGTTTCAATATTTTTAAGTAATATTTTTTATTTTCAACATTTCCAACTAAATATAATTTATATTCTGAATATTTTTTAATAAACTTTGCAAATGCTTTTATNNNTATATCTTGTCTTTTTGATAACCCAATTCTTGCTACATATAAGAAATAATCTTCCNNATTATCATTATAAAAATTTGACAAATCTGCACCAAGATATAGTAACATCTGTTTTTTCTTTACTATTAACATTTTTATCTAATGCTCTCTTTTTAGATAGTTCTGAATTAAATATTGCAAAATCTATTTTCTTCCAAGCTTTTCTTTCTAAATAATTATATAACGATTCAGAGCTACTTTATAAGGTAAATAATAATATTTTCTAAATCTATATTTAATGTTCCAATAGAAATAACATTTA
>NZ_OV100765.1:296904-297471 GCF_920984865.1 Candidatus Nanopusillus massiliensis | reverse complement strand
ATTGTATGATTATATGTAACTTTTGATATATTAAAATTTTGATTTGTTAATATTAATTCTGCAATACCACCTGTAGATATTAATAACAAATCAAAATTATCAATTTCATATTTTATTAATAAATTTAATAATGAAAATCCCCCTCTAATTAAATATCCTCTAAATATTCTTTCATATTTTTTATCATATACATTCATTATATCTTCTTCTTTAAAATCATAAGTTTTTTCTTTAATATAATTCCAAGTTAATATCTTTATTTTATGTTGCAGTTCTTTTATAGTATTCATAAACTAACTCTTTCTGCACCACCTTTTGATTTTAACCATGGATGAAAGAATAAAATTATTCATAATAAAAAATAATTATGAAGATTCATAAACTTTCTTAAACATCTCTTCTATTTTTGGCAATATTATATTCGAATCAAATTTACTTGCAATTTCTCTGGCTTTTTTAGATAATTCTTCATATTTATCCATTATTATTTTTCCATATTTGATAATATTTTAATATTCCATTAATATAATTTTTTACATTATTAAGTTTTGCATAATAAATTGATTC
>NZ_OV100765.1:296718-296883 GCF_920984865.1 Candidatus Nanopusillus massiliensis | reverse complement strand
TTACATCTGGTAAATTTGATACAACTACAGGATTTCCNNNTGCTAAATTTTCTAATACAGAGAATGAAAATGTTTCAATCCTTGTAGGTAAAAACCTTAAATTAGCTATACCTATATTATTAGCATATTCATCTTCATCAAACATTCCTAAATATTTAACAGTAG
>NZ_OV100765.1:296302-296704 GCF_920984865.1 Candidatus Nanopusillus massiliensis | reverse complement strand
ATATATTGGCTTATTACCGGCGATATAGAATTCTATATCATTATATTTCTTTAAAGTTTCAGCAACCTTTATTAAAATATCTATTCCTTTTAGTATATTAATAACACCTGGCAAGATTATCTTAAATTTATCATAGCTTTTTTCCTTTGGTTTATATTTATCTAATTCAACAAAAATTCGGAATTATAAATATTTTCTTAAAACCCCTTTTTCTATATATATTTGCACATATTCGGTTAAAAAATGATGATAGGAATATCTTATTTTTCTGGCAATAATACTTTTCTAATAAAGAATAATAAANTCTTTGATAGGTTTATCCAAAGGAGAATGATGTCCGAAAATAACTTTTTTTGAATATTTTAATATATCAATTTGCGTTCNAAACCAAACATAAAATGC